>NZ_AHCF03000003.1:1885000-2227500 GCF_000238275.3 Pseudoalteromonas undina
GTATGTTTTGCTCAGACATTTATTATTCTCTCCCGCTGACAGGTCAGACCTGTATGTTTTCCTCGATTCTAAACAACCCGTGTGATAAAGCCAATAGATAAACGTAAATTAATCATAAAGCGCCATTGTAAATCACTACATACATTGTGTAAGGGTAATACAATAGGCTTTTTTAGCAGGTTTTACAAAGTTTTGTGTTAGGCTAAAAAGCGTTAAAAAATAACGAACTATTTTCAAAAAATCAGTCTAACTCTTGAGTTATCCACTTATAAACCTTATAACTAGCTCAGTATTTGTTACCTAACCACTTTAGGTATTATTTAAGCTGACGAGGACAGTCCACTTATTATGGCAGCTAACGCATTTTCAAACTTAAAAACGTATTTAGACACCCAAATTATTGGCCAGCCAGCGCTCACTCAAGCACTCTTAATTGCTATATTAGCCGATGGTCATTTACTTGTTGAAGGCCCTCCGGGGCTTGCAAAAACGCGAGCGGTTAATGCTTTAGCAAAAGGTATTGAAGGCTCGTTTCAGCGTGTTCAGTTTACCCCAGACTTATTACCTGCCGATGTAACCGGCACTGATATTTATCGTCAACAAACCAGTGAGTTTGTGTTTGAAAAAGGCCCTTTATTTCATAACCTCATATTAGCGGATGAAATAAACCGAGCACCAGCAAAAGTACAGTCAGCTTTATTAGAAGCAATGGCCGAGCGCCAAGTTACTGTGGGCAAAAATACGTATCCACTTAGTGACCTGTTTTTAGTGATGGCAACACAAAATCCGCTTGAGCAAGAAGGGACCTACCCACTACCTGAGGCGCAATTAGACCGTTTTTTATTACATTTAAGTATTAATTATCCAGGGGCTGAGCACGAGCTTGATATTTTACGCCTAACCCGTGGTGAAGCACTTAATGATGAAGCCCCAGTGCTTGAGCAAATTTCGCAAGCAGAGCTGTTTGCCGCTAGAAAAGCGATTTTGGGTCTGTATTTAGCAGAGCCACTAGAGCAATACTTAGTTCAGTTGATTATTGCTACTCGAGAAGGCGCAAACTTAGATGAGCAACTTGGCCGCTGGATTGAATACGGCGCCAGCCCACGTGCCACGATTGCTTTGGATAAATGTGCCCGCGCTCATGCGTGGTTAAGTGGTCGTGATTTTGTATCGCCTGACGATATTCAAGCTGTGGTACATAATGTATTACGCCATCGTATTATTTTAAGTTACGAAGCACAGGCCGATGGTATTACAAAAGATCAGGTTATTAGCCGTATTGTTGAACTAGTAGCTGTACCTTAAGTTATGCAAACACACTTTGATTCTCAGGCATGGCTTAAATTAAGTCATAGCCATGGTGTTAATTTATCGCTTAAAGAGCTGATGTATTATAAAGCAAAAGCGCAACTGCTTGAGCTGGCACCTAAAGTTAGAATAAAAAATACCTTAGCGGGGCAATATCTAGCGCCGCATAAAGGCCGTGGCATGGAGTTTGCCGAAGTGCGCCATTACCAACACGGTGATGACATACGCTCTATTGATTGGCGGGTCACGGCTCGTACCGGTGAAACCCACACCAAACTTTTTCAAGAAGAAAAAGAACGCCCGGTATTTGTATTTACTGACTTTTCAAACTCCATGTTATTTGGCTCTCAATTATTATTAAAGTCGGTGCAAGCTGCACATATTAGTGCCTTGGTTGCGTGGTCTGCTTGCCAACGTGGCGATAGAATTGGCGGTGTTGTGTTTAATCAGCACTCGCATTTAGAGCTTAAACCTAGTGCCCGTGAAAAGGCCGTGTTAAAGCTGTGTCATAATTTATGCGACGCCCATCAGCAGGCACTTGAAAATATTGATAAACCTGCCAGTAATAACTTTAGTGACAACCTTAAGCGTTTAAATCACTTAGCTAAACCCGGTAGTTTGGTTTATATCGTATCCGATTTTAACGCCTTAGATGACGCCAGCTTTAAACAACTCGAATTACTTGCGCGGCACTGTGAGTTAATAGGCTGCCATATTAGCGACCCCTTCGAGCATAAGTTACCTGCTTTCCAACAAGCGGTTACGGTAAGTGCTAATAATCAGCAGTTTGCCCTCCCTTTGATGGATAACAGTTTTAGAGAACGATTTGCCAAAAATGCCGAGCAAGCATTTAGCGCGCGTATTAATCGTTTAACAAAATCTGGGCTTAACCTATTATCATTCGATGCAGCCACTACGCTGGAACTGCAATTAGTGAGAAGATAAATCATGCAAACCTCTCCACTTGATGGCCTTCACGATATTATTGCTCCCTCTCACGTTGACTGGTGGCCGTTAGCCCCTGCTTGGTGGGTAGTTATTAGCATTGCACTGTGCTTAGTGTGTGGCTTAATTATAATTATGTACAAAAACTATCAATTTAAAAAACCAAAACGTAATGCGATTAAATTAGCTAATCAACAACAATCAGCGCAGCAATTGCATATTATTTTAAAGCGTTTAGTGATCACCTATTACGATCCACGCTTAGCAGCGCAATCCACAGCTAACTGGTGTAAAACCCTAAGTCAACTTGCTGCAATTGGTTTTAATGAAGATGAAATTTCAAGCCTATATAGCACAGCACAAACACCACCGGCACTCAGTGATAAGTTTCGCCAAGCTATTAAACAATTTAAGCTAAAGGAGCCACTGCATGTTTGAATTTAGCTGGCCATGGCTGTTTTTATTATTGCCGCTTCCTTTAACGTTACTGCTATTAAAACCCGCAGCAAGTAATGCAACGACACGTTTACGCATCCCTAGTTTTGCATCGCATAATTTAAATAATCAACATGTAGAGCCCAGTGCACGTAAGTTAAACACTCTTGAATGGTTGCTATGGGCATTATTAGTAACAGCATCGGCTAACCCTACTTGGTTAGATGAGCCTATATCGCTGCCTAATGAAGGTCGCGACATTATGCTCGCTGTGGATTTATCCGGCTCAATGACAGAACAAGACATGGCTTATAATGGCCAATATGTTGACCGTTTAACTATGGTTAAAGCAGTGCTTAGCGATTTTATAGAGCAGCGTCAAGGCGACAGACTTGGGCTAATATTGTTTGGTGATACAGCGTTTTTGCAAACACCTCTCACCCGTGATGTAAAAACCGTCAGCAAAATGCTTACTGAAGCACAAATTGGCCTAGTAGGACGTGCCACGGCTATTGGTGACGCTTTAGGTTTATCGGTTAAACGCTTTGCTAGTAAAAAAGAAAGTAATCGCATTGTAGTGTTACTAACAGATGGACAAAACACCGCAGGAAACCTTGACCCCGAAGATGCCCTATTACTAGCTCGTGAAGAAGGCATAAAAGTGTACACCATCGGAGTCGGCTCAGATAACCCTCGTGGCTTTAGTTTATTTAATATGAGCTCTGGGGGCAGCAATTTAGATGAGAGTTTACTGAAAAATATTGCCGAACAAACAGGGGGTCTGTACTTTAGAGCCAAAGATGTCGCTGGGTTGCAACAGATCTATGCAGAGCTTGATAAACTCGAGCCAATTAGTGCCGATGAGCAGACCTTTCGCCCGCAAACAGCCTTGTTTTATTATCCGTTATTACTGGCCATTCTATTAATAAGTGCAATGGCATTTTTAAAAACAGTACGTGCATTGAAGGAGCCAAGCTAATGGATTTTGAGTTTATTCGCCCCGCTATTTTATGGCTGCTACTCCCTGCGCTAGGGCTGTTTTTTATTGCCATGCTTAAAAAGAAAAAAGCCCAATCGGCGCCACTCATTGCGCCACATTTAGCACAATTTGTTATGAGTGAATCAAATAATCAGGCTCGTCAGCCGCTGTGGCTAGTTGCGTTATTTTGCAGTTTAGCCATTATATTTAGTGCAGGCCCAAGTTTTGAGGAAAAACAAGTCCCTGTATTTCAAAGCAAAAGTGCCCGCGTTATTGTAATGGATATGTCGTACTCTATGTATAGCACCGACATTGCTCCTAATCGATTAATGCAATCTCGCTTTAAAGCCCTCGATATGATTGAGTTATTTAAAGAAGGTGATACTGCATTAGTAGCCTACGCAGGCACTGCCTATACCATTTCTCCACTGACCAATGATGCAACCACCCTTGCTAATCTTATTCCTAGTTTGAGCCCTGAGATTATGCCTGATAAAGGCTCCAACGTGCTGGCAGGTTTAGACATGGCGCAAGAGCTGCTCACTCAAGCAGGCTACCTAGATGGTGATATTATTTTGATCACCGATGGTATTGAACAACAACAGCAAAGTGATATAAGTGGCTTTACTAACAGTAGCCAGTATCGACTTAATATTTACGGTATTGGCACTGAGCAAGGTGCACCAATAAAGTTACCTGAAGGCGGATTTTTAAAAGATAATTACGGCCAAATTGTAGTGCCTACACTCAATGGTTCTTTACTCAAAGGACTAGCAAAGAATAGTGGCGGCCAATACGCTAATTATCAGCCAAGTAATAGCGATATTGCCATTTTTTCACCGCAAGCAAACAGTGAAATACTAAAAAGTGAAAAACCAAATTTAGCCTTGTGGCGAATCGATGTTGGCATTTATGGCTTGCTTATTTTGCTGCCCTTAGCTCTATACTTATTTAGGCGCTCTGCGTTTATTGGTGCGGTGCTATTGCTAAGCTTTTTACCTCAGCAAAATGCCCATGCAGTAGAGTTACCAACGCTATTTAAAAATACCGATCAACGTGCATTAGAAGCTTACAACAACCAAGAGTACCAACAAGCAGCGCAAGCGAAGTCCAACGCTCTCAAAGGCGCTGCACTTTATCAGCAAGGTCAGTTTGAAGGCGCTCTGAACGAATTTAGTCAAGATAAATCAGCTACTGGTTATTACAATTACGGTAATGCACTGGCTAAAGCCGGACAATTGGAGGCTGCTATAAACGCTTACAAACAAGCGCAATCACTGCAGTCTGATTTTACCAAAGCAGCCGATAACCAAGCGTTAGTTGAGCAGTTACTTAAGCAACAGCAAGATCAAGAAAACCAACAAGGTAATGATTCGCAAAATCAAGATGATCAAAGTCAAGATGATGCAGATAAATCAAAACAAGATCAGCAAAAAAATGGCGATAAAAATAACGCAGATAAAAGCGAAGATAACAGTCAAAACAGTGAAGAGCAGCAATCGGGTGAGCCCTCGGAGCAATCAAAAGATCAACAAAGCCAATCTGGCGAGCAGTCAGATGAACAAAATCAGCCTGACATGCAAGCTCAATCACAAAACCAACAAGACGAGAACAAAGACGACGATAGTAAGCCTCAGCAAGACGAGCAACAGAGTCAACCCAATCAAATGAATGAGCAACCGCCATCAGATGAGCAGAAGCAGCAAGCACAACAACAAGCTATGCAAGCAAAGGCGGCTGAACTCACTAATGAAGAAAAAGAGAAAGCACAACAACTAAATCAGTTACTAAGAAAAGTGCCCGACGATCCCGCTATTTTATTAAGAAACAAAATGCAATTAGAAGCCCAAAAAAGACAATATCAACGCCGTCCAACAGGAGTAGAAAAATCATGGTAATGCGATTATTTTGCTGTTTATTGCTATTAACTGCCATGCCATTAATGGCCGCCACTTCATTAGAGGCAAGCGTAGATAAAAACCCGGTACTGGCAGGTGAGTTTTTTATGCTCAATATTAGCGTTGATGATTCAATCAAAGGGCAACAACCCGATACTTCAGCGCTGTTAAAGGATTTCGTAGTCGGCCCTATGAGCTTAAGTAGCCGCACCAACATTATTAACGGTAGCATTAAAAAACAAACATCGTGGTCTGTTAAGTTAATGACTCGCAAAGCCGGCGAATACACAATTCCTTCTTTTAGTGTTGCAGGGCTCAGCTCTCAACCGATAAACTTGTCGGTTAAAGAGCGAAGCAGCGATGCGGGCAAAAATGATGATATATTTTTAAAAAGCTCGCTTACAAATAACAGCTTATTTGTGCAAGAGGCTGGCGTTTACACCATTAAACTTTACTTAGCTAAAGAGCTACTTGATGGCAGCTTAAGCACGCCAAGCATGGAAGATGCTCAACTCACCCAGCTAGGTAAGCAAAGTGAAGATTATGAACTGGTTAACGGTAAACGTTATTTAGTGATCACCCGTAATTATTTAATTCAGCCGCAAAAAAGTGGTGCATACACCATTGAAGCACCGGTTTTTCAAGGGCGTGTTCAACAAAACTATCGCCAACTAGAGGTGTCGGCACTTGGCGATGAACAACAGATTGAAATCAAACCCATCCCTGAGAATTATCAAGGTGATTGGTTACCCAGTGAATTAGTAAGTCTAACCGAGCAATGGCAACCAGACGATAATACCGTTGAGGCCGGCACGCCAATAACACGCACTATTATGCTTACCGCATTAGGGGTTACTAAGGAGCAACTACCCGAAATTGATATGCCTACTATAAATGGTATTCGCAGCTACCCAGATGAAAAAGAGACTAATAATGCAGTACGCGATGGTCGAGTGGTATCACAGCAAAGCGCCTCATTTGCGCTACTACCACAAACACCAGGCACTTATACATTGCCTGAAATTACCCTGCCTTGGTATAACACCAAAATGAACCGAATTAGTTACGCAACTTTACCAGAACGCACAATTACGGTAACACCAAGTACCACAGCGCCAGCAAACTCACTAAATACACCCGTTGAAAGTACTTTAAACAACACGGATGCAGAGCCAACGCAGCAAGCGCTCAGCGTGCAACGCCACACTAGTACGCCTCTATGGCTTATTATTGTAGCCGTATTAGGTTACATATTATGGATTGTGACCCTGGTTCTTTACTTTATGAAACGCTCAGCTAAAGAAGTGCAACAAACGACGCAAGCAAATCATAGAGGCAATCAGCAAGCAGATTTAAAAACACTGCAAATACTTGCTAAAAGCCATGATAATAAAGCATTTTACGATGCACTTAATCTATACGCGCTAACTCGAACAGATAAAAAGGTAGGAGCTCTCACCCATTTATGCGCTATGATAAACAACTCGCAGTTCACTGCGCAGGTAAATAATTTACAAGCACAGTTGTACGGTAACCAATCGGCTAGCACTGATTTAGAAGCGATTGTTAGTTTATTAAAAAAACATCAATCGCACACAGCTAAGTCATCATCTGCGTTAAAAGAGCTATATTCTTAATAAGAATCTTAGTTACTTTTTTGGCCTATAATAATTTTAATTAAAAAGTGCTTATGTTTGGAAATAAAAAATCGAATGATCGGGTCTTAATTAATATGGCTGAAAAACAACAACGCTATGAAGCCTTGGTTCATGTTTATCATAAGGAACTCTATCGCTTTGCTTACTGGTTATGTAACGATCCGACTATTGCTGATGACTTAGTGCAAGAAACCTTTTTGCGTGCATGGCGCTCGCTTGATTCGTTACTCGACCAAAAAGCAGCTAAGCCATGGTTGCTGACCATATTAAGGCGTGAGAATGCCAGACGCTTTGAGCGCAAGCAATTTGATTACAGTGATGTAGATAACGACACATTGGTGGATCAAACCAGCCATAGTTTAGATACAGCAATGGAACAAACCGTTATTCAGCGACAAATTTCTTTATTGGCTGATGACTACAAGGAGCCGCTGTTGCTACAGGTGGTAATGGGCTGCACCGGAGATGAAATTGCAGACATTCTTAACTTAAATAAAAATACTGTTATGACACGTTTATTCCGAGCAAAAAATCAACTTAAAGAGGCATTAAGCCGTGATGATGAACAACTTAAAGGAGCATCAAAATAATGGATGAACTTGAGTTTCGTCGCCGCACGATTGCGCAGCCAAATGAGCTGGACAAAGAGCTTCAGGAATTTGCAAACAGCAGTGCCGACAGACAACAATTTTTAAATGAAAGCAAAGCATTCGATAAACAACTCGACGACGCGCTTGATATTACTGTACCTGACAATCTTGCTGAACGAATTATTTTAAACACCTCGTTAAAAGAAAAAGCCAGAACAGATGAACTTGAGCAAAAGGATAACGTGGTTAGTGCACGCTCATGGTTTAAGTTCGACCGAATGCATTTGGCTTTGGCAGCTTCGTTTGTGATTGCAGTTAGTGCGTTTATGTTTAGCGAAGAACAAAGTATTAATCAAACGGCTGGTGAGCATGCACTAGCCCATGTTTACCATGAAATTTATGCGTTAAATAAAACTCAACAAATTAGCATCCAAACTGTCAATGAAAAGCTGGCTTTACTTGGCGGCCATATTAGTGATTTACCTGGCAAAGTGACTTATGTTAACTTTTGCGATTTTCAAGGTGAGAAAGGTATTCATTTAGTGTTTGAGTCTGACTTTGGGCCTATGACCGTGTTTATTGTGCCAAGCGATAATCAAATCTTTGAAATTGGCTCTGATGATTTTAATGACTCTCGCTATGCTGGCCATATAAATCGTGGCAAACAGGCCGATACCGTGCTAATTGCAAGCCTTGGCTCACCAGTTGATATGTATAATGAACGTATTTCAGGTGCTATTCGCTGGCTTTAAGCCATTATAGAAACAATAAAAAACCGCAACGAGTGTGCGGTTTTTTTATTATTTAAAAGCCAAAGCTGCTTACTGATTACTTACAAACATCAGCAACTGCGTTAGCAAAGTAGTTGATATTTGCTTGGCTAATACCTGCTACATTAACACGGCTAGAACCGACAATGTAAATACCGTATTCTTTTTGCAAGCGCTCGATTTGCTCTTTATTAATACCTAAGAAAGAGAACATACCGTGTTGGCGGTCAATAAACGAGAAGTCTTGAGCAATGTCTTTCGCTGCCAGGCTGTCTTTAATTAAACTACGTAACCCATTAATACGGTTACGCATTTCATCAAGTTCACTGTGCCATAGCTGCGTTAACTCTGTGCTGCTTAAAATAGTGTTTACAATGTCTGCACCATGCGCTGGCGGCATAGAATAAATGCTACGTACCACACTTAATAACACCGAGTTTGAAATATCAGCTGTTGCACTGTCTTTTGCAATGATTGAACAGGCACCAATACGCTCACGGTATAAGCCGAAGTTTTTAGAACATGATGAACAAATGATCAACTCTTCAACCGCATTGGCTAAAATACGTAAACCATTCGCATCTTCTTCTAAAGAAGAGCCAAAACCTTGATATGCAATATCAATTAATGGCGTAAAACCCACATCTTTTGCAAGTTCAGCAATAGTATTCCATTGTGTTTCGTTTAAATCCATACCACTTGGGTTGTGACAACATGCATGTAATAACACCACATCGCCCTTAGGCACCTGTGTTAGTGTTTCAACCATTTCATCAAACAATAAATCTTTGTTTTCGTAGTCGTAGTATGGGTATTCTTTTACCGTTAAGCCTGCAGCTTCAAATAAGCTAATGTGGTTAGCCCACGTTGGGTTAGTAACCCATACAGTAGCGCCTGGATTACAACGTACAATAAATTCTGCTGCAACACGAAGTGCGCCTGTACCACCAGGTGCTTGTGCTGTGCGTACGCGATTAGCTAATAATGCTGGGTGCTCACCAAGAAGAAGATTTTCCATTTGTTGACAGTAATCTAAGTTACCAGCAAGTCCAATGTAAGATTTGCTCATTTCATTTTCTAAACGAAACGCTTCTGCTTTTTTTACTGACTTTAATACCGGGGTATTCCCCTGCTCGTCTTTATATACACCAACCCCTAAGTCAATCTTATTTGGGTTAGTATCTTGCTTGTAGGCCGCCATAAGGCCAAGAATAGGGTCTGTTGGTAATGGTTTTAATACTGAGAACATTGGCTATCTCTTCGTTATTTAGGGGTTAGCTGTTGCGCTAAGCTTAACATAAAAACTCACTTGATTGACTAGTGTTATTTACACTAAAAAGTGAGGAATTTTAATACAGCACGCTATTAATAACGCGAGCGTCGCTTTATCAAAAAAATCAGTATTAAAAGCTTCACCATCAACAATACCTATACATTGCTGTTGTGCATTAAATAGCGGTAAACAGGCTTCTGCTTTTACTTTCGGATCGCAGGTGTAATATTCACCGCCTGCTGCCAAATATTGCTCAACGTTATTGATAACGCGTCCTTTACCACTAAACGCTACCTGAACGTTATTGCTGGCAGTCGCAAATTCAGCAGTAAGCGGAAATAAAGGACGACTCGGCGCACCAAAATAAGCCAGCTTTAATAACTGCTCCCCTTCATTGGTGTGGGTATTCTGATAAATGCCGTACCAATCAAGCTTTGTGTTTTCAATGACGTAGTCAACAATCAATTGAAGTTGCGCTAATTTTTCAGTTGTTTGCGTACTTTGGCTGACATAATCGCTTAGTTTAAACGGCTCATCCTGTAGGTAACCAAATAAACTGCATGCCCCACCTTCACCTAGCTCAGGAATTTGGTATTCCCAACGCACGGCTGGTGCAGCATTTTTATTTAGGTATTGCTCAAGCTTTTCTAGCTCAGCGTGAATTAACTGTGGCTCAACATTAAGTTGAGCATACTCTAAGTAAGAATTAACCATTTGGACGTCCATACATCTATAATGCCGAAATAGTAGCATGGATGTTTTTATAGTGCTAGCCAATTTAAAGCGCTTTTTTAAAATCTTTAAACACTTTTATTCATAGATATAATTGCGGTATTTAAACTGGTTGCTTTATCTTTGGGGGCATTAAAAGGTGTTCAGCTTAGGTGCAAAAATTACGCCTTTGCTTCACAAATTTGTTATTATTTGCCGCATTATTATATTCAATCTTAAGTAGGTTAATTATGAGTGATAGTCACTTAGTGTATTCAACAGCAACAGGGCGAATTGATCAGCCAAAGCCAGAAAAAGAACTGGATGTAAAACTATTTAAAGACGGGTCAATTCGCATAGAACGTCAAACCAAAGGCCGAAAAGGTAAAGGTGTAATGCTGGTTGTTGGTCTTGATCCACAACAGCATGATTTGAAAAAGTTAGCAAAAACAATAAAAAGTAAGATGGGCCAAGGGGGCGCAGTAAAAGAAGGTGTTATTGAAGTACAAGGTGATGATCGCGACAAATTAAAAGCGATTTTAGAGGGATTAAAATTTAAAGTAAAAATTGCGGGTGGTTAACCCGCAATTCTTGCTTATTTAATAATTTTTAGCGCTGCTAATTGATCAAATAATGCGGGAATATCATCCTCAGCCACTGGCTTACTAAAATAATAGCCTTGAACAATAAAGCAATTATTATTTTGTAAAAACTCAACTTGCTCGATTGTTTCGACCCCTTCGGCAACTACATCAAGCTTCAGCTTTTGTGCCATAGCAATAATGGCCGCAGTGATCTCCATGTCGTTATCATCCTCAGGTATATCTTTGACAAACGAACGGTCAATTTTAAGAATATCGACAGGGAAACGCTTAAGGTAACTCAGTGAAGAATAACCCGTACCAAAGTCATCAATAGAAATTGAGATACCCAACTTTTTAAGTTGATGTAACTGATCAATAGCTGCTTCAACATTCCCCATCAGCATGCTTTCGGTTAATTCAAGATGCAGACTTTTAGCATTAATCTGCGTCTCTATAATTATTTTTTTCAGCATAGGCACTAAGCTTGCGTCTTTAAACTGTCTTGCTGACAGATTGATCGACATATTACTTGCTCTACCTTGTTGTTCTAGTCGCTTCGTAAACTCACACGCTTGTTGTAGCACCCATTTACCGAGCTCTACAATTAAACCCGTTGCCTCAGCTATCGGAATAAACTTAGTCGGAGGAATAAACCCTTGCGTAGGATGGAACCAACGAAGTAATGCTTCATATCCCACCACGCTATTATCGCGACAATCAACTTGTGGCTGGTAATGTAGCGTGAGTTGCTTTTCTTTAATCGCATGACGCAATTCATTTTCTAGGAATAATCGTTCATTAGCTGCCGCATTTAGATCTTGGCTATAAAAATGGAAAGTGTTACGCCCTTTGGCTTTGGCCTCATACATGGCTAAGTCGGCATGCTTTAGTAACTGATCTTCTTCTAGGCTATCAAATGGTGCTAAGGTGATGCCAATACTTGCACTGACAATTACTTCATTGCTGCCAAGTTTTATCGGCTGGTTTAAGGTTTTTTGTATGGTGTCAGCGACTTCAGATGCTTCTTTTTGATGTTCAATACCACTGAGTAAAACAGCAAATTCATCCCCACCTAAACGGGCTATGGTATCTTCTGCTCGTAAGCGCTGTTTTAAGCGTGTTGCCACTTCAACTAACAGCTGATCACCCGCATCATGACCTAAAGTATCGTTAATACGCTTAAATTCATCCAGATCAAAATAAAATAAAGCAAACGAGTAACGCCCTCTCTCAGCAAGCGCCATCGACTTCCTGAGCTGCATTCTAAAGAATGTACGGTTAGCAAGCCCGGTTAGTGTGTCAAAGTAAGCGAGCTGTTCCATTTTTCGTTGGCTTTCTTTCACAAACGAAATATCTTGCGCTGATGCCACGTAACTGGTTATTTTACCACCGTCTTCTCGAATAGGTGACACACTAAGCGATACCCATATTGGCGACTTGTTTTGCGCTTCAATAAGCGTATCTCCTCGCCAGTAATTACGATTACGCAAATCAATGTCAATATCCTCTACCAACATGGTCATTTCATTGGCAATAATTGTCAGTAATGGCTGACGCAAGAAATCATTTTCGACAAAATCAGTCATCTCTAACATTTTTGGATTAACGTATTCAATGACAAAATTTTCATCGGTGATCACCACCCCTGTACCCGAGAACGCAACCGCTTTAGACAAGCGATTTGCAGCTTTCTCTGCGATTTCTTTTTCTATTATGCGCTGGTTTAAGCCGTCAATGAGTTTGCGAATTTCAATGGTCATATCTTTGAATGAACCATTAAGCGTACCAATTTCATCTTTATTTTCTTTTGGAAACTCAATCTCTAACTGGCCTTTACCAAAGTTAGTAACTGCATAAACCAATGAATGTAAGCGTCTTAATACCAATTGGTAAAGTGCTTGGTGTAATAATAAAGCAACTAAAATGGCATACAGAATAAATAGGCCAAAAAACTTAAGCTTTAAGTCTTTCAATGCCGATAACGTTGAGGAGCGCTTTTTATATACACCCACATACCAGTTTACACCTTCAACTTTATGGATATTTATAATGTAGTCTTCATCATTTAATGAAAATGAATCGGCATATTCTGGTAATTGTATTTGCCCTGCGTTATCAATAACGCGCTTTAGTTCTGGAGAAATAAAGTCATCTGGTAATAGCTTTTTGCCTGCCTCTCCGTACTCTTTATAATTTTCAGAGGTTAAGTTCGGATGTGCTAATAGCTGTCCTTGTTTATCAAACACTACTAAGTGTTTTTCCTTTCCACCGACGGGTAATTGCGATATGAGTGAGTTTAGTGAAATATCGCTACCGGTAACCCCTAAAAACTCATCATCTTGATAAATGGGAACAATTAAACTGACTACCCATTTATTCCAAACTTCATCATAGTAAACTTTTGACCATTGAGGCTCTCGTTGTGGGTTAGTTAAAGACTTCGCATAATTGAAGCTATCACTTTGGTTAAATGTATAATTTCCAGGCACATTAAGCGCCCAGTTTGGCGGTGCGACACGAATAAAGTTATCTTCAGTTATAAGATAAAAATTATAGAAATCTTGAATTAACGTAGGAGAAATAACTTTCCAAAGGGATTCAGAATCAGCAATTAGCTGTTTATAAAAAGGAGAATATGCAGTTTGAGGGATAAACGCGGCTGATAGCCCATCCGGTGATGCACTGCGCACTGAGCCATCATTGGTGAGCTGCATTGTCGGTGCAGTATTATTTTTAAATGACAACTGTCCCTCAAATAACTGCTCGCTAACAACAATATTAGCTTGCTCTGCTATTTTAACTTTGGTGGCTATCAGGTTATTAAACTGGTTTATTAATAATTCATTTGATTGCTTTAATACCTCATGCTCTTCAAAAACAAGCTGTTTTTCTTCTGACTTGAGCATTAATGCAGCCGCACAAATGCCAGCCACTAAACAGATACCAGAGATCAACAATGATAACTTTACACTAAGTGAGTTTATGCCAAATCGAGATGGAGGGCGTCGATACACAAAAAGCCAACCTTATTTATAATTATTATTTTTTCAAGTAATAGAAATATACCAGAACTTAAATCAGAATTATAAATTATTTATAAACTTTTAAAAAACAACACCTTTTGTACACATATTAGGTAAAAAAGCCGCGTCAGGTAAGTGCTTGTTGACATTGGGAGTGACACTTCATACATTAAGGGTATGAATATAAATTACTCACACACCTTTTTTTCTTTTTTTAGCTTCTTTATATAGAAGAGGCTTCCCTGTTTGTGAGATAAAATCAATCGAATAGTAAAGCCTCCCAACTGGGAGGCTTTTTTATTTTCACTGCAAAATCAGTGATATTTTTGGAATGAGGAAAACCAAATGAGCAACGATGTACTTGATACTCTCAGGCACGATATAAATGAAATCGACTCCGATTTACTTGTTTTACTAGCAAAGCGACGCCGCATTAGTCATGGCGTAGTTGAATATAAAATTGCAAATAATAAACCCATTCGTGATGAGGCCCGTGAACAGGCTTTGCTCGAAAAACTTATTGGCTATGGCAAATCGTTAGGGCTTGACGCTTACTACGTTAACAACGTGTTTCAAACGATATTAGAAGACTCCGTATTGCATCAACAAGCCATGCTTCAAAAGAATTTAAACCCCGATGCACTGAGCGAAACCCATCGCGTAACGTATTTAGGCGGTCAAGGCTCTTATAGTCAGCTTGCATGTCATAAATATTTTAGCCGTCGCCCGGGTAAATTAGTTGAAATTGGTTGTACCTCATTTGAAGAAATCACTGGTAAAGTAGAAAAAGGTCAAGCCGACTTTGGCTTACTGCCTATCGAAAACACTAGCTCAGGTAGTATTAATGAAGTATTTGATTTGCTGCAGCATGCACAGGTCTCTATTGTCGGTGAAGTTACTCATAGCGTTGAGCATTGCTTATTAGCAGCCCCAGGAACTGAGCTGAACCAATTAACTAAAGTCTTTGCACATCCGCAACCCTTTGCCCAATGTAGCCGCTTTTTACAGGGCCTTGGCGAACTTCAGCATGAAACCTGCGATTCAACCTCAAGTGCATTAAAATCAGCTCTTGAAACACCGAACAGCGCAGCAATCGGCTCTGCGCAAGCAGGGAAAAATGTAGGCCTTGAAGTGATCAAGGCGAATCTTGCCAATCAAAAAGAAAATCACAGCCGCTTCATTGTGGTTGCCCGAAAACCACTGCAAGTATCAACTCAAATCCCTACTAAAACTAGCTTAATTATGTCAACCAAGCAGCAGGCCGGTTCGCTTGCCGATGCGTTAATGATTTTTAAACAGCATAATATTAATTTAGTGAAACTAGAATCTCGACCTACTCCTGGTAACCCATGGGAAGAAGTATTTTATGTGGACTTGGAGGCTAACTTAATCGATAACCAAGTGAAGCATGCATTGGAGGAGCTCAAACAGCACACTCAATATGTTCGTGTACTTGGTTGTTACCAAAGCGAGTCTTTACAAGCTGTGAGCGTAGAAAGCTAACAAAATATTAAAAAAGGGCCTAGCGGCCCTTTTCTTTTCACGGAGCTATTCTTTTTAATCAAGTACTTTCGCATCATTCGCTTTATTTAATAAACTACGGCTTTGGGTTAAAAAGTGCGCCGTTGAATCTGAGAAATAAGATTTTGCATCAGCAAAAGCATCAATTAATGCGGGCTTATCCCCTGCTTTTAGCTTTTCAAGCGTTTGCGAAAACAAAGACTGATACTGCGCCAATAAGCTTTCGACATTGTCAAACTGCGCTAACATAATATCGGTGTATAGCTCTGGCGATTGCGCAAATAAACGGCCAACCATCATTAGCTCTAACTGATATATAGGTGATGAACAACTTCTTAGCTCGGCGAGTGTGTGTCCCTGTTTTGCTAAAAACTGACCGTACACAAAGGTGGTTAAATGACGCATAACCTGAATAATTTGCATTGCTTCGTCATGCTTTTTGGCCTCAAGTTCAACCAACTGACAACCCCATATTTGTAGCTGTTTAAATAACCCTTGTGCCACCTCATGACTACGCCCTTCACACACCACCACGGTTTGTTTCACCCAATGGGAAATATCAGGTCCAAACATTGGATGTAAACCAACAACTGGCCCACTATGTACTTTTTTAAGCACAGCTAATGGTGCTTGTTTAACTGATGTAATATCAACCAGCAAACAATCATCATCAAGCTTTGGAAGCGCGTTAACAACTGTTTCAAGAGCATTTATTGGTACACTGATCATCACCAGTTTTGCACCTTTTAGAATATCCGCTGCCTGTGATTGCTGCGCTTTATCTAAAATTTTGACTTCGTAACCCGAACGCTGAAATTGTTTTGCAAATAACTGCCCCATTGCCCCTTCACCACCAACAATAACAATTGGCGATAATTGTGGGTCGGCACAGGCTAATTTGGCTTGTTGATTTTGATAAGCTTCACGCATCATGCGTCTGAGAATGTCTTCGACTAAATCAGGATTTACACCTTGATTAATAGCCTCTTGACGTCGTGCAGCTAATAAATCTGCTTCTCGATCGGGTGCATGTAATGGCGCGCCAGTTTGTTGTTTTATTGCGCCTATTTGTTGGGTAATACCATTGCGTTTTGCAAGTAAGGCAACCAGTTGCGCATCGCATTCATCTATACTTGTTCTTAGCTGCGCTAAATCACTTATCTCTGCCACGTTCTCATTCCATCCAAAAAAGCAAAATCGTAAATTAAAACTTACAAAAAAGTAAACTAATCAATACGATAAATACTAACAGGATACGTTAGGGGTTAAAAGGCAAATTATTGAAAAGATCACTATCAGTTGTTCAACTAAAACCAAGGTGGAAACGATAGTAAGTAACCTAAACGCTAGATAATAAATCTATCTCAAGCAGCTATTTCAGCGCTAACTACATTGAATTTACGTAGGTTCAGGTTAAGTAGAGAATCTTAAAAAGTGGCTAAAGCCACTTTTATTAAGTAACCGGCGAGCGGTTAAGGAGAACTATTAGTATTCTAATGCCATAGCCGCAAGCGACATAATACTGTCGAATGATTCTGCGCCAGCGATAAATAAGCCATTGTGACAAAACATAGCATCATCGATACCAGTTACCGCTTGAAATTCATCGTCTGATAATCCTGCCCATGGTGCAGGTAATGACTTTCTGTCTTCAAAAGAGCCTAATTCTGCAGGCACCGTTTGCACTATCCACTTGCCAGAATGAGATGGGTAAACGACAAATAATGCCTCATCAGATAAACTATGTACGGTTTTTTTCCACGGAGTATAGCGCTCTAATACGATTAATCGAGGATCATCAGCTTGTTTTATTGCTTGAGCAACAATCTTCTTAGCATTTAAACCACCTCGGGCAGAAGCTACAAAACGAATCAGTAAAGTGTGTGCAAATTCAACCGCTTGATCAAAAGCAGCATCAAAATCACTTTCCTCTTCCCATGTTGGGTTAAACATAGAAATTGTTTGGCTTAAGCTAATGCCTGTAGCAACCCCTTCAACATGACCACAATCAATGGCATCAATAGTTGATACAAGCCCTGCATCCACCGCATTCGCCACATCTTGGTTATCATCACATATTGCTAAGCCATATTTTTTCCACACCAAGCCAAATGACGAAAAAGGAATACCATTTTCACGAGCGCCAGCACCGCCACGCTGATGATGATCAAACCGGTTAGTTTCTGGGTCATATTGACCACCAACATCAATAACCACATCGGCGTCATTAATAATCGCATTATCGCGTGTGCGGATCAGGGTAAAAGAAGGAAAAATAATTTTAAGTGCAGCGATACTAAAAACATCATCTGCGTGAAAATTGCCGTTGTGTGTAACTATCGTTTTATCATTCATTTTTGTACATCATTTTTGCAAGAAGTGAGAAGATATTGTGATTTGAAGTGAACCACACTTTAACGCATGCAGGTTAAGGTGTGTATTGGTTTTTGAATGTAGCGATATAAAAACCGCAATAGCATTAAAACCAAAACGGGTTGCAACCCAAAGGTTGCAACCCGTTTTTTTGCGTTGATAAACAGCGCGTATTAGTTAAGTTTTTCTCTAATACGTGCAGATTTACCAGAACGCTCACGTAGATAGTAAAGCTTAGCACGACGAACCGCACCGCGACGCTTAACTGTTACGCTATCAATAAGAGGGCTGTGCGTTTGGAATACACGCTCAACACCTTCACCGTTCGAGATTTTACGAACTGTGAATGCTGAGTGAAGACCACGATTACGCTTAGCGATTACAACACCTTCAAAGGCCTGTAGACGCTCTTTAGCACCTTCTTTTACTTTTACCTGTACAACTACTGTATCACCAGCGCCGAATGCAGGTACGTCTGTTTTAAGCTGCTCTTCTTCAAGCGCTTTAATAATATTTTGGTTTACTTTTGCCATTATGTTTCTCACTTTCCTAGGTGTAACTGTCTTCTAGCCACAAGCTTTTTGGTACTCTTGCTGAAATTTCGCGAGTAATACCGCTTGCTCCTCAGTCAGAGCTAGGTTATGCAACAAGTCAGGACGGCGAAGCCAAGTTCTACCTAATGACTGCATAAGCCGCCATTTTGCTATCTCTTGGTGGTTTCCGCTGAGTAATACAGCAGGCACCTGTTTGTCGTCCAATGTTTCTGGCCGTGTATAGTGAGGACAATCTAGCAAGCCATCCGAAAATGAATCTTGCTCTGCTGACTGGTTGTGTCCTAAAACCCCTGGCACTAATCGAGCTACTGCGTCAATTAATGTCATGGCAGGTAGTTCACCTCCACTCAAAATAAAATCACCAATTGACCATTCTTCGTCAACGTACGATTCTATTATTCTCTCGTCTATACCTTCATAGCGACCGGCAATTAAAATCAGTTTTTCAGAGCTTGCGAGTTCGCTAGCCCCTTGCTGATCTAGTTTGCGCCCTTGTGGCGACATATAAATTACTTTTGCACCATCCCCTGCAGCCTGTTTGGCTTCAAGAATGGCTTGTTTAAGCGGCTCAACCATCATTAACATGCCTGGGCCGCCCCCGTAAGGACGATCATCTACGGTTCTATGCTTATCAGTTGCATAGTCTCGTGGATTCCAGCAGTTAAAGTCGATTAAACCCTTTTTAACAGCGCGACCGGTTACACCTTGCGTTGTAATTGCATCAAACATATCCGGGAAAAGGCTGATAACCCCTACCCACAACGAACTTGTTTGACTCATTAAAAGCTTGGATCCCAATCTACAGTAATTTCTTTCGCATCATATTTAACCTCTTGAATAACTGAATCAGTTAAAAAAGGAATTAAACGTTCTGCTTGGCCAAATGCATCTTTACTGTTTGCTTTCACAACCAGTACGTCATTTGAGCCTGTCTCCATAAGGTCATCAACAATGCCTAAGTTATAACCTTTATCAGTTACAACCGACATGCCAATGAGATCTCGCCAATAGAATTCACCTTGCGGTAATTCTGGTAGCTGCGCTGAATCCACAGAAATTTCAACATTGGTATAAGCCATTGCTTGGTCTCTGTCGTTTACTTGCGCAAACTTAGCGATAAAGCCTTTGTTGTGGCGACGCCAGTCGACCACTTCTAAGGATTGCCATTTACCTTGCTGCCCTATCAACCACGGGCTGAAATCGAAGATCCCTTGGGGATCATCAGTAAATGAATGCACCTTAAGCCAGCCCTTTATACCATATGGGGCGCCGAGCTTTCCTACGACAATTATTGATGAGGTGTTCTCTTGACTCATGGTTACACTTACGCCTATTAAGCCGCTTTACGAGCGTCTTTAACTAATTTAGCTACACGATCTGAAAGACCTGCGCCTTGACCTAACCAGTGCTCAACACGTGGTAAATCTAAACGAAGTTTTTCTTCTTGACCTGAAGCGATTGGGTTAAAGAAACCTACTTTCTCGATGAAGCGACCGTCACGCGAGAAACGGCTATCCGCAACCACAATTTGATAGAAAGGGCGTTTTTTAGCGCCACCACGTTGCAAACGAATAGTTACCATACCGTCCTCTAAATAGATTGACTGTTTTCATTAATAAGATTTACTCCCCAGTATGGGGAGCCGGTGAATTGTACGAGTTTTTAGCAACAATGCAAGTAAGAAGTGATGCAAAAAGGCAGTTTAGTAGATTAAACCGTGATCCAAGAAGAAAAAGCATGTGAACAAGCTATTCTGTGCATAGTTTATTCAACAATAAAGAGGCAATTTGCCTCTTTATTGATTGCTTTTTATCTCGTATCGGAGATATTAAAGGTTAAATTATTAAAATTTCGGGCCACCGCCGCCCATCATTCCCGGTGGTAACATCCCTTTCATGCCACGCATCATTTTTTGCATGCCACCTTTGCCTTTCATTTTTTTCATCATTTTTTGCATTTGGGTAAACTGCTTAAGCAGCTTATTGATCTCTTGTACTTGAGTACCCGACCCCGCTGCAATGCGCTTTTTACGCGAACCTTTAATGATCTCTGGGCGTGCACGCTCTTTTTTAGTCATAGAGCTAATAATTGCTTCCATTTGAATAAAGGTTTTATCGCCCATCTGGCCTTTTACTGCATCTGGAATGTTTTGCATGCCTGGCAGTTTATCAAGCATCGACATCATGCCGCCCATATTTTTCATTTGCTTTAATTGATCAGCAAAATCATCCAGTGTAAAACCATCACCTTTAAATACTTTTTTCGCTACTTTTTCTGCCTGCTCTTTATCTACTTTCATCTCGACTTCTTCGATTAATGAAAGTACATCACCCATGCCTAAGATACGTGAGGCGATACGATCAGGGTGGAAAGGTTCAAGTGCGTCAGTACGCTCACCAACACCCATAAACTTAATAGGTTTCCCGGTAATATGACGAATAGATAACGCAGCACCACCACGGGCATCACCGTCTGTTTTAGTTAAAATCACACCGGTTAAAGGCAATGCTTCGTCAAACGCCTTCGCGGTGTTTGCAGCATCTTGACCTGTCATTGCATCAACAACGAATAAAGTCTCGATTGGATTAATTGCACCATGAAGCGCTTTGATTTCATCCATCATGTCATTATCAACATGCAAGCGACCTGCAGTATCAACTAATACCACATCAATAAATTTCTTTTTCGCGTGAGAAATAGCAGCTTGTGCTATATCAACTGGCTTTTGTGAAATGTCACTTGGGAAAAATTCTACATCTACTTCTGTTGCTAATGTTTCTAACTGCTTAATTGCCGCAGGACGGTAAACATCGGCACTCACTACCAGCACAGATTTTTTCTTGCGCTCTTTTAAAAACTTAGCCAGTTTACCCACACTGGTTGTTTTACCAGCACCTTGAAGACCCGCCATCATCACAACAGCCGGAGGTTGCGCGTTAAGGCTTAGCTCTTCATTAGCTTCACCCATGGCCTTTTCAAGTTCTTCACGAACAATTTTTATAAATACTTGGCCAGGACTTAAGCTTTTAGTAACTTCAATACCAACTGCGCGTTCTTTAACTTGTTTTACAAACTCGCGAACAACAGGCAACGCCACATCGGCTTCTAAAAATGCCATTCGCACTTCACGAAGTGTATCTTTAATGTTGTCTTCAGTTAGGCGGCCACGGCCACTAATATTTTTTAGGGTTTTACCTAATCGTTCTTGGAGGTTCTCAAACATGTAACGGTTCCGAAAAGACGTTGAAATCAACTCTATTAATAAGGTCGATGTTATTAAAATTCAATTAGAAATAGTATACCGTAAATGGTGGCATACAATACAGTGCTGAAATGCTGCTTATTGAGTTTCTTTTTACAGGGTCTATGCATTTGCTTTGCTATAAAATACAATGGCCACATAACGAACACGAATTATTTGACTTCAATTAAGTGGCCAAAGCAAAATGCTGATTATTAGTTTAACTATTATTGCCAGTTTATTTTATGTGTTAGCAACGTCTCACGTGCTTTCGCGATTGTTTCACCGTCAGGGGCCGAGCCAAAAAGTTACTATTATACTCAGTACTGTCGCTATTTTGGCGCACATGCTGCTTTTAGTAAATTCGGTATTTAGGGCTGATGGGCAAGATTTAAGTATTGTTAATGTGGCATTACTGACATGCTGGATTATCGTGCTGTGTGTCACCACTGTTTCTTTGAAGTTTCCCGCAACCTTGTTACTACCTGTTGTTTATGGCTTTGCTGCGCTTTTAACCATTTCTAGCTTATTTATCCCTCATCATGTTTTATTACAAAGTATTAATGTAGAACTAGCACTAGTAGCGCATATATCACTGTCGTTATTGGCTTACTGTATTTTAATTATTGCGACTTTATATGGTGTGCAATTTTATTTTATTGATAAGCGCCTAAAGCGAAAAGACCTAGCAATAGTTCACAGTCACTTACCACCTCTGATGGTTGTAGAGCGTCAACTTTACCAGTTATTAAACTTAGGCACCGTATTATTAAGTGTGGCGCTGATCACTGGTTTTGTATTTCTCGATGGCATGTTTGCCAAAGAGTTTATTCACAAAACAATCTTATCCCTAGTTGCTTGGGCCATTTTTGCCACAATTGCAGTTGGCCATGTCAAACGTGGTTGGCGAGGAAAAGTTGTGGTAGTTAGTATAATGATTGCCGCTTTTACACTCACACTCGCTTATTTTGGTAGCCGTTTTATACAAGAAGTGGTCCTGAATAAGTTTTAACTTGACTCTGAAAGCTCACTCTAGCTTAATACACATTGGTTTATAAAAAAAGGATCCATCGTTGGACGACATATCGACAAGTACCCTGTTTATCATATTAGGTTTATTGGTGCTTTTTTCTGCTTACTTCTCCGGGTCAGAAACCGGAATCATGTCAATCAACCGTATTCGTTTGCGACACCTCGCTAAAGAGAATCATCGTGCTGCGAAACGCGTTAGTAAATTACTGAGTCGACCAGATAGGTTGATAGGTCTGATCCTAATTGGTAATAACCTTGTTAATATTGCTGCAGCGCAGGTAGCCACCATTATTGGTATTCGCTTGTATGGCGATTTAGGTATTGCCATAGCGACAGGTGCATTAACACTTGTTGTACTAATTTTTGCTGAGGTAACGCCAAAAACACTGGCCGCCCTCTATCCTGAGCGAGTTGCTTTTCCCAGCTCAGTGATACTCAAAGGCTTGTTAAAAATACTCTTTCCGTTTGTAGTTGTTGTTAACTGGATGACCAACGGCATATTACGCTTATTTGGAATTAGTGCTGCACAAATAGATGAGCACAGCATGAGTAAAGAAGAATTAAAAACCGTGCTTAACGAATCTGGAGCGCTGATCCCCGCGCGCCACCAAAGTATGCTGACCTCAATTTTAGATTTAGAACAGGTTACCGTTGAAGATATTATGATACCCCGCAATGAAATTGTGGCGATTGATATCAACGATGACTGGAAAATAATTAGTAAGCAGCTTACTCATGCTCAACATACTCGCGTGCTTTTATACCGCGACAATATAGATGATGCAGTAGGCTTTATTCACTCTCGTGATGCATTGCGTCTTCTTACTAAAGAGCAATTCGATAAACCTTCGCTACTACGCGCTGTACGTGAAATTTACTTTATTCCTGAGGGAACGTCGCTTAATACTCAACTACTGAAGTTTCAGTTATCAAAAGAACGAATTGGTATTGTTGTTGATGAATATGGCGATATCCAAGGCTTAGTTACCCTAGAAGATATTCTTGAAGAGGTTGTGGGCGATTTCACCACTACTCAAACCCGCACACCAAGTGAAGAAGTAACCACACAGAACGATGGCTCTTACATTGTTGATGGTGGTGCTAACGTTCGCGACTTAAATAAAGAAATGGGCTGGGAATTCCCATTAGATGGCCCTAAAACTTTAAGTGGCCTGATTGTTGAGTATTTGGAAGATATCCCTGATGCTAACTTAAGTATTCGTATTGCGGGTTACCCAGTTGAAGTGCTTGAAATAAAAGAAAACATGATTAAACAAGTTAAAATTCAGCCCAATAAACGTAAAAAATAACCCAATAAAAAAGGAGCCAAATGGCTCCTTTTTTAATTAATCTGGGCTTAGATTAGTTAAAAGAATAAACGCTCTAACCAACCTTTGTCTAAATCATCCTCACAGCGTCTTAGCTGCGCTCCATAACGGCTCGCACGGTGTTTTACTTTATTGGCAACGCTCATTAACCATTTTTTCTTACGATAAGTGCCTCGCTTATAACCGCCCCACCCTTCGTGATAATTTAAATACTGTGCGTAGGCATCCCATTTAGAAACACCATTAACTTTGTGGGTTTTATAAACAAACCACGCCATAAAATCGATCGCATCTTCAAATTCATCTCTATCAGCACCACTATTACCTGTTTCACGAATATAATCAGACCAAGTTGGCGTTTTAGCTTGAGAATAACCATAAGCATCACTTGCGCGTCCAGTTGGTATTATCCATAAAAAGTATTCCATGGGCGGTGCAGCATCATGACGAAAAGAGCTTTCTTGATACATCATGCTCATTAATACGTGTTTGGGAGAGCCCCACTTGTCTTGCGCGTCTTTTGCATCAAAATACCAGTCAGACTTCTCTTCAAAGATTTTACAAATATCTTCTGGTTGCTTAGGTGGTGCAGTGGCACAACCAACTAAAGTAAGCACTAGAGATAAAGTAATAATATTTTTTTTCATTTTTTAAGATCTCACTGAACTTTTTAAAAAAGCGTGGGTCTGAATCTATGAATGCAGCAGTACAGCATTGTTTCATCCCTAAAGAATATTTACGCAGCTACTATGAGCTGCGTTTTTTTTTGCCTACGACTTACTTGGGTCTGTTGACCTTTCAAGGTTGAATTTGCAGCAGTCTGTTTGGTATTTAGGCAAGGCAGAACCTATGTGGTGTGGTTATTCCCCATAAATAGGCGATAACGCAGCATCAATGCCAAACAGGCGCCGCCCTTCGGGTTCTGCCTAGGAGCGATTTGCTCTTTGTTGCTCGGTTTTTACTTATTCTTACATGGATGTAAGCCAGTAGAATAACGCAGGAGCAGTTATCGAGCCCACTAGGTTACAAACCTCGCGCCGCGATTAAACCGCTCCTAGTTTGAACAAATTGTAATCCGCAAAGGTCAACTGACCCTGAAATATGTATCTAAAAATGCAGTAAATGATTGATTATCGGCTTGCTCAATTGCTTTTTGAGCTTGGTAAGACTCTGTCGCTTGTTGCTCTAACCACGACTTTGAGAATTCAGTATAACTGGCTATATCATGGCTTTGTTTATACTTTTGAGCAAGTGAGAGTGCATAATGACCATTATCTAGCCCTGATGCTTTTAATTGCTCAACATAACGCCCTGAATAGGTTAATGTAGGATTATGCACCCACGTTGCCATGCGCTTAATAGTGTTTGAGTAATAATCAACCCCGTACGCGCTATCCATCCACTTAGCAACATCAACGAGCTGATTAAATATTTCATCACCCCATGATTCAAGACTGCGCTGCTCATTATTAAAATTAAGCATTAGGCCTTTTTCTCGGCCTTGGTTTACTACTGTATCAAGATTTTCAGTGCTTCGCGCTTGCTCTTCCCAGTCCATAGGGGCTGAGTCTTTTAATAAGCAATAGGTTAAAAATACATCTAAAAAGTGTATTTGCTCTAAATCAATGCCAACTTCACTAAATGGGTTAACATCCAATGCACGAATTTCAATATATTCTATACCCGCTCTTAGTAATGCATCAGTGGGTGTTTCACCATTTTTAGCATTACGCTTAGGGCGAATTGGCGAGTAAAACTCATTCTCTATTTGTAGAATATTTTTATTTAATTGCTTTGGCTCTGCACTGGTATAGTCGTCAATACTGCCATAAATATCTGAAGGCGTATTTATGGCTTTTTTAAGCCCTGCTACATACTCATCTAATGAGTTATACATAACGCGTAATGATGACTGTGCACTGTTGGTATAACCTAAGTTACCTAATCGAAGCGCCGTGCCCACTTCTAAATATAAAGTACCTTTACCCAGCTTTTTAAACGGTAAATCGCTTTTACGCCCCTGCAAAAATGAACTACACAATGCCGGTGACGCACCAAACATATAGCTAATTAACCACAACTCGCGCTTAAAATTACGAATTAATGCTAAGTACCCATCTGATATAAAGTCTTCAAGCTTCGCGCTGCTTTGCTTTTGTGAATGTAGTGACTGCCATAACGTTTCTGGAAAAGAAATATTAAAGTGCACCCCAGCAATTGCTTGCATCATACTACCATAGCGGTTCTTTAAACCTTCGCGGTATAAGGTTTTCATTTTACCAACGTTAGAATCGCCAAATTGTGCTAATACAATATCGTCCTGATGATTTATAAAACACGGCATACTAATTGGCCACAGCAGTTCATCGTCCATATGTTCTAGGGTGAACTTTTGTAAATCTTTCAGCTGTTGTAACGTTTGCGTTGATGACTCGCTAACAGGCGTAATAAACTCAAGTAAAGACTCAGAAAAGTCAGTCGTGATATGTCCGTTGGTAAGCGCGCAGCCAACCCCTTTTGGGTGAGCTTGTTTAGAAATAGAACCATCGGGTTTAATTCTTAATGATTCTCTCTCAATACCGCGCATAATACCTTTAATAGCATGCTGATTATCTGCATTAGATAGCGCGTTGAGCGTGTTCTTTAAATTATAAGTTGCCAAAAAAAAGTTTCCTCGAGCCAAGTGGCTTAATCATAAGGTTATGGGGTCTAATTACCTTTACTCAAGATTAAATGAAGAAAAAACTATATGAATTTATTAGATATAGTTTTTAATGAATTTTAAACACGCTTTGTTTCACGCCATAAAAGATAATCTTGCCATTGCCACCAGCAATATACAATTTCTTTTGCATATTATTTGCCACAATACATCGTAACCTCAAAGCACTATTTCTCCCCGTACGAAAGGGTGAATCACTTGCTAAAAGTTTGGCATAACTAAAAAAATCAATTACTCTTAAAGTTGATAAAGATCATAAAAACATAAAAAAAAATGCCTTACTACTGCTATTTAAAACTTATCACTAACGTACATTAGTTTTAGTAATTACAATAGACACCCCAATAAAGAATGATAAAGGATTACTATGCGTCGTAATCAAAGCTTAATAGATGAAGAGGTCACTTTTGAAGAACATCAAGAGTTAGTTTCAACGACCGATCTTCGAGGTGTTATTACCTATGCCAATCATGAATTTTGCAGTATTGCTGGCTATGAAATGGATGAACTCATTAATAAAAACCACAATATCGTTCGCCATCCTGATATGCCTAAAGCGGCATTTAAAGAGATGTGGGACACCTTA
This sequence comes from Pseudoalteromonas undina, assembly GCF_000238275.3. Lineage (NCBI taxonomy): Bacteria > Pseudomonadati > Pseudomonadota > Gammaproteobacteria > Alteromonadales > Pseudoalteromonadaceae > Pseudoalteromonas > Pseudoalteromonas undina. The sequence continues at coordinate 1,912,532 of NZ_AHCF03000003.1, forward strand.
AAGCAAGGGCATTCTTGGCGTGGTGCTGTAAAAAACTTATGTAAAGATGGCCGTTACTATTGGGTTGATGCATTTGTAACACCTATTTTTGAACATGGCCAATTGATTGGTTATCAGTCTGTGCGTGTAAAACTCTCGCAACACGCAAAACGCAGAGCGCAGAAGCTGTATGCCAAAATTAACGCTAATAAGTCACTATTTAGCTGGCGTGAGCACACCTCACTCAGACAGAGCTTGAGCATAGCCGGTGTTTTAGTTTGGTTAGCTAGTGTCGCTATTTGGGGGTCAATCGCGATTGCAGCGGTTAACTTGGTGGTGTGTATTATCATTTTAGCTTTAAATTATGATGAGCTAATAGCAACACCTGCAACTCTAAAGCAGCAAAAAAGCCAGGCAGATTCGGTGTCTCGTTATGTATTTAGTGGTTCACACCCTCACAGTATTAGTGATTACCGAGAGCAAATGCTTTGCGCTAAGTTAAAAACGGTACTCGGTCGTGTTAAAGACTCAACCTTGAGTTTTAATACCATTGCCCAAGGCTTAGATCAGCAATCTACGCTGACCGAACAAGGTATTTCTTCTCAGGGAACCCAGCTTGAGCAAATAGCCACAGCAATGTCACAAATGAGCACCACCATTGGTGAAATTTCTAATAATACTAATGATACCGCAGATAAAGTGGGGATCACCTATCAAAGCTGCTCTGATATAAAAAGTCATATAGCCGATAACAGCAAAATGGTATCTGACTTAGCCATGCAAGTTGAGCAAGCGGCAACCACAGCCACAGGGCTGGCCTCTGAGGCCGATAAAATTGGTCAGGTAATGAGTGAAATAGAAGGCATTGCAGAGCAAACCAATTTGTTAGCACTGAACGCCGCGATTGAAGCTGCCCGTGCTGGTGAGCATGGTCGAGGTTTTGCGGTGGTTGCTGATGAAGTACGCGCATTGTCCTCACGTACTCAAAACGCCACAGCACAAATTCATAGCTCCATTAAAGAGATTCAAGACACCTTGTTCAGCTGGTCTAAAATCATGCAGAGCACAAAACAACAAGCCGATGACTGTGTTAACACCACAGGGCAAACACAACAAGAGCTAGATAGTATTTTCATTCAAATTAGTGAAATCTCACAACTTGCTACCGACATCTCAGCCGCCGCAGAGCAACAACAAGTGGTAAGTCGAGATATTGGCTGCAATGTTGAAAAAATTAAAGGCTTGGGGGATGACAATTTACAGCTCAGTTATAGCGTAGCGCATGGCGCTGCTGAATTGGTCGAAGGCTCACGAAAAGTAAATGATTTACTGCTTACCTTTAAAGTTTAATCCACCCACTTGAATCAAAAACAAAAAAGCCGCTGTTTTCAGCGGCTTTTTACTGTGCTCAGATTATCGGCTAGTAAACTCTAAGCCCTCACTACTTGCATCAATAACAATGATGCAGCCTGGTTGAAAATCATTATTAAGCAGCTTTTGTGCTAACGGATTTTCAATGGTTTGTTGTATTGCACGCTTAAGTGGGCGAGCGCCATAAACCGGATCAAAACCACTGGCAGCAATCCGCTCAAGCGCAGCATCCGTCAATTCAAGTAAATAGCCCATCTCAGTTAATCGTTCACGCAATTTACTTAACTGTATATCTGCGATTTCTTTAATATGACTATGTGCAAGTGAGTGGAACACTACTGTTTCATCAATACGGTTAATAAATTCAGGCCTGAACTCATTATGCAGTACACCCATTACCTTTGCTTTAAGCTCGTCATAGTCATTACTTCCCGATTGCTCTTGGATAATGTCTGAACCTAAGTTAGAGGTCATAATGATAACCGTATTTTTAAAATCAACCGTACGCCCTTGGCCATCCGTTAAACGCCCGTCATCAAGAACTTGTAGTAAAATATTAAACACATCTGGATGCGCTTTTTCTATTTCATCAAGCAAAATAACCGAATAGGGTTTACGACGAACAGCTTCGGTTAAATAGCCACCTTCTTCGTAACCTACATAACCGGGAGGCGCACCGACTAAACGCGCAACTGAGTGTTTTTCCATAAACTCAGACATATCGATGCGTACCATGGCACTTTCAGTGTCAAACATATAGCCAGCCAACGCTTTTGTTAGCTCTGTTTTACCCACCCCTGTTGGCCCTAAGAATAGAAATGAGCCAATAGGACGATTCGGATCAGCAAGCCCTGCACGCGAACGACGGATGGCATTAGCCACAGCAACCACCGCTTCATCTTGCCCTATCACTTTATTGTGCAACTGCTCTTCCATTTGCAATAGTTTTTCACGCTCACCTTGAAGCATACGTGCCACCGGAATGCCGGTCCAACGTGATAAGATTTCGGCTATTTCGTCTTCGCCCACTTGGTTTTTAAGTAAGCTCATTTCTTGCATTTCGGCTTGCGATGCTAAATCAAGCTTACGCTCAAGCTCGGGTATACGGCCATATTGCAGCTCTGACATACGCTGTAAATCGCTTGCTCTGCGTGCCACTTCTAAATCAAGTCGTGCTTGTTCAAGTTCGGCTTTAATGACTTGCGTACCTTGCAAAGACGCTTTTTCGGCATTCCATACTTCATCGAGCTCACGGTATTGCACTTCAAGCTCAGTGATCAGCTCAACCATTTCTGCACGGCGCTTTTGACTCGCCTCGTCTTTTTCTTTAGCCAGGGCGTTATCTTCAATTTTTAATTGAATGATACGACGCTCTAACTTATCTAAGGCTTCAGGTTTTGAATCAATTTGCAGTCGAATAGAAGAGCCCGCTTCGTCAATTAAATCAATTGCTTTATCAGGTAATTGGCGATCACTAATATAGCGATGTGATAACTGCGCTGCAGCAACAATTGCCGGATCGGTGATTTCCACTGAGTGATGTAATTCGTAACGCTCTTTTAGACCACGTAATATAGCGATAGTATCTTCAACCGATGGCTCTTCAATTAATACTTTTTGGAAACGGCGCTCAAGTGCAGCATCTTTTTCAATGTATTTACGATATTCATCTAAGGTCGTTGCACCTACACAATGGAGTTCCCCACGTGCTAATGCAGGTTTTAACATGTTACCCGCATCCATAGCGCCATCACTTTTACCAGCGCCAACAATGGTATGAATTTCATCAATAAACAAAATCACTTGGCCTTCTTCTTTGGCCAATTCATTTAAAACTGATTTTAAACGCTCTTCAAATTCACCTCGGTATTTGGCCCCAGCAACCAACGCGCCTAAATCAAGCGAGAGTACGCGCTTATTTTTTAAGCCCTCTGGTACTTCCCCATTAATAATACGTTGCGCAAGCCCTTCGGCAATCGCGGTTTTACCCACCCCAGGCTCACCAATTAACACAGGATTGTTTTTGGTGCGGCGTTGTAATACTTGGATGGTGCGACGAATTTCATCATCACGGCCGATTACAGGGTCAAGCTTACCTTGCTCCGCCCGCTCAGTTAAATCAATAGTGTACTTTTCAAGTGCTTGACGAGTTTCTTCAGCATTAGGATCATCAACTTTTTGACCACCGCGAATTGCTTCTATGGCAGTTTCAACTTTGTTAGCAGTGATATTAAGTGCTTTAAATACACTGCCAAGCGGCCCTTTATCTTCACATGCAACTAAAACAAACAGTTCGCTTGAGATATATTTATCTTTGCGTTTTTGGGCATACTTGTCACACAGATTAATAAGTGAAACCATGTTGTTTGACAATTGCACATCGCCACCAACACCTTCCACTTTAAATAACTTTTCTATCTCTTGAGATAGTTTGGTATTGAGCTCGTCAATACTAATGCCCATTTGTGCAAACAAGGCACGCACACTTGAACCACTTTGCTTTAATAAAGCATACATAAGGTGAACGGGTTCAATAAATTGATGATCGCGACCTAGCGCTAATGATTGCGCATCTGAAAGCGCAGACTGAAATTTACTTGTAAATCTATCTAAACGCATGGGGGTTTACCTATAAAAAAACGAATTACTTTATAAATGGGTATGTTAGCGGATTTGTTCAAGGTATTGAGGGAAAAATAATCACTTAATAGTAATTTACTTGCGCCAGATCAAACTTGCCATACGACCGGTTTGGCCGTCACGTCGATAAGAAAAAAACTGATTTTTTTGAGAGAACGTGCAGTATTCACCACCACTAATATTCACAACACCCCGTTGGTTTAGCAAAATACGCGCTATGTAATAAATATCAGCTAAATATTTATCGTTATTTTGAGGTTTAAACGCATCATGCAAAGCTGGATTGTTGGCTGTAAATGTTGCAACGACCTCTTGGCCGACTTCAAATTGGTCAGCCCCTATTGCAGGACCTAACCAAGCATGTAAGTTCGTTGGTGCATGCTTAAAATAGCTAACTGTATTATTAATGATTCCTTGCGCTAACCCTCGCCAACCGGCGTGAATTGCAGCCACTTCTTGGCCATCGCTTGAAGTAAGTAAAATAGGTAAACAGTCAGCGGTCATTATAGCTAAAGGTTGATTATATAATTGCGTGTAAAGCGCATCCCCCGTCAGAGTTTGGTTAAAATCAAACCCTTCATCCACTCTAATTACATCAGCGCTATGAACCTGATTTAACCAAACAGCAGGATTAGGTATGTAACTATTTACATGCGCTCGATTGGTTAATACATCTTGGCTGTTATCACCTACATGCAATCCTAAATTCAAGCTATCAAATGGAGGCTTTGATACGCCTCCATCCCGTGTAGTACTCAATGTGCCTACACCCTGAATAGATTGCCATGTAGCTGATAAGCCAGACATAATTAACTAGCTATGTCTGGATTTGCTTTTGTATCTTCACGCAGTGCTTGAGTCATCTGAACCATATCATCAGGGATAGGTGCTTGCCAGGTCATCATTTCACCGGTAATTGGATGAGCAATGCTTAATTTAACAGCATGGAGCGCTTGACGCTTAAAGCTACGCAGTAACTCAAACAGCTCAGGCGTTGCTCCTTTTGGTGGACGAGGACGACCGCCATAAGATTGATCGCCAATTAATGGGTGGTTTAAGTACGCCATATGCACGCGAATTTGATGCGTACGTCCGGTTTCAAGGCGTAAACGCAAACGAGTATGAGCACGGAACTTTTCTGCCACACGGTAATGCGTAATCGCTGGTTTACCCATTTCATGAACTGCCATATGCGTACGCTGAGTTGGATGGCGGCCAATCGCTTTTTCAACCATACCACCGGCAGTCATAGTACCATTACATAACGCTTCATATTCACGTGTGAAATTTTCGCGCTTTTGTAAGGCTTTCACCAGGTGAGTTTGTGCCTGAATCGTTTTCGCGACAACCATTAAACCTGTGGTGTCTTTATCTAGACGATGCACTATACCCGCGCGTGGCACGTTGATAATGTCTGGAAAATGATGAAGTAACGCATTTAACACCGTACCGTCAGGATTGCCTGCGCCCGGATGAACCACTAATCCCATTGGTTTATTGATAACTAAAATATCATCGTCTTCATAAACGATGTTTAATTTGATATCTTGTGCTTCGTATTCACGAGGTGCTTCTATTGTTGTTTCAACAGCCACAACTTCACCACCGAGTAATTTTTCACGCGGGGTGTTGAAAATTTCGCCATCAACGGTGATTTTATCATCTAAAATCCACGTTTTTATCCGTGATCGTGAATAATCAGGGAACAATTGTGCTAATACTTGGTCTAGACGTTTACCACCTAAGTCTGTTGGGACCTCGGCTTGGAGAGATATTTGCTCTGACATTAGTAACTTTACCCAATTTACCAGTGCAAGCTTTGCTTGACTGGGTTAGAATCGCTTTTAATAAAAGCATAACATAATACGCATAGTTTACTCGGTTTTACCCACTTGGCCTAGCCGAAGACATCGAAGGTAACAAATAAAATGATAAATAAAATAGGGAAACGTGCATTCGCCATTGTTTTTTCAGTTTCAGTGCTTAGTTTAGGAGCTTGTTCGTCTGCGCCTGACCAAGAAGATATTCAACGAGTACCAAACAGATCAGCACAAGCACTATACGAAGATGCAAAACAAACGCTTGATTCTGGTTTATACGCACGTGCAATTGAGTTGTTAACGGCAATTGATTCTCGCTACCCGTTTGGCCCGTTTTCAAAGCAAGTACAAATGGATTTAGTGTATGCACATTACCAATCAGGTAATACAGAGCAAGCACTGGCGACAATTGACCGCTTCATTCGCTTAAACCCAAACCACAAAGATTTAGATTACATGTATTACATGCGTGGCTTGGTTAATATTAAAGCTGATAAAAATGCTTTCCAAGAATACTTTGGTGTAGATAGAGCAGACAGAGATGCTAAACGCACCCGTGTTGCTTATACCGACCTATCAACCTTAGTTAAACGTTTTCCAGAAAGTGACTATGCGCCGGAGGCAAAACGTCGTTTAGTTTGGTTATTAAACCGTATGGCTCGTTATGAGCTGAAGGTTGCAACTTACTATTATGAACGTGAAGCCTATTTAGCAGCTGCGAATCGCGGCAAGTATGTGGTAGAGCACTACTCACAAAGTAGCTACCTTGATGCAGCATTAGCCATGATGGAAAAAAGCTACGATAAGCTTGGGTTAACTGAATTAAGTGATAATGCAGCGCAAACACGCAAATTTAACAGTAGAAATAAATAACACAAAAAAGGCGCTACTTTTAAATTAAAGTAGCGCCTTTTTTATACTCAAGACAACGATTATATTGCGTCTTCATCTTCTTCTGCGGTACGAATACGAACAACACGCTCTACCTCAGTGACAAATATTTTACCATCACCAATTTTACCTGTTTGTGCGGTTTTAACAATCACATCAATAGCACGCTCTACATCTTCATCACCAAGCACAATGTCCAGCTTTACCTTAGGTAAAAAATCAACCATATACTCTGCACCACGGTATAGCTCAGTGTGGCCTTTTTGACGCCCAAACCCTTTTACTTCACTTACTGTCATACCCGTAATACCAACATCAGAAAGTGCTTCGCGCACATCATCGAGCTTAAACGGTTTAATGATTGCTTCTATTTTTTTCATATTAGTTACTTTTGAAAGCCTCAGTTGCCTCGATTTTAGACAATCATGAGGTTCATAGCAAACAAAGTGATTGAATAGCACAGGTGAAAAATAATCATGGTATGATTATTTTAATAAAAATAACTATACTAGGGTCTGTTGACCTTTCAACATCATCGAGTTAATGAGATTTATATGAAAACCAAGCATACAGGATTTACTCTATTAGAGTTAATGGTTACCGTTGCTATTGTTGCGATTATAGCGAGTATTGCAATATGGAATAGTAGCGATATGCTGGAAGAAAACCGAGGCGAAAACTTTTTATTGGAGCTAAAGCGTAATATTAGTTTTGCGCGATCACAAGCAGCTAGTACTGATGAAATCGTGGTTATTTGTGCAGCTCAGCATTCGGAGGTTAAAAATAATGATGATAGTATGCAATGCCGAGCAAGGTGGGATGGTAATAAAGTTATTATTACCTTTATTGATGCAGATAATGATGGTCAATACAATTCCTCATCTGACAGCTTAATTCGCGTTATGGAAAAAATTAACCTTAATGATAAGGTAACATTCACAGCTGGAGATAGACGAATACGGTTTAACACCAGCGGTCGTATCACCACTAAACCTGGAAATTTTATTTTTTGCCCTAATGGTACTAATGAAAATAATAAAGGGTTAACACTGTCTCAATCAGGGACTGCTTTTTATATAGGTGACACAACTCAAACCTGCAGCTAAAAGCCATTTCATACTTTGTCGTTTTTTGATTATTTACTAAACTAATATAATGGACTGTTCAATGTAAGGCTTCTGGGATGAAGTTAATTATAAGTGTTCACAAAAACGATGGCGTTACGCTAGTAGAATTACTAATAACCATTTCAGTTATAGCAATACTGAGCCAACTCTCTTTATGGTTTGTTCCTGATTTCTTGGCGCTCAATCGCGCTGATAATCAGGTGAATTTATTACACCGAAATATTAATTTAGCACGTCTTTATGCTATAGAGCATGGCAGCTACGTAACTCTTTGCGCTTTAAAAGATAAACAATGTTTAGATGGTGAGTGGCACACGGGTGTGTCACTATTTACTGATAATGACAAGTCAACATCTTTGGATAATGACGAACGTCTTATTAGTACCTTTGAACATACCCATCCCTCTGATAGCTTAGAGTACCCTCGCACTGCAATAACTTTTAGACCTGACGGCTCTTTAAATGGCTTTCAAAACGGTACTTTTATCTATTGCCCTAATAGCGAAAAAGCAAGCCTTGAAGGGCTTGCTCTATCTATAAGTCAAACAGGTCGCATACGAATAAAATCTACAAATAGATGCAAAAATAACTAACCTGAACTCTGGTTAAAAGATTTACGGATATATTGAATCATAGTGATAGCTAGGTGGATTTTCTATAGCCAGAGACTCACAGTGAAAACAAGGTGGATTTTCGCGTCAATAGCTGGACTATTGCAAGTAAATTCAACGCAATTAGCGCTAAAAGTAGCTACTTGAGATGGGTATATAATCCAGAGTAAGGTTTACCTGCATTATCTACCCCAACAATAATTTATATCTGATTGACCTTTGGTGCCTTTAGCCCCTTTTAAGCCTAAGTCATTAATAGACAGCTCAGTACAATCGGCATCCCCTTTCACCGCTCCAGCGATGGGTTTAGCTGTAATTGTAAATTCATTGCTATCAACCACATTAATTGCCAACTCAAAATGCCCGTTTTCAGTTTTACTTTGAATACCTAAGTCGCTAAACGAAGTCGAATAAACTCGGTTATCTACAAAGTATTGCTCTTGCTTGTTTGCCGCATCTAACAGCGCAGATGCTGCTTCTGCGCGTGATGCCCTTTTTACATACTCAGTGTAATTCGGCAGCGCAACTGCAGCAATGATGCCAACAATCGCAACTGTGATCATTAACTCAATTAATGTGAATCCTTGTTGTGTCTTGTTCATATACAGCCCTTAATTGTTTATTTCGTCGTTTTCTTCACGCTTATAAATATATGTTTGCTGCGTTTTAAAGCCAAAACCAATGGGCTCTTTATCATTAACCAGCTTGATTGTACCGTCAACCACTTTTAAACCAGGTCCTGTAATTTCTACAGGTTTAAGAGGGTTTTCGGCTTGCTCACCTTTTATTCCAGGACCAATTAGAAAAAACTGACTTTCTTCGATAACGTCTTCTTCTGGATTATCATCACACTTTCCATCACCGTTCGAATCGGTACAAGAGTTAGTTGCACCAAAATAAAGCTGTGGTGTATCGGGTACGTCATAACTGGTTGCAAATTTGAGCTGATCATACACTTTTGTACCATAATGCAAATGAAACGCATAAAGCGCACCACCGCCCCCACTTAAAGAACATTGATTCTCTACAACGGCATCAGATGCTGGTGTGAAAGAGGTAAAATAAGCAACCCCACCAACAACAGTAGCTGCAGCTAATGACTTTTCACCTTTGGCTAATTCATAGCGCCACCCTTTCTTTTTTGCCAACTCAGCTTCAACAAGATTAAAACCATCTATGTCATCTAGAGTATTACCAAACGGGTCATCGTTCATAATCATTAAGTCGGATGGTTTAATTGCAGCAGGCGCATTGATTTTAAATGAGCGTGTCAACGTATTTTCATCACGGATCATAAACAATTGATCTTGCTCATTTGTATTCGTTGGTTTTGAACGATTACCACTGCCGATAACAACAGCATCATAAGGAGTATCTAAACGGGTAATAACCTTATCACCGTTGATGGTCGTCTCTGTTACTTTACTAAACAAGGTACGCGCAACTAAAGGCTTATAAAAGAAACGTCTATCTTGGGTATTTTGATTGCTACCAAGCTCTGCAAGTTTGAAATGGCTGAACTCGCTGCTATCTTCTCCTGGCATATCAATTCGCCAAATATTACCACCGGTATCTGAAGCATAAATTCGGTCAATATAGCCGTCATAATCTGAATCAAGCGTAGTTAAATCAGCGGCAATGCTATGCTTACCTTTAAAACCATTGCTATCTGGGGTTAACGCCCAAACTAAACTGCCAGTTTTTGCTTCAACAATATAAATGCCCCGGCCGCTGGTGTCCTCAGACCTAATTGCGGCGTCTTTATTAATATCGTAACCTGCACCAAATACGAGTAAAGGTTTATTACCAAAGGCTTTAATATAAGCTATTTGCGGTTTTGACCATGTTTGTGCTAATTCCGTAAAGTCGCCTTTGCCGCCTTCAATTGGTTTGCTCCAAAGGCGCTTTGGCTGGTTCGGGTTTGTAATATCTAAGCCGTAGTAATTCTTGCCACCACGACGCATACCAGCAAAAGCCCAAACAGCATCTCCTTTACTAGCATCTATAATACCGTCATTTAAACCTTCGCTATTTAAACTCTTATTACTAAAGTAAACACTGATAGGGCCGTCCATACCATATACTTTACTATCCGCTTGTTTATTTCTGAGTGGTTTAATAATGTCAAATAATGCTGAAGGTATAAACGCCCAGCTTTCACTTACAGTCTCACCGGCATCTTTAAACATATGTAAAAATCCAGCATTTGTTCCTATAAGAATTCGTATATCATCATTGCCATAGTCGATGGCAATAGGTTTTGAATGTAATGGGTCGCCAAAAATATCAGAGCGTTGATCTTGTGATGAACCATCTTTATCCTCATCATCAACGTCGACCCCTCTTGCCCAATTCACATCTTGACTAGATAGGAACAACGGGTTATTGGTAACCCCGCTAAGAATGTCACTAACAACCGAAGTATTAAAACTAACAACAGAGCCTTGATTCTCCGTAAATAAATTACGAGCAAGCGGATCTATCGTGCTTAAATAATGATTCACACCACCTTGTGCAACAGCATTACCGTCAGCGGGTTGGCCTGCAGGAAGCCAAAATGTTTTTGCATCTTTTGAGATTAAACCGTCGCTATTAAGAGCAGGCTTGTTAGTTGCGTCAACAATCTGACTACCTGAAACTTTTAACTTTTTGAGGTTACCACGCCAGCGCGCACCAGTTTCTGGATAAAACATTGCAAAATAAATAGCATCACGGCTTCGAGTTTGATCTACGTTATTACTGGCCACTGATGGCGATGAAAAACTATCGTTTACTTCACGAATACGAGAAATCGTATTTTTGAGTGCGTCTGATAATTGTGCTGCAGTATTTGCATGTAAATACTGTCCACCGCCGTAGTTTGCTGTCTCAGTAAGTAGGTTCTTTCCTGAGTTGCTCATACCCGTACCAAAACCAATAGGAAATACACGTCCAATATCAAGCACATTATTGGTTTTGCTATACAAATCAACTTTTACATCATCTGTACCATGGATAATTTTCGCCAGTGCTGCTAAATAACTATTACTAACAGCAGGTGCATTTTCAGAAAAATAGTCATTATGGAGATTATATATATCATTATTTCTGTTAGAGTCGTTTGTAGGGTCACCGTCCGTCATTAAAATAATGTTGATACTATTATCACAACGTAATGGCTCACCCGCTACAGGGGCAAAGGGTGATTTATAAACTCCTGATGACTCTGCGGTAAAATCTCGATTATTAGTATTACCTCCATAGTAAACGTTTTGGCCTGTTATATATAAATACGCTTCCCACAATGTTTCAGTTAATGGGGTTGATCCGCTGGCAGGTAGCTCATCAACTTTATTTAGCAACGTTGATTTTGCAGCACCAACTCTGGCTAGTACATACCCACCATTACTACCATTAAAGCGCATTAAACCAAATTCGATATCATCATTATCGTTCACTAACTGTGTAATCGCATTTTGTGCAACTCTTAAACGACTATCACTACATGTGGCTTCATAATTGTAGTAACTAGTTCTTTTGTAACATTGCTCATTTCGTTTATAGCTATCTTTACTTTCAAAGCAATCAACCTCGTAATAACTATTACCGCTTCTTTTATAGCAGGCATTGCCATCGTTTACATCCCAGGCCATACTTCCCGAGGTATCAAAAATCATAATAACACGTGGCTTTTCATTAGTTTCCACATTGTGGTTAACATAGAGCTCTATGTCTTCACCATTCGCTGATAAACTAATTAATACACAAAATATAGAAATGAGTACTCTCTTTAACGTAAGTTTCATTTTAAATCCCCTTACTTATGCTAGCCATCTCTTGGGCTACGCCGGTCACAATTGTAAGCTGGTGCTTACTTTTAGAGCCATATTCTATGGTTGTTGAAACTTGTACCATGTTGCATGAGATACCAGCAGTAAAACTAAAACGACGAGGGCATTCTAAATCGAGTACACCATTGTTTAAATTAATCATATTGCTTTTCATATCATCACGTTCAGCCATAACAATACCCTTGTCTGAAACTTCTTCAGGGGTCAAAAAGAACTGATTAGCAGCTCCTTTACTGACTTCGTCAGCAATTATGCGCTGCACTTCACCAATTAGTTGGTTTTCTGCAACCTCGCGCTCTTGGGCTGCGTTGGTAATTTTAATATCAATACTACTACTGCTCATTAAAGTAACCGCAATTCCTGTCACTGCTATGACCATAATAAGCGCTGTAATAAGTACAACGCCATGTTGTTTATTTTTCATCTGCGTTAAATACGCCATAAATTTGCACCCACGTTATTTAAACGAATAGTCGTCGTGAAAACAGTTCGTCTGAAATTATCTGAAAAAGTGAGAGTGCGACTATTAGCATCTTCCCCTAATACGTACGTTTGGTTCTTAATTTTAAGACCTGGATCAGGCTGCAATGCTCTGATCAATAAAAAAACTTGTACTGTTAAAATGCCTTTACGATTTTCCCAGTCACTGACATTCATATCATTGATGCTTTTGTATGTATCAACACGGCTGTCGCTGGTAGTATCTAGACCAAAAACAAAACGCATATTTTCCACGCCTTCCATTATGGTTTCAGTGTTTATAGACCCTCCCACCAAACGTTTTCGCATTAGTGCAGGTACAGTAAGGCTCTTATTATTTACCGTATAAGTTTGCTCTGAAATATAATAGCTGTGATGACTATACGGCCATACCGACGCATTAATATTTATGCTAGTAGGGTCAACAACACCTCGCTCAAAGCGAGCACTTTCTTGCTCAGCAATAAAATAATTCTCATCACTTTGCGTTTCATTAACACCTGCGGCATCCACTTCTAGTTGGTTTCCTTGTAAAAACTTAACCTGTAAAATATCAGTGCCTGCTAAAGGGTTATTAACGCAATTAAGTTCACTTGAACTAGTAGCTGTTTTTGCATAAAGCGTTTTAAAGTTACTGCTGCTGGTTAAATCAGGAAAGCTACCGTTATTGAGACCTTCAAAACAATCACCTGTAGGATTCGACAATGATGATGTGTTTATAACGGTGAAAGAATCATCATAAAATGTTCCCCAAAAACCAACCTGCTCAATATCACGTTGCATAATATTTATAGCTAAGCGACCTGATTCTTGTAACTCACCTATAGTCATTGTGTCTTTGGTGGTTACTTTCATACCGATATAAGTAAACATTACCCCACCCAAAATTAATCCCCCTATAAATAGAGATATCATCATTTCAATGAGTGTAAATCCTGTTTGCTTCATTTTAGCTCCTAACGTATACATAGCTATTAAGCACGACTAAGCGACGTTTTTTATCTGCAACACCACAGCTAATTTTACCTGTGGCCTCACTCGCTTTAAATTCTTGGCGACCCTGCCAAGAAACAATAACCTCTATGTTATATGCTTTCCCCCCAGACCCCCCTACAACTTCAGGGTTAATACACACAGTTGCCCCATCAAGTGATCCGGTATTCTCTCGGGCTCGGATAGCACGTTTCCATTGCTCGATATCTAAACTAGCTATTTGTGCGTTACTACAAGAGCTTGTAAAACATGTTTTAGACGGTTTCTTAGTGGTTTCACTGGTAAACTCTACATCATAATGGGTCGCGAGTTGCGATGTATCGTTTGCTCGAATACGTTGAATAATATCATTACCAAGCGCAACAGCAGCAGCACGTTGCATTGAATCAAAACTTGCTTGCTTTGCTTTTGCTTGTAAAGCCACCGCACCGAGTAAGCCAAAGCTTAAAATAATGAAAGCAATCAGAACTTCGATGAGAGTAAAGCCCTTTTGAAACTTAAATACAGTCGAGAACATACTTAAACCAAATAATAATTATCTAACAATAAGTGTATGCAATTAAAAATTAGATTCAACTAGAACCATGACTAACGGTTAATTATGTTGATAAGCGGTTAATGGGTAGGTGTATTAAAGTTCGCTTTTTACGCTTTTGAGTGCTCGACGACTTACAGCTAAAAAAGCGCTACAGCCTTGTAGCTCAATAACATGTTGATGGTTTTTAAGCGTATGTAGGGCAATGATTTTGTTCTTATTCACCAAAGTATGTCGATGAATTCTTAATAAATGATGCGGGTATTGCATTTCAAGATGCTTTAAACTGTCCTCAATTAAAGCTTCCCCTTGATCAAACACAACCTTGGTATACTTTTCCTCTGCGTTAAAATAAAAAATACTCTCTATTTCAATACTTCTGATAGTGCCGGCCAGTTGATACGTTACTTTTTCTGTATGTTGCTGTTGCAGGTGTACTCTGTTTAAACGTCCTAGCTGTTGTAATGCATGTTGCAAACTTTTTACTGATATAGGTTTTACTAAATACCCAGCTGCATTTAGTTGCAGTGCATCAAGTGCATGCTCAGGGTGAGCGGTTATAAAAATAATCGCAGGGGGAACCGCCAAGCCATTGAGTTGATTAGCCACTTCGATGCCATTTAAGCCTGGCATGTCAACATCTAAAAACACTAAATCAGGCTGAAGCTCTTCTATTTTCATTAAAGCGTCATTGCCATTATCGGCCTCACCTTGAACATGAATGGATGTATGGCTTTGACCAAGTAAACGCTTTAAGCGTGCTCTTGCTAAGGGTTCATCATCTACAATCAGTACATTCATAACATGTTCTCTGTTTGTTTTGGGATAACCACTTTAACTCTAAATTTATTTTCTTTGTTGGTTATAGTCAATTGCGCCCGACCTTTATAATAAATACTTAAACGAGAACGGATATTATCAATTGCCATACCGTTATGCTCTCTAGTATTAGCAGTTTCAGTAGGTACAGGGTTAGTTACAATCAAGGTTAAATAATGTGTTGTAACATGCAACTCAATACTAATGGTAGCACCACTTTGGCTGGGCTCTACACCATGACATACTGCGTTCTCTACCAAAGGTTGTAATGTTAGATATGGAATATAGAGCGCAGGGAGGTTTTCTGGTAATGACCACTCAACCTGTAAACGCTCTGCAAAACGCCATGATTCAAGAGCAATATATTGTTTAGTTAATATTATTTCATCACTGAGTAATACACTTTGCCCTGAACGCATTGCAGCTTGCGAAAGCGCTGCTAATGCCAAAATAGCATTCTCAGCAGCTTCAACGTCATGATGCGTTAATTCTGCTGCCGTATTCAAACTATTATATAAAAAATGGGGTCTGATCCGCGCCTGCAAGGCATCAAGCTCCGCTCGAGAGAGTGCTTTGGCTTGCTGTTCTTTTTCAAAATGAATAAGCAAAAATTGTACAAAAAGTAAGGTAAGCAAAAATACAATAATGCAATTACGTAACACAAAAAACGTAAGTTGTTTTTCGTTTTCTATATCAAAAGCAATATGAGAAAAAGCCAGACTAAATAAAGCAGTGCTCAGACTATATACAGCAATAAAAAAACTAAGCTGAATAAACTGAGGCTGTTTTGCAAGAAATCGCCGGCAAATGTATAAAAGAGAGGTACTGACTAATACTGTTACATGAAGAAATAAACTAATCTCTCCCAAGTGCAGCCATATGTCACCGCCAGCATTAGGAGCAAAAGCTAAAATAATAGCCACGACTTGTGTTACTACGAGGGATGCAAGTACACCACGCTCATTAAAAAGGGCCGAAAAAAGTAGTGCATCTGGTGTCAGTTGCTTACTCATTCGGCCCTCCTTTTATCTATTAATAGACTAACGCAGCTCTACTGGTACAGCAAAAACGATGTTTTCTTCTTCACCTGGGTTCTCGGTTACTTGCGTGCCACCAAGCTCTTTTAAGCGAGTAATGACTTGCTGAACTAATACCTCAGGAGCTGAAGCACCGGCAGTCACACCTACACTATTGATACCATTAAACCATGATGCTTCAACATTACTAGCATCATCAATTAAATAGGCTTGCGTACCCATCTTATCTGCCAGCTCTCGTAAGCGATTAGAGTTGGAACTGTTTTTAGCACCCACAACTAATAACACATCTACTTTATCAGCTAAATCACGAACCGCATCTTGACGGTTTTGCGTTGCATAACAAATATCATCTTTACGTGGGCCATCGATTGCAGGGAATTTACTACGTAAAGCATCAATCACATCGGCAGTATCATCTACAGATAGAGTTGTTTGGCTGCAGTAAAAAAGATTATCCGCATTTTTTACATCAAGCTTTAATACATCATCAACCGTTTCAACAAGGTAAATACCACCTTGCTCGTTATCGTATTGACCCATGGTACCCTCAACCTCAGGGTGTCCGTGGTGGCCAATTAAGATGCATTCAATACCTTTTTTACTAGCACGAGTTACTTCCATATGCACCTTAGTCACTAACGGACAGGTTGCATCAAATACTTTTAACTCTCTGCGTTTAGCCTCTGAGCGAACAGCCTGAGATACACCATGAGCGCTGAAAATAACAATGCTATCATCAGGAACCTGATCTAGTTCTTCAACAAACACGGCGCCGCGATTTTTTAAACCATCGACTACATAACGGTTATGCACCACTTCGTGTCTTACATAGATTGGTTTTTCAAAAATATCTAAAGCGCGCTCAACAATACTAATTGCGCGGTCAACACCGGCGCAAAAGCCTCGTGGATTAGCTAGTAATATTTCCATTAACCTTGTACCTCAATAATATCAACCTCAAACGTTAAACGTTGACCTGCTAATGGGTGGTTAAAATCGATAGTGACTGACTCACCTTGCACTTCACGAACCAGGCCTGGAAGCTCAGTACCATCAGGTTGAGTAAAGGCAATAATCGCACCTACTTTAGCCGGTGTTTCTGCACCAAACTTACTACGATCTACATAATAAATATTATCTGGATTAGGTTGACCAAAGGCATCTTCAGGCTCAAGTTCAAATGTTTTGCTTTCACCCGCAGTTAGGCCAAGCAAACATTTTTCAAAGTTAGCGGTTAAGCTGCCATCACCCATAGTGAGCTTAGCAGGTTTGTTATGTACTTTTGTTGAGTCAGCGGCAGAGCCATCTTCTAGTTTAATAGAAAAATGAAAAATAACGTCTGAGTTTTCACCAATTACAGCTTGGCTCATGCTTTATGCTCCTTTGGTTCTTCGCCTGTAAAGGCGTCAAATAGTAATAATGCAGCGCCTATACAAATAGCGCAGTCTGCAATATTAAATACGGGGAAATGTGAGTCTTCGTAAAACACATGTAAAAAGTCAATAACGTATCCATAAGCAACACGGTCGTATAAGTTGCCGATAGCACCCGCTAACACTAACGAATATGCACTGCACAATACTTTATTAGATGCAGGAAGGCGCTTTAACCACCATACCAACAAACAACTAATTGCGATTGCTATTACACTTAAAAACCAACGTTGCCAGCCACCCGCTTCGCTTAAAAAGCTGTAAGCTGCACCGTAATTATGTACATAAGTGATACTAAAAACAGGCAGTAGATTAATTGACTCACCATAAGCCATGGTGTTTACAACCAGTGTTTTACTGGCAAAGTCTATTACTAGTAGTAATAGACTCAACCAAAGCCACACTAAACCACTTTTTTGGGCTAGTTTGCTCACTAAAAACAACTCCTAAGCGAATTGACGCTTTTCACCTTCACCGTCAACGTTACTAACACAACGACCACAGATTTCAGGGTGCGCAGGCTCAATACCTACATCTTCACTATAATGCCAACAGCGCTCACACTTTTTAGCATCAGTTGCTGATACGCTAATGTATAAACCTTCAATTTCGGTTGCTTGTGAGTCTGCTGGCTGGCTCTCTACTTCAGTAACATTTACAGCTGAAGTGAGTAACACAAAGCGCAGTTCATCGCCCAATGCCGCCAGCTTAGCTGCAAGTTCTTTGCTTGCAAACAAGTTAACCGTTGCTTGTAATGTAGCGCCAATCACTTCTTCTTTACGTGCAGCTTCTAGCAGACGGTTTACTTCGTCACGCACATTTAAAATAGCTTGCCAATCTTCATTACTAAACTTGGTCGTAGTTGGCGCTTGTAAGCCCTCATACCAAGTTGAAGTAAATACATAGTCACTGCGCTCGCCTGGAAGTGCTTCCCAAATTTCTTGTGCTGTAAAGCTCATGATTGGTGCCATCCAACGCGTCATTGCTTCAGCAATGTGGTACAGCGCGGTTTGACAAGAACGACGTGCATGACTGTCGCTTTTTGCCGTGTACTGACGATCTTTTATAACGTCTAAGTAGAACGAACCAAGCTCACCGGTACAGAAGTTCATTAGCTTTTGCGTTACTAATAGCATTTGGTAGCTATCGTACGCTGCTAAAATGTCATCTTGTAACTGTGCTGCGCGCCCTACAATCCACTTATCAAGCTCAACCATATCATCAACAGCAACTTGATCCGTTTTTGGATCAAAACCGCTAAGGTTAGCAAGTAAGTAACGGCTGGTGTTACGAATACGACGGTAGCGATCTGCTGAACGTTTGAATATTTCATCTGATACCGTCATTTCTGCCGTGTAATCAGTTGATGCTACCCATAAACGTAAAATATCAGCACCTAGTTTATTCATCACATTTTGTGGTGAAATAACATTACCTAATGACTTAGACATTTTGCGGCCGTTTTCATCAACCGTAAAGCCATGCGTTAGCACTTGTTTGTAAGGTGCATGACCATTTATTGCCACTGAGGTCATCATTGATGACATAAACCAACCACGGTGTTGATCTGAACCCTCTAGGTATAAATCAGCAGGACCGGTTAAATCTTCACGCGCATCAACAACACAGGCATGAGTTACACCTGAATCAAACCACACATCGAGTGTGTCTTGCACTTTCATGTATTGTTGTGCGTCTTCTTCACCTAGTAAAGTAGCTGGGTCTAAGTCATACCAAGCTTGAATACCTGACTTTTCAACAAGCGCTGCTGCTTGCTCAATCAGCTCTTGAGTATTTGGGTGTAATGCACCCGTGTCTTTATCAACAAACAGCGCAATAGGTACACCCCAAGTACGTTGGCGTGAAATACACCAATCAGGGCGGCCTTCAACCATGTTGGCAATACGGCTTTCGCCCCATTCAGGTAACCATTGGGTATTTTTAATTTCAGCCAGTGAGTCTTGGCGCAAGTTAGCCTGATCCATGCTAACAAACCATTGTGGTGTGGCACGGAAAATAATAGGTGTTTTATGGCGCCAGCAATGTGGGTAGCTGTGCGTTAATGCATGATGATGCATTAGGGCATTATTTTCTTTTAATACCTCAATTACACTCGCATTGGCTTTAAACACATGTTGACCGGCAAATAATTCAGTATCAGGTAAGTACACACCGTTTGCGCCAACAGGGTTAGCTACTTCAAGATTGTACTCAAGACCTGCCACGAAATCTTCTTGACCATGACCTGGTGCAGTATGCACGATACCCGTACCAGAATCTGTTGTTACGTGCTCAGCAACAATAACAGGAACATTAAAGTCATAAAAAGGATGTGCTACGGTTAAGTTTTCAAGTGCTGCGCCTTTAACATAGCCAAGGATATGGAAATGGTTAAAACCAAAACGATCCATCGCATCTTTAACCAGCTCAGAACCTATAATAAGACGTTGCTGAACGCCTTCATCTTCTACTTGTACTAGCGCGTATTCTAAATCAGCATGCACAGCTACCGCACGGTTTGCTGGCAAAGTCCATGGTGTCGTAGTCCAAATAACGGTTCCTACGCTACCTGTTCCTGTATGGCCAGCCGCTAAATCAAACGCATTAACCACCGCATCTTGATCTGTAAAAGTAAAACGTACATCAATAGCTGGAGATTGTTTATCTTGGTATTCAACTTCTGCCTCAGCTAATGCTGAACCACAATCTGTACACCAATGCACAGGCTTAGCACCTTTATGTAAGTGACCATTTTTTATAATGCGGCCTAGTACACGAATGGCATTAGCTTCAAAGTCAAAGTTCATGGTTAGGTAAGGTTTATCCCAATCACCAAAAACGCCTAAACGTTTAAAGTCTACTTTTTGGCCTTCCACTTGCTTTTTAGCATAGGCACGACATTTCTCACGAAACTCTGCCGCAGTTACCTTAACACCGGGTTTACCGACTTTTTTCTCAACCATTAACTCGATTGGTAAACCATGACAGTCCCAACCTGGTACGTATGGCGCATCAAAGTCTGATAAGGTTTTAGACTTAACAATAATATCTTTTAATATTTTATTTACTGAGTGGCCTAAATGGATATCGCCGTTTGCATACGGAGGGCCGTCATGCAAAATGAAAGTTTTTTTACCTTTCTTCGCGCTGCGAATTTGACCGTATAGGTCGTCTTCATACCATGCTTTAAGCATTTTTGGTTCACGTTGTGCCAAATTGCCACGCATTGGAAACATTGTTTCCGGTAAATTCAAAGTATGTTTGTAGTCGCTCATTAATCCTACTTTCCGTTTCTATCGGCTACCTAATTTAAACCAAAACACTGCTTAGCGGCGGCAACATCGGTTGCTATTTGTGCCGTCAGTTGTGTTAATGTCTCGAATTTTTTCTCATTGCGGAGTTTTTCAATTAGCTCCACATGCATAAATTGTCCATAAATATCTTGTGCAAAATCAAAAAGATGAACTTCTAATAAGGCACGAGTTCCATTAAACGTGGGTTTGTTTCCAATGTTAGCCACCCCAAAAACTTGCTTTCCTGCGATCATCACTTGAACCGCAAATACACCATTGACCGGACAAACTTGACGTTTTAGCGCAATATTTGCCGTTCTAAAACCCAGTTCGCGGCCTTTTTTCCAGCCATGAATAACACGTCCAGATATTGCATAATTATGCCCAAGCATAACTTTTGCACTAACTAGGTCACCTTCTGCAAGCGCCTCTCGTATCAAGGTGCTGCTTACTCTAGCATTTAATTGCCTAAAGCTGGCAGTGCTTTTAACACTCATTCCCGCTTGGGTGCCCATAGTTGCCAATAGACTAAAGTTACCTTGGCGCTGTTTACCAAACCTAAAATCATCACCAACCGTTAATGCTTTAACGCCCAGCTTTTTAATTAAAATATCGCTAACAAACTGCTCAGCATGCATGTTTGCAAAAGCCTGATTAAAGCTAATACAAATAACGCGTTCAATTCCTAAGTTACTCAATAGGCGTAGTTTATCACGCAGTCGAGTAAGCCTAGCCGGAGCGTTATTTTTTGCAAAAAACTCTTGTGGCTGAGGCTCAAATAACATTACGGTGCTGGGTAAATTATTTTCTTTTGCATCAGCTAAAAGCCCTTTTAATACGGCAGCATGACCCAAATGAACACCATCAAAATTACCAATGGTCAGCACACAACCAAAGTGTTGTGGGCGTATATTGTGTATACCTCTAATTAACTCCATGCCACCTAATGCCTTTTTCAGCGAGCGATAAAATGCGACCTCGGGCCGCAGAGTGTCCGATTATAATCTTTTTTTTAATTTGATTCAGTAATTGCTACACTTTTTATCGTATTTAGTCTAACACCCATCAAAAACAACATAAAAAAGTAACTAACAATCGCAATAATTAATAACACAACCAATAACATAACTTGTTCGCTAAAGTGCCAACTAACCCAGTCATATTGCCTACTAGTAAACCAAACCAATGCGCCCATTGTTATACTTGCCAACAAACACTTCAAAGTGAAGTAGCCACTCATGCTGGAAAACTGATAAACATTCTCTTTTTTAAGCTGTCGATACAGTAAGTAGGCATTACAACTTGCCGACATTGAGGTTGCCAGTGCCAAACCTAAATAGCCAATAAATGGTGCCAGCATAATATTAAACACCATATTTAGTACCAAAGTAATAATACCAATGCGTACCGGTGTTTTAGTATCTTGGCGAGAATAAAACCCAGGCGCGAGGACTTTAATTAACATAAAACTGACTAATCCCACTGAGTAGGCAACCACCCCTAAGCTCACCGCCTTAACATGATCGATGCCCGCTTCTTTGAAAGCGCCATGATCAAACAGCACGGTAATAATAAGTGGGCTTATAATCATCAATCCTATCATTGCTGGAAGCCCTAAAAAAATCACAAACCTCACTCCCCAATCTAGGGTATGTTGAAAGTCGCTACTTTTTTTACTGCTGTGTAATTTTGACAGCGCAGGTAAAATAACCGTCGCAATACCAATGCCAAATAAACCAAGTGGGAATTCAATCAGTCTATCTGAGTAATACAGCCAAGCGATAGAGCCTGTCATCAATAATGAAGCTATTACCGTATCGAGTAATAAGTTAATTTGACTAATTGATACACCAAATAAGGCTGGGAGCATTAACTTGCGTACTTTTTTCACATTTTCATCTTGCCAACCCCAGCGCGGGCGCGCTAGCATTTTTGCTTTATACAAAAACGGCAGTTGAAATAATAGCTGTACCACGCCTCCTAAAAACACGCCAACAGCTAACGCATAAGCGCCTACAGAAAACTGATCATGTAATAAAATGGCACAACTAATGATGGATACATTGAGTAACACCGGGGTAAAAGCCGCAACGGCAAAACGATTATAAACGTTCATCACAGCGCCACTGAGCGCCACAAGGCTTACAAAAAACAAATAAGGAAAAGTCAATTTTAATAGCGAACTGGCAAGCTCAAACTTTTCTGCGTCAGGGCCACCTTGCCACCAATCAATAAACCAACCAGTGCCGAATAAAGCAGCAATAACAGGTGACGCTATCACACCAAAGAGCGTCACTATCAGTAAAATAGTGCCTAACGTGCCGGCGGCTTGGGCAACAAATATTCTGACCTTCTCATCGCCTTGCTGCTGTTTAATTTCACTTAATACCGGTACAAATGCTTGCGCAAAAGCCCCTTCGGCAAATAAACGGCGTAAAAAATTAGGAATACGGTTAGCAAATAAAAATACATCGGCCGCAGCGCCTGCGCCCAACAAGTTAGCTACGACGGCATCTCGTACTAGCCCTAAAATACGCGAGATCATTGTCATTGCACTTACAATCATCCCAGAACGAAACAAACCTTTTGACACTATGAATCCATATTAAAAATCAGCAATTAAGTTAATTATGCCATAGTCTTTTTTATAAATCGCTTTAAAGCACTAGGCTGGAACCCCTTGCTTTGTTACAATAGCGCTATTAACTGCTAAAGCGGCAAATTGATGTTCGTTATAAGGAGCAGTTTTTCTTGGATTGTTAAAATTAAATTGACATTCATGATAAAAACAGGCATATTCCACGGCCTTTAATTTAAGCTTTATTTAAGATTGTTAGGAGCAAACCTTGGCTAACATCAAGTCTGCAAAAAAACGCGCTATCACAAGCGAAAAAAACCGTCAGCACAACGCAAGCCGTCGTTCAATGATGCGTACTTACTTCAAAAAAGTAATCGTAGCTATTGAAGCTGGCGATAAAGAAGCTGCACAGCAAGCTTTTTCTGTTGCTACACCTATCCTAGACCGTTACGCAACTAAGGGTCTAATCCACAAAAACAAAGCTGCTCGTCATAAGAGCCGTTTAGCTGCTAAAATTAAAGCGCTATAATTTGTTTTTGCAAGATTAAAAAAACCGGCTTTTGCCGGTTTTTTTTTGCCCAAAATAAATGCGCCTATTAAACGTTATCAAGCTCTGGGTAAAACTTTTTCAACATCGCCGCAATTTTCTTTGGAGAAAATGGCTTAACTACAAATCCTTTAGCCCCTCTATCTATCGCATCCTTCACATTTTCAACGCCTGAATGAGCCGACACCATCACCACGTTTGTTTCTGGTGATAACTCATTAATTTGCGCAATAAGCTCTTTACCGTCGCCATCAGGTAGCTCTATATCTAAAAATATAATATTAAAATTGGCTGCACGACACTCGCTAATGCACTGCGCGGCCGTTGACGCCTCTTTTACATTCTCTATCCCTAAATGCATCAATGTTTGACTGAGAAAGCTACGCACCGTGCTAACATCATCAACTATTAAAATAGATAGCTGCGTATTCATATATAATCCTTATAGGCTAAAGCCATGTCTGCGAAATTGGTGATTTGCTTAAAATACAAATATTTACTTTATTATAGAGAGCTAAGCTAAAAAGGCCAGATTTGCTTTATGTCGAAAACCACAAAAAAGAGTCGCCGCAAAAAAAATAAAACGATTACTGTTAAACCTACACCCACTAATAAGCTTGCAAACCTTGGCCCACAATTAAAGCCGCAATCAAAGAACACTAAGCGTGGTATCAAGCTGACCCTGTTTTTTATTTTCACGATATTATTACTTATACTTGTTTTAGTGCCAAAGCCAAGCTTACTTACTTATAAAAAATCATCTATGGTAAGCCAAAGTGTGTATTGGCCTGGGTTGTTTTCAAGCGAACCAAAACTACTGGACTCAACCCTCCACCCGCGACTGGATAAGGAGCATAGAACCCTTTACCTATGTATTGATTTACAGCAACCGCAGAGCTGCCAAAAATATCGAATTATTGCTGAGGAAGGAATATTTTCAGTATTGCTTACTTACTTTTAACATTAAAAAAACTAATCTGAAAATTTAAAATTACTTGGTTGAAAGCTGTGCAAAAGATCAACATAATGGCGCTCCTTTTTTCAACAACTGAACTATTGAAACGACCATGCTAAACGAGCTAGATTGGCTTTTAAATACATTACTACTTGCACTAGGTTTAGGTGCATTCTTTATTAACCAACTGACACTGCTTCGCGTTGCTGCGATTAGTGCTTGTGGTTTGTTATTCCTATCATTTAGCTTAGATCTTATGTCGTCGAGTATTATTTCAAATATGAGTTTAGTTTTGATCAACACATTTTACTTGTTCAAAGTTTATACATTTGGGCAATTTACTGTATCTCAACACTAATTACTTCCCCTTAGAATATTTTATAGCCCAGTTTTTCTGGGCTTTTTTTATCCCACAGCTTTAAAAATCTTGGGTCTTAGTTTGAACTAAGTTAAAATTTATCTCGTATTAGCCTAATTTGAGATAAGCCCATGCCGTTGTCAGATTTCGATTTATTCTTATCCTCTATGGAAGATGTTACCCCTATCAATCACGACACCGTGACATTACCATCTAAAAGCCATAAAACGGGTATCGCACAGCAAGAAAAAAACAAAGCTGCACAATTAAACTTAAACAGTGAACAATTTAATCCGTTAGATGAACCACTTGAATTGCTCGACCCACTCGCCATATTAAGCTTTAAACGAGATGGCGTGCAAAGCCCGGTTTTTAAAAACGTAAGACTAGCTAAATATCAGCTCGATGCGACATTAGATTTACACGGGCAGCTTTTAAAAAATGCCCATGATTCGTTGCAGGCCTTTATTAAAGATTGCCACCAGCGCAATATAAGAATGGTTCTTGTTCGTCATGGAATAGGAATTAAAAATAAAGCCAAACCGGGTATTTTAAAAAGTTACGTAAACCAGTGGTTGCAAACTATTCCCTGTGTTTTAGCATTTCATACTGCACTCAGGCAGCATGGAGGAAGTGGTGCAACGTATGTCTTACTGAAGAAGAGTGATGATAAGAAGCATCAAAACCGAGAAATCCACAGCAAGCGTAGCTAATTCCTACTGTGGTAATAAGAGTTAGTTGAGCAGCACTGTCGCATTGGCTTGGTTAAACCAAGCAGATATTCCTAATATAATGATAGATACAACCACAATGCTGATTTTTGCGCCCCCTTGACTGGGTTTCATAATTCATCCTATTTATTATTATTGTTAGAACGGCTTTTAACAATAATAAAAATTACAAATGTTAACAAGCTGTTTCTATTAAAAGTTAAACAAATTTTAATGCTTTAAAGTCAAACAACTCTAAACTAATAACCTTGCTGCTTATTAATGCAATTAATTAATGGCTGTCTCGCTTTTAAGCGCAAAATATTATCTGCTATTTGTTCAACAACACTATCTAGATCTGACAACGCAGCACAATGCGGCGTTAAAGTAATATTTGGGTGCTGCCAATAAGGGTGTTCGCTTGGTAGTGGCTCACTGGCAAATACATCAAGCGTTGCTGCTCGTAGACGTGCGTTGTTGAGCGCATCGAGCAAATCAGCTTCAACAACATGCTCACCTCGGGCCACATTAATTAACACTGCGTGCTCAGGAAGTTGCTTAAGCAACTGTTGATTAATAATACCTTTGGTATTACTAGTAAGTGGCAGTAGACAGATTAAATAATCTGTATTCACTAACGTATCATTTAGTCCCTGATCACCATGGTAGAGTGTTGCTATGGTTGATGTTTTAGGACTTCTGCTCCAAGCATTGACTTTAAAAGCGTTACTAACCAGCCTATGTGCACATGCTTGACCTAGTTCGCCAAACCCTAAAATACTCACTTGATTATGTTTATGCGCTCTTTTGGGTTTCCATTCACTTTGCTGTTGTTTTAAAAAATATTCTTTTAATCGCAATTTTTGCGCTAATACATGGGTAAGAACATATTCAGCCATGTCGTTGGCTAACTGTTTATCGACAATGCGCACTACTTCAACATGTGCAGGTAGTAAACTTAAATCGATACTATCAACCCCAGCACCAAACGATGACACCGCTTTCAAATTTATCAACTTTGGCCATAAAGACGCGGGCGCATTCCAAGCCAGTACAAATTCCACACTTGCAAAATCTTGGCAATCATCAAGCTGCTCAATTTGAATATTGGGTAATTGTGATTGCATTCTTGCAATTAATTTTGTGTTATCTCGACCGGTAATCGCGACTAAAACTGACATGATGATTCCTTAAAAAGTAACCGTAAATAATAGTACTGGTATGATTTAATTCAATAGTAAGTAAACGGTTTTAAAAAGTCACACAACTGACCGCGTATTGTCATATCCGCACTCTAAGCTAAACATATTGGCCTTAGCCTAGTATAAAAAGAGGTGCGTATGATCAGTGTAGATAAAGTAATAGCAACCAATTTACCACAGTTAACTAACTCATTTAAAATAAAAAAACTGGTAAAAAAAAGTCTTAGCTACTTATTACATGAACAAGAATTTACAAACTTTGCAACTGCCTATCCCCACCTTCAAGGAATAGAATTTGTAGAGCAAGTACTTGATGAACTTGATTTTGAAACTCGTTATAAAGCTAAGCAAATAGAAAATATTCCCAGTGAAGGAAAAATTGTCATTATTGCAAACCACCCTATCGGCTCCTTAGATGCGCTTGCATTAATTAATGTGTTATCAACGGTAAGAGCCGATTTAAAAGTAGTGGCTAACCGTATGTTAATGACCGTTGACGCCATGCATTCGTTATTACTACCCGTTGATAACCTATCAGGGCAAAGTAAAAAACAAGAGCTGAGTAATATCCACCAGCACTTAAAAAATGAAGGAGCGTTACTTATTTTCCCTGCCGGTGAAGTTTCTCGACTTCGTCCTACGGGTATAAAAGACTGCAAATGGAACAGTGGCTTTTTACGCATTGCTAAAAAGGCTAACAGCCCTATTTTGCCTATCTATATTAAAGCCAGAAATAGTCCGCTGTTTTACGGCGCATCAATGCTTTATAAACCACTGGCTAGCTTATTACTGGTAAAAGAAATGTTTAAGCAACGTCAAAAATCACTCGAGTTTGAAATTGGCGCTTCCATTGCTCCTGAGTCTTATTTAATCCCAGACTTAAAAGACAAAGAAGTGGTTGAGCTAATCCGTAAGCAACTATATCGTTTAACCACAAAAAAAACGCTACCATTAAAAACTCATGCTCCAATTGCCTCTCCTGAATGTAAAAAAGAATTAAAAAAAGCCATAGAATGCTGCGAACATTTAGGTAAAACCAGTGATGGCATGGTGATTTATTTGTACCAATACCAAGGAAGCTCTCCCTTATTTCGTGAACTGGGCCGCTTACGAGAAATCGCTTTTCGGGCTGTAGGTGAAGGTAGTGGAAACCGCCGAGACATAGATAAATACGATATGCACTATCAGCACTTAGTATTGTGGGATGAACATGCACTAGAGTTGGTGGGTGCTTACCGATTAGCTTGTGCACAGGATGTGATTGAACAACACTCACAAAGTGGGCTTTATACCGATAGCCTATTTAATTATACCCAAGATATGACTCCTTATTTTAAACAAGGCATAGAGCTAGGCCGAAGCTTTGTACAACCTAAATATTGGGGCAGAAAAAGTCTCGACTACTTATGGTATGGTATTGGCGCTTTTATAAATCGCTACCCCCAATACCGTTACTTATTTGGTGCGGTGAGTGTGTCAAACGCACTACCTGAGCAGGCAAAGTCTTTATTAGTGCATTATTATCAGCACTATTATGGCTGTGAAAAATCACTCGCAACGCCTAACAATGCTTTTCGTCACACACCTGATCAGCAAACTCAGTGCACTAACTTGTTCGAGGGTAATAATATAAAAGAAGATTTTGTAGAGCTTAAACACATACTCGCTAACATGGGCACGCATGTACCCACACTATTTAAACAATATACAGAGCTATGCGAACCAAATGGTGTTAAATTTTTAAGCTTTAGTATTGATCCACAATTCAATAATTGTATTGATGGCCTAGTATTGGTTGATCTTGAAAAAGTAAAACCAAGCAAAGCAAAGCGCTACTTGGGTACTGATAAATCAGCATCAGCAAGTTAAAGCGTTAACCCTTAATCGAATAACTATTAAAGCGGCATTAAGCGGCGCTTTAATAGTTATTAATACTTCAAGGCTGAGTAAAAATACCATCGAGTAATTGCGTATAAATCTTTTCTATTTCTAACAAGTCGCAAATCGGTACATGTTCATTAACCTGATGAATACTATGGTTTCGTACCCCACACTCTATGACTTGTGTTTTTTGCTGTGCAAAAAATCGTCCGTCCGACGTCCCACCACTGGTGCTTAATAAAGGGTAATTCCCCGTCACTTTAAAAATTGCTTGCTCTAACTGAGCGAGTAAGCAACTCTCAATATTATGGCTTGTATAATAAGGTTCACATGGACGCTCCCACTGTATAACCAAATGCTCGCTGAAATCCTTCAGTGCAGCAAACACACGTTGCTTAACATGTTTACTTTTATACCCATGGCTATAGCGAATATTAAAAGTAATATCACACTGAGCTGGCACGAGGTTATCTAGCACATTATCAATATTAATACCGGTGACTTGCAGCGTTGTTTTTGAACTAAGTTCATCTAAAGGCCAGTCTATTTGTGTGAGCCTATTGACCACTTCAGCACTGATGTGCGCAGCATTAATGGTATTCTCAGGATAGGCTACATGCCCAGCCTTTCCTTGAATAGCTAATCGCGCAGATAAGGCTCCACGTCGACCATTTTTTATAGTGTCACCTACCTGCAGGTGGCTGGTTGGCTCACCAACAATACAGCCATCAAGCACAACGCCCTGTTGTGCTAATCGCTTGGCAATCAACACAGAGCCATGCTCCGCCTCACCTTCTTCATCTGAGGTGATCAGCCAAAATAATGTTCCCTGCTTTTGCTGCGCGCTGTTTATTAACGTCTGCGTTGCACTAAGCATCGCGGCAATGCCTCCTTTCATATCGGCGGCACCACGCCCATAAATTGCATCGTTAATTATGTGTCCACCAAACGGATCGGCTAACCAGCCACCTTGCGTTGCGGGTACCACATCAATATGGCCAGAAAATGCCACCACGGGGCCTGCCCCAAAGGTTATTTTTGCAATTAAGTTTGTCACATTATTAGAACTAAATTGCTCTGTACTAAAGCCTAACTCAGTAAGGTGGTTCGCAAGCCACTCAATGCCACCAGCTGGATTAGGAGTAATCGATTTAAATCGGATCAGAGTTTGTAAGTGACTCACTGTTTTTAACTGTGCAATAGTTAAGTACGGCGCTTGTGCTTTTGTATTGATAGCTTTTGTCATAATAAACACACCTCGTTTTAGCAGTGTATTTATTACAACGACTTTTTATGACCGCATTATGAATTTACTAGCTAACGTGCGCCCTCTTCTATTAATGTTTCTCGTGTAACCTGCACTATGTGCTTATCTTCTTTAGTTAACTTGGTTTTTTTCCAAGAGCCACGCATAAACCATGCAAATGCTATCAATGCGATGGTTATGTTAGTAATTGCAAAAGAATACCAAATGCCTTGATCGCCAAGCTCAGTATGATTAGAAAGAATATAAGCGGCAGGGAACTGCACTACACATTGTGATAATAACGCGATAACCATTGCATTGAGCATATTACCTGAGGCACGAAAAGCAGCAACAATACAAAGTTGCACCCCTATTCCACCCCAACTTAAGCACATTACTTGCACAAATTGCGCGCCTTTAGTAATAACGTCATTATCGTCAGGAATAAAAAATGCAACTAATGAATCTGCATATAAATATGCAATGGCGCCAACACATGAGAGCCCTAACAAGCCCCACACACTAGCAAGTTTAGTGATCTGCTCAGCCCGCTTGATATTACCAGCCCCCATGTTTTGCCCAACCAAGGTTGATACCGCCATTGATAAGCCCATAGCGGGGATCATTACCATTTGCAAAATATTAGAGCCAACACCATAAGCAGCAATTGTCGTAGTACCAAAGCTGGCAACTAGAAATGACATGATGATCAAACCAAATGCACGTGTCGATAATTCAATAGAGCCAGGCGCTCCCAAGAAAAAAGCGCGCTTAATATAGTGCCAGTCGGGGTAAAAGCTTTTTAGCTGTAATTGAATACCATGGCGACCACGTAAAAATATAATGATGCCCGCAAGCGCCGCTAAGCTCTGTGTAACCAATGTTGCTAGCGCAGCGCCCATCACACCAAGCCCCTCAAAACGACCATAGCCAAATATGAATAACGGATCGAGTATAAAATTAAGTAACACGGTTGTGCTGACTATAATTAACGGCACCTTCGTTTGCCCTATACCCCGCATCAGCGATTGAAACATGGCATAAATAAACACAAAAATAACGCCAATAAAAGATACATGCATAAACTTAAGTGCATCACTATATACGGCCGCTTCAACCCCCAGTAAGGTTAAAAAATAAGGTGATAATGCATAGCCTAGTAACCCAAGTAATAGTGCAACTAATGTCACCATTAACACCGTTTGCGCGGCAACATGGTTGACCTTATCTTGTTGTCCCGCCCCCATGTATTGGGCCGATAAAATCGCCCCAGCCATAGCAAATCCTGAACCTATCGCAATAACTAAAAATGTGACAGGCATACTAATCGATACAGCAGCCACTTGCGCAGCCCCTAACCGGCCAACCCAAAAAGCATCTGTAAGCTGATAAGCAGACTGCAAAATATTAATGAGGACAATAGGAATGCCTAATTTTAATAGCGCTTTGGCAATAGAGCCTTGAAGAAATAGTTGACCAGAGGGAGTCATGAGGCCGCTTACTTTTATTAAACCGTGAACATAGCCTTAGTTTAACAAAACTAGCTGATTATATTCTGAATACTTCGTTTACGGCCGGTATTTAAGTGATCAGTCAATAATTTTTGAGCACTAAGTAAGTAAAAGTTTAATCTAAATCAATAAATAGAGGCTCTTTACTTATACGCTTTTGAAACTTTGATCTAGAACAGGTTTTTATTTTTAAACTCGAGCGATAATAGCCTCAATCAACAAATAGTCACACAGTAGTTCACGGAGAACAACATGAAAACTAAACTAAGCATTGCAATACTTACTTCTTTACTAGCTCTTTCTCCTGCAGCACACGCTAACTTTAGCGTTAATGTTGGCGCAATTAATGTTAACCCTGATAACGATGGCTCAAAGATTAACGAAGCACCTACTCTTGGTTTAAAAGGTGATTCAAATACTCAGTTAGGTATTACTGTAGATTATGCATTTAACGACCAATGGGTGTTAGAGCTTATTGCAGCAACGCCATTCTCTCATGATGTAGAAGGTACAGGCGGTTTAGCTGGTAATAAAATTGCCGACATTAAACATTTACCACCATCACTGGTTGCACAATACCACTTTTTAGACAGCAGCTACGCACTTCGTCCATTTGTTGGTGTAGGTATTAACTATACGACGTTCTTTGACGAGCAGCCTTCTGCAGCACTTAAAGCAACTTTAAATACTGACGACGTGGAAGTAAAACTAGATGATTCATTTGGTTTTGTTGCTCAAGTAGGTGCTAACTACAAGATTGATGAGAAATGGGGCCTACACGCTATGGTATCTATCATGGATATAGATACTGATGCGACTGTATATGCTAATGGCGCAAAAGCATTAACTTCAACCGTGTCACTTGACCCTGTTGTAGCTATGTTTGGTCTTAAATACTCGTTTTAATAACGATTATGTGTGTGTTAAAAAGGCCGTAAGGCCTTTTTTTTGCGTGTAATTAACGAGGTAAGTTATTTACTTTTTTTTGCTCAAGCATTTCTTTCCAATGAATTATTTCTGCCGGTAAAATAGGTGCTACGCCTTCAAAACCAGCAACCTCCAGCATATGCTCAACGCTTACCACCCCTTTTTTACTTTTAAATACGCCACGTACATAGGCAATTGCATGTAAGCCACGCTCTGAATGAAATTTTTGTTCAATATAAAAGTATTTATGATCCCAGCCGACTAAACGGGTACTAATGGTAAAGCGCTGCATAGGCTTAATATCACGGATATAAGTAATGGCGGTTGCATTAACAATAGGAAACCAACGACGCTTCATTATTTGCTTTAGTAAACCAACTCGCTCGGTCATCCATGTGCGCGATAAATCCATCATTGCTAAATAGCGTGAATTAGTTAAGTGCAAATTAATATCACAGTCACTTGGCAGTGCTTTGTAGTCTATATCAACCGTGTCTAACAATGATTGATAATCACGATTACGTTTAATTTTGAAAAATAATAGTAGCAGTCTAAAATATAAATTCACAGTAGAGGTCTTACCAGTTTGTTTTTTGTGAGTGTATCATAGCAATTGATCCCCTAGGGTATTTTTACACCAAGGGGTCAATCACTAAGAAAGGTTGTTTTAATATCTATCTTTAAACTTTAACCGTTTTACGATTAATACCGTAATCACGTAGTTTATTAGCTACCGCTGTATGGCTTAGCCCTAAGCGCTTAGCTAACTGACGTGAACTTGGATAAGCTGGATAAAGCTTACGCAATAAGGTAGCTTCAAAACGCTTAACCGCTTGATCAAGCGAGCCCTCAAAATCAGACTCTAAATAGCCTAAATCATGGGTAAAGGTCGGCAGTTGTAAATGCTCAACTCGCAATTCACTGTCTTCTAACAACGATACCGCACGGTAAATAGCATTTTCTAATTGGCGCACATTACCTGGCCATGGGTAATCTTGTAAAAACGTTAAACATTCTTCAGATAGCTCAGGCACAGTATGGCCATTTTGCTGCGCATATTTTTGAATAAAGTGTTCAGCAAGTGGGCCAACATCGGCTTTACGATCTCTCAGTGGTGCAATTTCTAACGTTAGTACATTAATGCGATAGTATAAGTCTTCTCTAAATACGCCTTCTTGCACCATTGCAGGTAAATCTTTTTGGGTAGCAGCAACTATGCGAACATTTACTTTAACTTCGTTTTCGTCGCCTACTTTTCGAAACGTACCGTCTTGTAAAAAGCGCAGTAATTTAGTTTGGAGCTGAGTCGACATTTCACCCACTTCATCTAAAAATACTGTTCCACCATCCGCTTGTTCAAGTACACCGCGTTTAGGCGCTGCATTTTCTTCATATCCGGCGTAACCAAAAAGTTCTGACTCAGCAACATCATCTGGTAACGAGGCACACGATAAAGCAATAAACGGTTTTACTGAGCGGTTAGATGCATAGTGACAAGCTCGCGCTAATAACTCTTTACCTGTGCCGGTTTCACCGGTGATAAGAATAGGGGCTTCAAGTTGCGCCATTTTACGCGCTTCGCGTACAACACGACGCATCGCCGTACTAAAATTGTGAATTGTCGCAAAGCTTTCTTGGCCATAGCGTCTAAACGCACTCACTTGCTGACCTAGGCGGCTTTGCGATTTTATATTAATTACCGCACCCGCTAACACATCCCCCTCACTGCCTTGTGGTACAGCAATAGGTAAAATATCGGCAATAAAGTCTTCACCTGCCACTTCTACACGGGTAGTTTGCCCAAGTACTTCTTTGCCTTCTAACCAACGGGTAAAATTAAAACCTTTAAGTAAATTATTGATATTGGCGCCAATGACTTCTTTTTCTGTTAGCTGTAAGTCTTTACACGCCGCGTCGTTACACAAACGCACCCAGCCTTTAGCATCAATAGATATAACACCATCTGGCAGTGCTCTTAATAAGGTGTTTAATTCATTGTGCTCACGTTCAGAAGGTAAAAACGCGGTGGTACGTACATCATGTACACCATCGATCAATCGAATTGAAGGCATAATTTTTTGAAATTGTTCAAATTCAATTTCAGGAAAACTCACATACATACGGCAATTAACTGAGTCGACTTCAATTCCTTTCAAGTCAACATTGTAGCTAACTAAAATATTAAGAATCTCTTGAGCAATACCAACTCGGTCTGCACAGTGAATATCTAAACGCATACACCCTCAGGTAAGGAAAAAACTAATTGGCGTGAATAATACGCTAACTATGATTATCAGCATAGTTTATTGTAAAGAAATTTGGACGAAAAATGTTTTTTTACTTCCTAGAGCGCTTTTTCAAGCACTTAAAATATTTAATCTTGGCTGCTCACTAAAAGTCGGGGTCATTACATGTAAATATAGCCAAACTAACTTTGTATAAATTATATTCTCCAATGGGCTAATCATTGCTGTGCATCCGCTAATATTTGCTCATGTTTAATCTAAACGGTGATTATTAAAATAAAGTAGTAAAGGTTAACGATTGTTGAATAACTTGGTGCTTGTAACCCCCCGTAAATAAAGCGGTTTTATATTTTTTCAATAAAACTTAAAACCGGATAAAAGATAGCTTTGCAAAGACAATGTTACTTGTGTTGTTAAATATCTTTTTTGATAAGTTTAGGTGTTTAGTGCAACAACTAGAACTTTAGGTGTTGGTATTTAACAATTACATAACGGATGTGTGATAGCGCGCTCAACGCTTCCCCTCGTACAAAGGTCTATGTATACTTAAGCGCAATTGTAACTAGGATAAGGGTGTGACTCTTACCTAAACGTATAGCTGCGTTTAGCAAACCATTACCTTAGCTGCATAAAAACACTGATGATCGAGCATTTATTATACTTTTTAGAAGTAACAATTTAGCTAAATAAAAAACCACAAGGTCATCAAAACAATAATGAATTAGGAAGTAAATATGAGTTCAAATTCTGACAGTGGCTGGTTTGGTCACCCTAAAGGACTTTCAACCCTGTTTTTCACAGAAATGTGGGAACGAATGAGTTACTACGGTATGCGAGCTATGCTCGTATTATTTATGACAGCAAGTTTACAACAAGAAGGCTTAGGATTTACCGTTGCTTCTGCTGCTGCAATTTATGGCTTATACACAGGTTCAGTATACTTTTTAGGTTTACCTGGTGGCTGGTTAGCAGATAGATTATTTGGTGGTCAAAAAGCAGTATGGTACGGCGGTATCATCATCATGTGTGGCCACATTATTTTAGCCGTTCCGCATGAATATTCTTTTTTCATTGGTTTAATCTTTGTCGCAACGGGTACTGGTTTACTTAAACCTAATATCAGTGCCATGGTTGGTCAGCTTTATACTGACGAAGATGAACGCCGTGACGGTGGTTACGCTATTTACTACATGGGTATTAACTTAGGTTCTTTAATTGGTTACTACGTTTGTGGTTACTTTATGGAAAACGTAGGTTGGCACTGGGCATTTGGTGCAGCTGCTGTAGGTATGGCTATTGGTTTAATACAATACAAACGTACACTTAATAACTTACCAGAACATAGCTCGTTACCTGCGAATCCATTAAGCCCTAAAGGTGCTTCACGCGCCTGGGGCGGTATTGCTGCGTTTGTAATTGTTGTTGCCAGCGTGACTGCTGCTGCGATGACAGGCGCTATAGTTATTAACCCGACTATTGTTGCAGGTTACACAGCAGTTGTATTTACTGTTATCTTTTTCATTTACTTTGGCCTTGTTTATTTCAAAGGCAAACTAACCGACGCTGAAAAGCAAAGAATGTGGGCGCTATTTTTAGTCTGTGTCGCTTCTGCGTGTTTTTGGTCTGGTTTTGAACAAGCGGGTTCTTCATTAAACCTATTTGCTCGTGACTACACAGACCGTCTTATTGGCACATTTGAAATTCCAACGACTTGGTTCCAATCTTTAAACTCGCTATTTATTATTGCCCTATCACCATTTTTTGCCGCTCTTTGGATTAATTTATCTAAGAAAATGGTTTCGCCTACTTATAGCGTAAAATGTGCGTTGGGCTTAGTTATTATGGCTTCAGGCTTTTTAGTTATGTTTATGGCAGCACATTACGCAGCTGAAGGCTTAAAAGTAGCTCCTTACTGGCTGGTTACAACGTATTTTTTACATACAGTGGGTGAGCTTTGTTTAAGCCCAGTCGCATTGAGTGCGGTAAGTAAATTATCTCCTCGTCGCTATACGGGTCAAATGATGGGTGTATTTGTACTGACATACTCAATTGGTAACGTAATTTCAGGATTACTTGCTGGTAACTTTGATCCTAACAATGTTGCAGAAATTCCTAACCTTTACTTACAAATTGCATTATTTAGTATCGGTGTAGGTATCATCTTAGTACTGATGAGCTTCAAAGCTAAGGTATGGGAAAAACAAGGTTTAGAACAAACCGCACCAGCACAATAATTTAAATTAATCACAACGCGTAATTATGCGCTTTGACTAATGATATTAAATACCCCCTGCAGCTAACTGCAGGGGGTATTTTTATGGCTAACTAACCTGAACTCTGGATAATAGATCTCTTAGCCAGAGTTCAGGTTAACTAAATTTGTTGTTACAGCGTAATACTACAGAGTAAGTGGAGTTAATGAATCAAACCCTCAATATCTATTGCTTTGTTAATGTTGTGAGCAGCTACGCTCAGGTTGAGTGTAAACAATAGAATACAAAAACCACTCTTTTTTTAGTATGAAAGAACTAAAAAAACAGATGGGCAATTAAATTTAAAACAAATAAATTCAGTAACATACATGAAAAATACGTACATTATCCGAGCTAGCTAATTTTTACTTACCTCGGCACGTATGTAAATAAATATCATACTTTGCTAACCGTCCCGTAAAATTTACACACGCGCTATTTACTAAATAACAACACCCTCTTCCCCAAAGCAGTAATCTGGTTAATCATGCAGGCAATACGATAACTAATAATCGCAGTGCTTAATTGCGGGAGTAATTATAATGAGTGAAGTAAATAATCCTTTAGGTTTGGTTGGTATTGAGTTTACTGAATACGCAACACCCGATGCCGATTACATGGACAAAGTGTTTACCGATTTTGGTTTTTCAAAATTAAAAAAATTCAAAGGTAAAGACATTGTTTATTACAACCAAAACGATATTCATTTTTTACTAAATAATGAACGCGACGGCTTTTCAGCTGAGTTTGCTAAAAATCACGGCCCAGCAATTTGTTCTATGGGCTGGCGTGTAGAGAACGCTCAAGCAGCATTTGAAGCAGCGGTTAAGCGTGGCGCTAAGCCTGCCACTGATGCAGCTAATAAAGACTTACCATACCCTGCTATTTACGGCATTGGCGATAGCTTAATTTACTTTATTGAACAATTTGGAGATAAAGGCTCTATCTACGATAATGATTTCGAAGATCTGAGCGAGCCAAACAAAGTTGAGAGTAAAGGCTTCTTACGTATCGACCACCTAACCAACAACGTATATAAAGGTACTATGGAAACATGGGCTAACTTTTACAAAGACGTGTTTGGTTTTACCGAAGTACGTTACTTTGATATTAAAGGCCAAAAAACAGCCCTGCTTTCATATGCATTAAAATCACCATGCGGTACCTTCTCTATTCCAATCAATGAAGGTAAAGGTAACGACAATAACCAAATTGATGAATACCTAGGTGAATACAATGGCCCAGGTGTGCAGCATTTGGCGTTCTTAACTGACGACTTAGTAAGCTCATTAGATAAGCTTGATAAATCGACTATCGCTACTTTAGATATTATTCCAGAGTACTACGATACTATTTTTGACCGTGTTCCATGGGTTAAAGAAGATAAAGAGAAAATCCGTGAACATCAAATCCTTGTTGATAGCCAAAGCGAAGATTGCTACTTACTGCAAATTTTCTCTAAAAACTTATTTGGTCCTATCTTCATTGAAATGATTCAACGAGTTGATGATGGCGGCTTTGGTGAAGGTAACTTCCAAGCGCTATTCGAATCAATCGAGCGAGATCAAGAACGTCGCGGCGTTTTATAAGCAAATAAAATAACTTTAAAAAGCAGCGTATTTCGCTGCTTTTTGTCGTTTAATCGTAATTGAGAGGTAAAACTATCTCTCTGTGTGTTTAAATCGCGCTTTTCATCACCATATAGCTAGGTAATAGATGAAATTAACGGGTGCTATATTCTTATTTAATAAATTGATATTTATACTGATAAGCGCGACCAACTAAACCAAAGGAAATGTAATGAGTTTAATTAACGAAACCCATGATATAAATTTAACTAGCTGGGTAGCATCAGCAAATGATGCACAATGTGACTTCCCTATTCAAAACCTACCTTTTGCAGAAGTACGTCGCAAAAATAGCAATGAAGCTTTTCGTGGTGCTGTTGCCATTGGCGATCAGGTTATTGATTTAGCAAAAGTAAATGAACTCGGTATTTTTTCAGGTGACGCCCAAACAGCCGTTGCATCTGCAAGTAACCCGACTTTGAACGAGTTTATGGGATTAGGTGAGCAATATTGGTCTGCGCTTCGTTTAGCACTGTCTAAGGCATTACGTGAAGGCTCTGCTCATCAAGAGCAACTAGCACAAGCGCTTATACCACAAACCGAAATTGAATTTGCTCTACCGTGTCGCATTGGCGATTACACTGACTTTTACACATCAATTTATCATGCGACTGCCGTAGGAAGTTTATTCCGTCCCGATAACCCATTACTACCAAACTACAAATGGGTGCCGATTGGTTATCATGGTCGCTCATCGTCTATTGGCGTGTCTGGACAGCAGTTTCATCGCCCTAAAGGACAAACTAAAGCGCCAGATGCAGAAGTTCCTTCATTTGGTCCATGTAAGCGCCTTGACTACGAGCTGGAACTAGGTATTTACCTAGGTAAAGGTAATGATCTAGGCGATGCAATCGCAATTGAAAATGCTGAAAAGCATGTATTCGGCTTTTGTGTTTTCAACGATTGGTCAGCACGTGATTTACAAGCATGGGAATACCAACCGCTTGGTCCATTCTTAGCGAAAAATTTCGCATCAACCGTGTCTCCATGGATTGTTACCACCGAAGCACTTGCACCATACAGAACAAGCTGGACGCGTGATGAAAATGATCCGCAGCCACTTGAGTACTTAGAATCAACGGCTAACCGTGATCAAGGTGCATTTGATATTCAAATGGATGTTAAAATTCAAACACAAAAAATGCGTGATGAAGGCTACAACCCAACTCAAGTGTCTAAGTCTAGCTTTAAGCACTCATACTGGACTGTAGCGCAAATGGTAACTCACCATACCGTAAACGGGTGTAACTTTATGCCAGGCGACATGCTGGGCTCTGGCACGCAATCAGGGCCTACTCACGAAGAAGCGGGTTCATTACTTGAGCTTTCTCGTGGTGGTAAAGAAAAGATTACTTTAAGCAACGGCGAGCAGCGTAGCTTCTTGGAAGATGGCGACAACGTTATAATGCGTGGCTGGTGTGAAAAAGAAGGCTTTGCACGTATTGGCTTTGGCTTTGTAGAGAGCACCGTACTACCAGCAAAATAATATATAAAATCAATAAACTAGTAAAAAAGGGTTGTTGAATAAGCAGCCCTTTTTTATTAATTAAGCCGAAGTTACAATTTTTTTCTGGCTTTTTTAGTTCAAATTGCTATCTTGAATCCGTTAATAGCCAGTATTTATGTGACATGCCTGTATTTATAAAGTCTTTTTTTAATAAACATTTCCCAGCTCGTCAGCTGCTCATTCGCCAAAATGGTGAAGTAAAGCATGTTGTTTTGGCGCCTTGGTTACAGGTTTCTGCGCTTGCTATTATTTTCATTGCTATTGCATGGATCAGTGTTTCGAGTATCCGTGTTTATATGCAAACACACCAAATTTCTCATATCGAGCAAACTCAGCTTGATAAGCAAGTACAATGGCAACAAAAAGTAAAGCAACAGCAACAACGCTACGCATTGCAGCAAGAACAGTTAGCTGAACTTGAACAAAAACAAGCTTTACTTCAAGGTATGATTGAATCACTCCCAGCTTCTATCAGCAAAGATGTAATAAAATTAGAGGGTGAGCTTGAATCTTCTCCTATTAATGAGAACGAAAGCGAATTTCATGAGCCGCTCGAAGAAGATAAAACACAAAATAAGCATGCACAAAACAGTTTAACCAGTTTTGAGCAGCGCTACATCATGCTAAATCAGCAGTACGATACTAATTTCACGTTATTGGCTGCGCAGATTAATCAGCGCCATGATGCGATTATAGAAATACTCAAAGGCACGGGTCTTGAAAATGCACTGGCACAACATCTCGCGTTAAGCACGCAAACAACGGCGCAAGGTGGCCCGCTAGATATACTCGATGAAAGTAAAATTCCTAGTAACTTTCTAGTCATTGCAGATAAGTTGTTATTGTTAAACCAGCTAGAGAGCTTTTTAACTGAGTTGCCAAGTACCCTGCCCTTACCTGCTGCAAAATATTATATTTCCAGTAATTTTGGACTTAGAAAAGACCCAATGAATAAAAGGCGCGCTTTTCATAAAGGCATTGATTTAGCTGGGTGGCATAAAACAGAAATTTTTGCCCCTGCCGATGGCACGGTTCGTCGAGCTGGCCGTAATGGCGGTTATGGTAACTTTATAGAGTTAGAGCATAAAAACGGTGTTGTAACGCGCTTTGGTCACTTAAACAAAATTAATGTTAAAAAAGGTCAATTAGTCACAAAGCACGATGTCATTGGCTTAATGGGCAGTACCGGAAGAAGTACAAGTACTCATTTACACTATGAAGTATTAATAGACGACAAGCATGTCAATCCACTAAAAATAACAAAGGCGCTTTCTCGTGTTTGGTAAAAATAAACAAGCAAAAACAGACTCATCTATTAAGAGAGTGAGTCACACTCCCTCAATCATTTCTAATGATGTGCGTATAACGGGCTCTTTGGTAAGCCAAGGTGAAGTACAACTCGACGGACGTATTGATGGTGACATTAAGGCCGAACATTTAGTGATTGGCACCTCTGGTGTTGTTGAAGGCGTTGTTGAGGCAAGCAGTGTCGTTGTTAAGGGTAAAATCATCGGCTCTTTAAATGCAAGTGAAGTAAAGATCGAAAATAATGCTCATGTACTTGGCGATATATTTCATGACACCCTGAGCATAGAAGCAGGTGCTATTATTGAAGGCAGTTTAAAGCAGCGCTTTGAAAAAGAAGTGATTGAGCATGCTAAAGATAAGCCAAAACCAGCTCACGACGTAAAAGCCATTGTTGATAATGAAGACAGCGGGCTTTCGTTTGTTAATAAGCAGCCTGCAGCTAAAAGCTAGCTACATTAGTTTATAATGGTTTAGCCTGCCTGTTGGCTAAACCATTAATCACCTCTTTAAAATCCCGTTAGCGGCTTATACTCTTACTTTTTCTGTGTTATATACATGGTTATGTCTGCGGTAAAAACCAGTTCGTTACGCGTATTGTAA
The DNA here is from genome assembly GCF_000238275.3 of Pseudoalteromonas undina. Lineage (NCBI taxonomy): Bacteria > Pseudomonadati > Pseudomonadota > Gammaproteobacteria > Alteromonadales > Pseudoalteromonadaceae > Pseudoalteromonas > Pseudoalteromonas undina. The sequence continues at coordinate 1,954,850 of NZ_AHCF03000003.1, forward strand.
AGCTTTACCGGTACGACTAAATCTTCTTTATCAATCCATTGATGAGGCAAGTCAATTTCAGCGATAGCGGTAACATCAGTGTCTACCTTAGCCAGGTACTGTACTGTCATTCCCTTAGGGATCCAACGGTGGGTTTTATAAGGTACTGTTGCATCAACCATCACCCCCGCACACAGCTCAGCCAAATTACATTGTGCGATAGCGTGAATAGTGCCAATGTGATTGTGTACACGGCGTGTGTTTTTAACCACAGCACTACAGTGCCCTGCTTTTAAATCTAAAATAGTAGGTTTCATAGAGCCAAAGTAAGGCGCTTTAAAACATACGGCTTTACTAAACAGCCAGTTACCAAACGGCAGCTTTTTAAATTTATGCCACGTTTTTATTAATGCAGACTCATTACTCATTATTGTTTTCCCATTGTCTTTGCTTAAAAAGCAAATTAACACATCGGATCAGTTTAAAGAAGTGTGATACTTAAACAAAAATAATCATAATAAAGTTAAAAGTAGGTAACATGTCTGATGCATCGGTCATAAGCCCTTTCTTTTTCATCAGTCGCCACTTAAAATACCGACAAAAGGAGACCTGATGCAAACACAGCCCGCTAAACCAAACTTAATTTTATTACTGATCTTAGCGTTACTCGTCATTTTTTGTCCTATGGGCATTGATATTTATTTACCTGCCTTTCCTACTATTGCAGAGCAATTTTCAGTGAGCGAAAAACAAGTACAACAAACGGTGGCTATTTTTATGCTTACTGTTGGTTTGGGGCAATTAATTGCAGGCCCTCTTGCTGATCGTTTTGGACGTAAGCCGGTAGCCTTAACCGGTGTAACTTTATATGGACTGGCGGCATTAGGTGCATACTATGCTCCTAGCTTTTTAATACTGATGTTTGCTCGTGCAATTCAAGGGTTAGGCGCATGCGCCACCTTTGTTGTTGCTTTTGCAATAGTAAGAGATAAGTTTGGTAGTGAACGCAGTGGCCAAATAATTACCTACCTAAACGGGATCGTGTGCTTTATTCCAGCGTTAGCACCCATTTTAGGTGCGTGGTTAACCGTGCAGTTTGGTTGGCAAATGAACTTTCTATTTCTAACTGGTTTTGCATTATTAGGATTTATTGTCACCTTATTATTGTTTAGAGAAACACGCCCAGTAGACAGCCATTACCAGGGGCATATCTTAGATCTAAGGCGCTTTATCCCTATTATTTCAACTCCGTTATTTTTATTTAATAGCTTGCTATGTATGGTCACTATGTCGGCTATATTAGTATTTGTAACATTGGCTCCTGGTTGGCTTATTACTGAATTAGGGGGCAGCGTAGCCGACTTTACCTTTTGGTTCTCGCTTAATGCAGTGCTTAGTATTCTTGCTAGCTTTATCATGCCTATTTACATTAAACGCCAACCAAAAAGAGCACTAAAAGCAGGTCTTGTGTTGTTAGTGAGTGCAGGCTTACTGATGCTAGTATTAAGCCAATATAAAACCCCATTAGCATTAATGATCCCTATGTTTATTGCTGCCTTTGGTTTTGCTTTAACACTTGGCTCTGCCGCTGGACGAGCTTTAAGTCTGTTCCCTAAGCAAGCTGGCACCGCCTCAGCTCTTTTAGGAGCGATGCAAATGAGTGGGGCAAGTTTATTGGTGTTTATTACTCAATATTTAAACTTATCTACACCCGAGCTTATAGGCACACACTTTTTATTATTAATTCCCTTTTCTTACTTACTATTTCGTTATACTAAATATGCTTAGGCGCTAAAGCGTTTTCTATTACTCTTCAATTTTGGCTAATTCAGGTATTACCTGATTAGCCGCCCCTAATTCAAATACAAATGTATATTTTTTGTTTAATACTGGCTATTTTAAAGTTAAATAGTTTTGTTTTTGTAGATAAAATAGCTTGTTTTATGCTTTATATTATTTTACTGTCTGCTAAAGTTAACAATTAGTTAACCAATTAATTCTAGGATAATATAATATGAAAAAGAATAAACTCGCCTTAGCATTAGTTCTTACTGGTATTTGTTCAACAGGTGCTGCCCAAGCTGCGAACGATCGCTTCATCATCCAAGTTGATAATAATAAAAAAGGTGTTGTTAAAGCGCTGACTAAAAAACTAGGTGGTGACATTAAAGTAGATGGCAATGGATTCATTGCAGCCAAATTTACTGGACAAGATTTAAGTAGCTTAAAAGGCCTGCTTAACAACCCGCATATTAAACTCATTGAAGAAGATCATAAGCGCGTTCCTATGTCATTATTTAACGATGATGTAGGTGATGCCATGCAGCAACAAATTACGCCATATGCGGTTTATCAATCACAGGTTGATCAAGTTACTTTTGATGCCAATGCAGGCATGAAAGTATGCGTTATCGATTCAGGCTTAGATAGCTCAAACCCTGATTTTGTTTGGGGTAACATTACTGGCGATAACGACAGCGGTACTGGAAATTGGTTTGATAATGGCGGTCCACACGGGACGCATGTCGCCGGTACGATTGGTGCTGCAGATAATAACCTCGGTGTTGTGGGTATGGCACCGGGTGTGGCAATGCACATTATTAAAGTATTTAACGAAGCGGGTTGGGGTTACTCATCTGATTTAGCTCAAGCGGCTGATTTATGTTCTCAAGCAGGTGCAAATATTATTAGCATGAGCTTAGGGGGCGGTGGCTCAAACAGTACAGAGTCAAATGCGTTTGCTAACTTTACTAATGCTGGCGGCCTTGTAGTTGCTGCAGCGGGTAACGATGGTAATAACGTACGTTCTTATCCTGCGGGCTACTCATCGGTGATGATGGTCGGCGCTAATGATGCCGATAATCAAATTGCTGACTTTTCACAATTCCCAAGCTGTTCATCTGGCCGTGGTAAACGCGCAACTAATGATGAAACAATTTGTGTTGAAGTAACTGCTGGTGGTGTTGATACTCTATCGACCTACCCTGCGGGCATGGCAACAGCAGCGAGTATGTCGGCTGATGGCACAGCATATAATTCATCAGCAATGGAAAATGCAGGTCAAATCACTGCGAGTACCTACTTTATGGGAACTGGCGAAACAGTTGATCCAGCGGCGGCTGGTAAAGTATGTATGATTGACCGCGGCGTTATTTCATTTTATGACAAAGTCGCTAACTGTGAAAACTCAGGCGGTGTAGGTGCGGTTATTATCAACAATGAAGCTGGCATGTTATACGCAACACTAGGTGATACCAACGATACTACAATTCCCGCTGTAGGCGCTGCATTTGAAGATCGTAGTGCATTAGTCGCTAGTACAAACGTGACAATTAATATTGGCGCAACTGATTATGGCTTTATGAGTGGAACGTCAATGGCAACTCCTGCGGTTTCAGGTATTGCTGCGCTAGTATGGTCTAATCATAGTGACTGTACAGGCACAGAAATTCGCGATGCGTTAAAGGCAACTGCGCAAGATCAAGGGGCTGCTGGTCGTGATGATTACTTTGGCTACGGTATTGTAAAAGCGGCTGACGCTGATGCTTACCTTACAGCAAACGGCTGTGCGGGTGGCGATACTGGTGGTGTTGATCCAGAGCCAGGCGTAGATGCTATCCCTCTTAGCGCTTCAGGTTACAAATCAAAAGGCACTAAATTTGTTGATTTAAGTTGGAATGGCGCGGCAACAAGCCAAGTTGATATCTACCGCAATGGTAACAAAGTCATTACCACTGCAAATAATAATGCCTACACCGACAGCATTAATACTAAGGGTGGCGGTACCTATACATATCAAGTGTGTGAAGCGCTGAGCACTACGGTGTGTTCAAATAATATCACCGTTATTTTTTAATAAATTTAGCACTTCATTATGTTTAAAAGCATAACGACTAGTTTTAAAAGAACTTAGTATCATCAACTTAGCGGGCAATATGCCCGCTTTTTATTTTCCTCATTGCTTGATAAAATCATTTACCACTTCTTTTTTGTACTATTTAATGATCAACCCCGACTTTTTGCTCTCATTTTTACTCGCTAGCTTTTTAATGGCCGTTGCGCCTGGGCCATCAAACGCGTTTTTAATGGCGCAAACTTTTGCAAATGGGCGAAAAGCAGGTATGCAGAGTGCTTTTGGCTTTGCGTTAGGTGGCGTAGTACATACATTTTTTGCGGTTGTCGGTTTAAGCGCTATTTTAAAAGCTTCTGAAACTGCCTATGCCAGCGTACAATATGCAGGTGCAGCCTATTTATGTTACTTAGGGTTTATGATGCTTAAAGACACCTTTAAGCCCCCCATTTGCGAGCAAGAAGATAAGCCTCATGTTACCACCAGTAAAAACAAAAACGTGATGTTTCAAGCTATGATGACCGAAGTACTAAATCCTAAGGTGGCTTTGTTTTTTATTGCTTTTATCCCACAATTTGTAGACCCTAGCTTGTCATCTGCAACTTTTCAGCTGGCGTTTTTTGGGCTACTGTATCCAATCTTTGCTTTTCCTATCGACTGCACGTATATTTATTTCGGCGATAAAATAGCCCAGTTTTTTAAAAGTCACCCTAATAGCCAACTTTGGATAGATAGGTTCACAGGCATTGTATTTATTGCCTTGGCTATCAATTTATTACTCTAACTAATAAGAATCAGCATGGACCAAAAAATACAATCTCTTCCAGCTAAGAAAAACATAGCCCTTGTTGCACATGATGGAAAAAAAGCCGCGTTAAAATTATGGTGTGAAAAACACACTCCAATGCTAAGTAAACATAAGCTATACGGCACTGGTACAACCGGACATTTAATAGAAAAAACCACCGGTTTGAATGTCGTGCAATTACTCAGTGGACCTATGGGGGGTGATCAGCAGCTTGGTGCTAAAATAGCGGAACATGAAATTCATGTGTTAATCTTTTTTTGGGATCCTCTGGCATCTCAGCCGCACGACCCCGATGTAAAAGCATTGCTTCGATTAGCCGCAGTGTGGAACATTCCTGTTGCTTGTAATGAAGTAAGCGCTGATATGTTACTAAGCTCTCCCCTTATGGACACCGAGTTTGAGCGTTCTTTGCCAGATTACGAAAAGTACCTCGCAACCCGACAAATCTCTTTATAACAGCTTATTTATAAAGCATACTCGCCCATTTAGTCAGACCAGCGGTGACACTGCCAAAGTGATCACCGTTAACCATTTTAATGTCACCTAAGTGGTTTTTTAAAGCCGCTTTGATCAGTGGTGATTGCGCGCTACCACCCGTTAAATAAATTACATCTGGGGTGGTGTTTGCATCTGCAATGGCCTGTTTTGCTAATGTCACTATTTGGCTAATACTATCGTCAACGGCTAATGCTAATTCATTAATAGAAATATCTTTATCAAGTGATGAATCTAAAAATGTTAAATCACAATTAAAGTTTTCAGACGAGCTTAGTGCAATTTTTGCCGCTTCAGCTTGTTGAACTAATTGATGACCTTGCTTATTTTGCTGTAAATGGATGAGCCGTTTATATAAATCGGGCGCACTCACATCGCGTAGCTGTGCACTCAGTTCACGATAATGCTGAGCACTATAAAACTGACTTTGTAAATTCACATCGTTAATTTTACATGCTTGCCAAAATGCCTGATTAGGTAATGGTAAACCCGATTTAAAAGTACTGCCTAAGCCAAGTAACGGCATTAAACCATGATAGCTCAGAGCAATATCTAAATCATTACCGCCTACTCGCTTTCCGCTATGTGCTAAAAAGTCTGCATCTCGCTGTTGTTTATTTCTAAAGCTGGGCCCCATTTGTACAAATGAACAGTCACTTGTACCACCACCAATATCTATTACCAGCACTTTTTGGTCTTGCGTTAAATCACTTTCATAGTCAATCCCAGCGGCAAGTGGTTCATATAAAAATTCCACATCTTTAAAGCCGGCTCGGTTTGCTGCGCGTGTTAAAATACCCACGGCTTGTTGGTTTGACTGCTCACCACCAACCGCTTGAAAATTCACTGGGCGACCAATAACAGTTTGGCTCAGCGTATACCCTAACGATGATTCGGCACGTTGTTTTATTTTTAAAATCATTGCAGTGGCAATATCTTCAAAAAAATTAATTTGTCCTTGCTTTAAACCAGTAGCGCCAAAAAATGATTTAGGGGATTTTACAAAATAACCTTCTTCAGGAAATTGCACATATTCACTAATCGCCTCTCGGCCGATGAATAGAGTCTCGTCGCCGGCTTGTAGGTCTAGGTCTGATTTAATTCGCGTAAGCGTATTAAGTAATGGTTGGCGCGCGGTTTTATAGCCATGCTCATGCTCTGAGCCCTGCAAGTGCTGCGCTACAAAATCAACGACTAAGGCACTATGATGTGTGTATAACGTTGATGGAAGATAATGTTTGCCTTGCTCTAAAGGAATGAGCTGAACACGCTCTTCGTTTAAAACACCCATAGCACAATTAGAACTACCATAATCAAAACCAACGAACATAGATCACCAAACATCACTAAAAAGGCCGCGCAATTTAGCATAATTGCTAAAAAATATATACTGAATTGGCCTACACTCGTTATTTTTCGGGTCTTTCCCGTAAGAAGCTGGCAAAACGCGGCAAGCCATTTTTAGTGTACCCGTGGTATCGATAAGTAATTGTTGCGCCTATAGCTGGCGGATACTTTCGCTCTTTATCGCTAAAACCCGTACCAATAGAAAATGTCAGCCCTTGTTTTGTCTGTACTTTCAATGCACCAAGCATTCCTGCGTATTTACCTTTACCCGGTAAATGTTCAATCACTAACGCTTCGGCATCTAAATAAGGCTTGAGTTTTAACAATGCACTAGAGCGACCAGTTGTATGCTTAGCCTCTGCTAAATGAAGCATAACGCCCTCGCCGCCTTGTTTAGTAACCTGATTAAAATAATTACTGAGTTGCTGATTGTCGCTAAATTGATATTGCTTAACCGCTTTAATATGGGGACTATTTAGCTTAGTAATAAGTGACAAGTAATTTTGATAACGACGGTGAAAAGGCATGCTTGTATCTGGCATATCAAACACCTGATAAGTAACGGTTTGCCATTGCAAATCGTTGGGTATTTTTGTTCTGACAATACCACTGAGTACAGAAAATTGACCTCGTTTGGTCCATAACTCACCATCTAACCAAATATCTGGCAAAGGGGCTGTAAACCAATCAGGCGGGTTTATGGAGTTGCCTTGACGGGTTACAAACTGCTTTCCCGTCCAGATTGCTCTTACTCCGTCATACTTTTCACTCACCAAATATTGACGAATATCCTCATGCTTAGTTTCATCGTAAACATTAGCAAGTTGCACTGGAGGCAATTGCGCCAATAAGCCCGTACTAATGAGGGTTAAAAAAGTAAACAGCGTTGCTTTAATCATTGCTGCATCCTTGCAAATTTAAATATGGCTTAAACTATAGTTGAGATTGAAGCCAGTGCCAAAATTCTTCAAGGCTTTGCATTTGCTGTGTTGCTTTACTAAGGTCGTGCTCCTGTGTATGTTTATTAGCGATAGCTATCACAGCTAAAGCAGCATTATTCGCTGCGGTTACACCGGTGAAAGTATCTTCAACGGCAATCGCATTTTGTGCAGCAACCTGCATATTTTTAAGTGCTAATAAGTAGGGATCACCGGCAGGCTTTGGATTAATTACATCATCTTTAGTTACCACGGTATCGAATAAATTATAAAACCCTAATCCTTTTAGTATTGGCTCAGCTTCATGCCTTGCGCTGCCTGTTACTAACGCCATTTTTAAACCTTGCTCTTTAACCGCTAACAGAACATTTTCAGCATAAGGCATTAAAGGCGGTAAATTGGTTTTAACGTACTCACTAAATAAGCGATATTTTTCATCCGCTAAATAGCGGCTATTTACCGACAAATTATGAGCTTGTTTTATTTCCTTTGCAGTGTCAATAGTAGGACGTCCCGAAAAGCGCCGACAAAAATCATCTTCTTTATAACACACACCAAAAGGCGCAAGTAATTGGCTCCAACAGTTATAGTGCACACTTTCAGAGTCAACCAAAGTGCCATCCATATCAAATAATACCGCTTCAATTGACATACTTTTCTCCTTGTTATTTAACCTAAACTTTAGGTAATAAAAAAGGTGCCTAGGCACCTTTTATTAATTTGTGTTACTCAGCCAAACCTGCTGGCGGCTCAGCATAAGCGTCTTCGCCGGTATCTACATCAACTAACTCATAACCTCGGGCTTTGCGCATTACTTTAAGTATCGGCTTTTCGAAGGCGGTTTTTAAGCGCTCAGCATCATCTTTTAACGCATCTAATGTGGTTCCAAATGGTGCAGCACCAGTCTCTGACCAGTTAGTTACTTTACCATTTAAGTTATATTCCACTTCGTGTATTTGATATTGCGCCGCTTCATCTTTGGTTGCTTCACAATAAATTACACGGTAATTCCAAAATCCAGCCATTACTTTTTCTCTTTAATAAACATATGAGCGCTACTTTAGCAGCTCTACAAAAATAAAAAAGCCTGCACTAGGCAGGCTTTTATCAATAATTACAATTTAACGTTAAATTTATCGATTAGAAAAAGTTAACTTTAAATTCAGCGCCAATATAACGCTCTTCGTTAACCATGGCTGTATTGTTATTAAAATCAACACCACCAATTGCTTGCTGCTCGTCAAACATATTACGCACGAATGCTGATACTTCATATTCGTAATCGCCTTGTGCCCATGCATAACCGGCACGTAGACCAACTTCAGTTAGTGGCTTACCTTCAAACTCAACTGATTCATATAAGAAAAAGTCAATTTCACTGCGGTACGACACATCAGCGTAAGCAAAGAAATCACCTTCAGCGAGTTCTTTAGTGTAACGAAGTGTGATGTTAGAGATCCACTCTGGAGCATGCGGTAAGCTGTTACCATCTAAAATAGCACGATCTTCAGGACCAAATGCACCTGGTACTTGGAAGGTAGGATCAGTAACAGTACACTGTGCACACACTGCAACGGCTAAATCTTTGTCTTTAAGCTCTGTTTTGTTGTAGCTTAAATTAAACGTTGCATTTAGCTCATCCGTTAACACCCACTCAGAATCAATTTCGAAACCGTAGCCAGTTGTTTTATCAGCATTTAATAGGCGGTTAAAGTTAGCACCACCACCTACAGCAGTTAGCTGTTGGTCATCCATAGTGTAATAAAATACGGTTGCATTTACACGGCCTTGGCCATCTAACACATCAGATTTAATACCTGTCTCGTATGACGTAACAGTTTCTGAATCAGCAACGGTTACTTCATCACCAAATAAGATACGACCCTGAAGACTTGGTGCACGGAAACTGTTAGCAATACGACCATACCAGTTTACGTCATCGTTGATTTTGTAGTTAGCTGATAAATCCCAGCTTACGTGATCATCGCTAACATTTTTTTCAATGTAAGTAGCAGCACCACCTACAGGGCTAAGCGTACGATTTGCTGAGAATTCTTTCTCATCGTCTGAATAACGAAGGCCCGCGGTTACTTTCAAGTCATCAGTAATGGTGTAATCAACTGAGCCGAATACAGCCCATGCTTTAGTATCTTGCTGCTGACTAACAAAACCGTTTAATACGCCATTATTGGCTGTATCATAGCTAAAGTTTTCAATCGTTAATGCTTCGTCGAAGTAAAAAACACCCACCTGGTAATTTACGTCACCGGCAAAGTTGCTTGATAAGCGAAGTTCTTGCGTGTATTGGTCTTGATCTGGAATACCATCAGCACTTTCTGAAGAGAAAGGAATAAAGCCAGGGCCCATTGCAACTGGAACATCATTGATAGAGAACCCACCGTAGCCACCATCGATGTCAGCACGAGAGTAAATTTCTGCACTTTCCCAACCAGAAATTGACGTTACTGTATGATTAGCTAAGTCCCACTCAAGCTTAAGGCTTGCACCTTGCGATTCCACTTGCTGCGTCGCACGAGATGCGGCATCGTGATACACCACGTCATTTTCAAAACCATCAACTAAATCGTTAGTACCAGGTTTGATAGTGTTAGCACGAAAGGCAATTGGAGAGCCATCTAAATCACGAACATGGTAATTAAATAATCCAGTGAAATCGTCACCTTCATATAAAAATTGAATACGGGCTGCTTGTTCAGTGTAGCCACCTAAGGCATCTTTTTGCTCAAAACCTGGTGCACGAATATCAATGTAATCGTCTTTATCTTGCCAAAGTACTGAAACACGTGTTGATAAACGATCTGTTAATGAACCACCAACAGCACCTTCAAAGTCAACAGCACCACGACTACCGTAAGATACAGAGCCATAGCCTTCAAATTCTTGGCTTGGTTTTACGGTATCAAATTTAACTAGACCAGCCGGTGTATTACGACCAAATAATGTACCTTGAGGACCACGAAGCACTTCAACACGTGCTACGTCAAATACAGGGAAACCTTTTAAGATTGCGTTTTCTTGTACAATTTCATCAACCACAAGCGACACTGGTTGCGAAGCATTCAAATCGAAATCAGTGTTACCAAGGCCACGTACATAAAAGCGTGGGAATGAACGGCCAAATGAAGATTCAATAGATAAACTTGGGATTTTCGCATTCATAAAACGAATATCCATACCAGCTGAGCTGTAAGCATCTAAGCTATCGCCTTGCAGGGCTGAAACAGCAACAGGCACTTCTTGAGCGTTTTCTACTCGTTTACGAGCAGTAACTTGAATAACTTCTAGTTGGTTCTTCTTAGCAGTAGTTTCTTGCTCAGCAGCTACGGCTGAAATTGACGTACCTGCTACGGCAGAGAACAACGTTGCATTGATAAGGGTTGCTAACGTAGATCTTTTCATTGCTTTCATGTCGGGGTTAACCTTTTTAGTGCACTCTTGTTCAACGGTTGATGTGTTGCGCAATTAAATAATTACGGATTCAGTCAATTTTTCGCGACTTGCTCTATGCGGCGCGGACCTTATTACCGAGAGTACAAAAACGGCATAAATAAGGCTGACTGAATGCGCGAGATTATATCATGCTGTAATATATTTACCGCATATTGAACACTAAAAAATAAACTTATTTTTAACACTTAACCGCACTATCCCGACATTTAGTGTACTTTTAGCAACTAAACAACCAAAAAGCGGACATATGTCCTTACATTGGGTTGTTAAAAAATATAGCAAAATAACGCGACACTTTTTTAAATACTACTTTTTCACTAATGAGCGTTTAAGAACAATTTCACCATCAATATGAATATCTCGCTGCGGGAATGCAATCACCACATCGTGTTGTTCAAACACTTCATAAATACTAAAACGAATATCACTGCGGACTTGTCTTAATCGAGTTTCTGATTCAGCGCAGACCCAAAAAATAGCATTAAAAACTAACGAGCTATCTGCAAAATCATCAAACAATACGGTTGATTGAGGCGTTGCCAGTATTGCCTCATGCTCATCTAATACTTGCTGAATTAACTTTTTAACTAATAACACATCAGAGCCATAAGCTACGCCTACGCTCACAGATGAGCGCGCATTACCGTCAATAAGCGTCCAGTTGGTAACTGTGTTTTCTAATAACTGGCTATTGGGTATTAGCATATGAACACCGTCGTTCCTGCGAATACGAGTAGAGCGAGTATTAATGGTTTCAACCACCCCTTTTGCAGTGCCAACCTCTAAAAAGTCGCCAATACGGATTGGCCGCTCCCACATTAATATCCAGCCACTAATAAAGTTATTAATAATATTTTGTGCACCGAACCCCACACCGATGGCAATGGCACCCGATACAAAGGCAAATGCGGTTAGTGGAATGTTGAGCACCTCAAGGGAGGTAAAAAGTAAAATCGCAATACTTAAAATGAAATAAAAACGCGTGAATAAATGCACTGCATCTGGGCTCATTTTTCGTGCAAGTAATGACTTTTTAATTAACTTGCCAATCTGAGTCACCACAACCCACATAGTAAACAAAATTAGGGGTACTTGAATTACTTTTGCCACGGTAATGTGAATGTCGTTGTAGCTAAACAATACGAAGGCGAGAATGTGATTAATTTGTTCTAAGTTCATTTATTTTCCATGTATAAGGTCGCACACAAACGATTATTTTTATGCGCTAATAATACCCCAAGTTTAGCATGCGGTTAGCTTAAATACGCAGCAACAAACTTAAAGCTAATTGCATAATTGCTGTATTTTTCTACTTTTTTATTTACATACCGAGTTTTTATCACCTAATTTGCGTTTAAATCCCGCTTTAAATCGATAAACTTTGTTGTATATAAGTCAAAATTTGGTAAGTTAACTGGGTTTTCGACTCGAAAAGCCTATTTCGGCTACTATTTTTTATGGAGTTATTATGCGTAAAACACTGATCGCCACTACGATTGCTAGTGCACTTTTATTATCTGCCTGTTCTTCTGAAAGCACCCAAGAAACAAAACAACAAAGCACAGCACAAGTGCAAGATATCAACGCAAGCAATGTATTATTTAAACCAAGCCCATTGCAATACATGGCTCCTGAGTTTGATAAGTTTGGTACTACTGAATACGAAGCTGCATTTGATGCAGGTATTGCACAACATAATGCAGAAATTTTGGCAATTGCCAATAATCCAGAACCAGCTACTTTTGAAAATACCTTGGTAGAAATGGAGCTTGCTGGTGAACTATTAAACCGCGCATCAGCTGCATTCTACAACTTATCAGGTCTTATCTCTAACGATGAGTACCAACGCATTGATAAAAAAATGGCGCCTGTGTTCTCAGCACACTCTGATGACATTTACCTAAATGGTGCATTATTCGAACGTGTACAAACAGTATACGACAGCAAAGATAAGTTAAGCGCTGAAGATCAACGTCTTGTTGATTTTTACTACAAACAATTTGTTAAAGCCGGTGCTAAATTAAACGATGCTGAAAAAGCAAAAATGCGTGAAATTAACGCTGAGCTTGCAAAGTTATCAACAGAGTTTTCTCAAAACGTATTAAAATCGTTTAAAGAAGACGTCATTTTAGTAACAGATAAAAGCAAACTAGCTGGTTTATCTGAAGGTGAAATTGCAGGTCTTGCAGCAGCTGCTAAAAAAGCAGGCAAAGATGGCTACATGATCACCCTAGTGAACACCACACAACAGCCTATTTTATCTAGCCTTGAAAACCGTGAACTGCGTGAGCAGATTTTTAAAGCATCAACCAACCGTGCAGCTAAAACCAACGGCCCTATCATTATTAAAGAAACTAACCTACGTGCACAAAAAGCAGAACTGTTAGGCTTTAAAGATTGGGCTTCGTATGTAATGACTTCACGCATGGCTCAAACCACTGATAACGTGTACGGTATTTTAGATGACCTAGCGCCAAAAGCAGTTGAAAAAGCGCAAGCAGAAGCAAAAGCGATTCAAAAAGTAATTAACGATTCTGGTGAAAGTTTTGAACTAAAACCATGGGATTGGTCTTTCTATGCAGAAAAAGTGCGTGCTGAAAAATACGACCTAGATCCAGCCTTAGTTAAGCCTTACTTTGAAATGCAATCGGTTATTCATAACGGTTTATTCTTTGCAATGGAAAAACTTTACGGCATTACATTCAAAGAGCGTAAAGACCTACCGCTTTATCACGAAGACGTCATGGCGTTTGAAGTATTTAATGCTGATGGCAGCGCAATAGGCTTATTTTACATGGACCCATATGCACGTGAAGGTAAACGTGGCGGTGCATGGATGAGTGCATACGTAAGCCAAAGCGGCTTAAAAGGCACAAAACCGGTTATTTATAATGCACAAAATATTCCAAAGCCAGCAGAAGGCGAGCCAACGTTAATGACGTTTGACGAAGTGTCAACTATGTTCCATGAGTTTGGTCATGCAGCACACGGTTTATTCTCTGACGTTAAATACCCAAGCCTAGCAGGTACTGCTACAGCGCGTGATTTTGTTGAATTTCCATCACAAGCACATGAAGACTGGATGATTGAGCCAAGTGTATTAGCTAACTACGCTAAGCATTACAAAACAGGTGAGCCAATTCCTCAAGCACTACTTGATAAAGTACTTGAGTCGCAAAAGTTCAACCAAGGTTTTGGTACCACTGAATATTTAGCTGCAGCACTACTGGATATGGAATGGCACTCATTTGGTTCTGACAAAAAAGTAACTGATGTACAACAGTTTGAAAGTGAAGCGTTAAAGGCACACGGTATTGATTACTACCCTGTACCACCTCGTTATAAATCAAACTACTTTAGCCATACGTTTGCAGGTGGTTACTCAGCGGGTTACTACGCTTACCTGTGGACTGAAGTATTTGCAGCCGATGCGTTTGCTCACATGGAAAACAACGGTGGCTTAACGCGCGAAAATGGCGATAAGTTCCGTAAAGAGATCCTATCAAAAGGTAATAGCCGTGACTTAATGCAAAGCTACATCGAGTTTAGAGGCCAAAAACCAACGACTGATGCATTACTTAAGCGCCGTGGTTTAGTTGATTAATTAATATTTTTAATCAACTGATATAAAAGCCCGCTTGCGGGCTTTTATTGTTTATAGAACAATATATAACAGATAAACTGACACCATTACTTAAGACAAGATGAGTGTTATGGGCTATTTATTTGCAGTTACCCTTCTTTGGGCGTTTTCGTTTAGTTTAATTGGTGTGTATTTAGCTGGCCAAGTTGATGCGTGGTTTAGTGTGCTAATTCGTGTGGCTTTAGCAGCGTTAGTATTTTTGCCTTTTTTAAAGAAAATCCCTACCCCACTTGCGTTTAAACTCATGCTGATAGGCGCACTGCAACTGGGGGTTATGTATGGCTTTTATTACCACTCATTTTTGTTTTTAAGTGTGCCAGAAGTGCTGTTATTTACTGTAATGACCCCGCTTTACATTACGCTTTTAAACGATGCGCTAAATAAACAGTTTAATCCGCAGTTTTTTATCGTCGCGTTTATTGCCGTGTTAGGGGCTATTACCATTCGTTATGAAAACTTAGACAGCAACTTTTTAGTCGGATTACTACTGGTTCAAGGCGCTAATATTAGCTTTGCTATCGGCCAAGTAACCTACAAGCGATTAATGCTTAATAAACAACTCGATGATAAAACCGTATTTGGTTGGTTTTTTATTGGCGCACTAATTGTTGCAAGCGCCTGTTACGCCTTATTTGGTGATCTTAACAAATTACCAAGTACCTCAACTCAATGGGGCATACTGATTTATTTAGGCATTGTGGCCTCCGGTTTAGGCTACTTTATGTGGAATAAAGGCGCGACGCTTGT
Source organism: Pseudoalteromonas undina (assembly GCF_000238275.3). NCBI lineage: Bacteria > Pseudomonadati > Pseudomonadota > Gammaproteobacteria > Alteromonadales > Pseudoalteromonadaceae > Pseudoalteromonas > Pseudoalteromonas undina. The sequence continues at coordinate 1,970,128 of NZ_AHCF03000003.1, forward strand.
TAATGTTGGCGCGCTGGCGGTGATGAACAACTTGCTTATTCCTGCCGGTATTATTGTTAATGTACTTATTTGGAATAGAGACGCAGACCTACTTAGATTAACTATTGGCGCGGGAGTGATGCTGTCTGCCTTAGTGGTAAACCAAATAATGGCTAAATCAGCAAATTAATCACTCTGTAGTGAAATTGTCATTAATAATTAGTAAGGTAGCGTCCACTTTTATTTTTAAGGACAAATAATGAAGCGCATACCTTTTCTAACAACTTTTTTATTATTAAGCTCACTCGCTGGCTGTGATGACGATGTAAAAATAGTCGAAAAAGAAGTGGTTGTTACCAACACTGACGTTGAAATTGTTGAAGTACCTACCCCTGTTATTGTTGAAGTAGCTCAAGGCACCAATACGCAACTAGGTACTCGCCCCGACTACTTAATTGACGATATGGCTGACAGCGCACTAAAAACACAATTAGAATCGTGTAAAGAAGGCCCTTTTTATCGTACTGATTTTTCAATTGGTCACCGTGGTGCCCCCATGCAATACCCAGAGCACACACAAGAGTCTTACTTAGCGGCTGCTCGTATGGGCGCTGGTATTGTCGAATGCGATGTAACCTTTACCAATGATAAAGAGCTAGTATGCCGCCATTCTCAGTGCGACTTGCACACCACCACTAATATTTTAGCTATTCCAGAACTTGCGGCTAAATGCAGTGAGCCATTTACTCCAGCAAACTCTAACAGTGGCACGCCTGCTTCAGCTAAATGTTGTACCAGTGATATTAGCTTGGCAGAGTTTTTAACCCTTGAGGGTAAAATGGATGGCGCAAACACCAGTGCCACCAATGTTAGCGATTACATGAAAGGTACACCAAGTTGGCGCACTGACTTATACGCCACCTCAGGTACTCTCATGACCCATAAACAAAGTATTGCACTATTTAAACAGCTCGGAGTAAAAATGACCCCAGAGCTTAAATCACCTCAAGTGAGTATGCCCTTTAACGGTATGACCCAAGCGCAATACGCACAAAAAATGCTAGATGAATACACGCAAATGGAGGTACCCGCTTCGCGTGTTTTTCCGCAATCATTTAATTTAGCTGACGTACAATATTGGATTAATACTAACCCTGAATTTGCAGCGCAAAGCGTTTATTTAGATGGCCGAGACAGCGATGCAGGGTTTGATCCTAACAATCCCGACACATGGCAACCTAGTATGGCTTCGCTTTTTAATGACGGTGTTAAAATTATTGCTCCACCCATTTGGATGCTATTAACCATAGATAATGAAAGTAATATAGTGCCATCACAGTACGCTATTGATGCTAAAGCCGCAGGGCTTAATATTATTGCATGGAGTCTTGAACGTTCAGGACCGCTGAATAATGGAGGCGGATACTATTACCAGTCAATTAGTGATGTTATAGATAACGATGGTGACATGATGGCCGTGGTTGATGTACTTGCAAAAGAGGTTGGTGTAATCGGTATATTTTCTGATTGGCCAGCTACGGTTAGCTATTACGCAAGTTGCAATAAAATGCCTGCAAGTATTTAAACTTTAGGGCGTGTTTATTTGACCGCGCTCAGCTATTATATTTATTTTACTGAGCGCTTTTATGATCATTCAACACCATAACGCTGACTTACCAACGCCTACAGGGTTAATGCGAACCACTATTTACCGCCCACAAACATCGGGGCAATACCCTGCCATTATTTTTTATTCTGAAATTTTCCAGCAAACGGCACCTATTGCCCGCAGTGCAGCTATTTTAGCCAGTCATGGTTTTGTGGTACTTGTGCCAGAAGTGTTTCATGAGCTTAACCCTATCGGAACTGTGCTGGCTTATGATGACGAAGGTAAAGATAAAGGTAATAACGATAAATGGGCTAAACCTTTAGAGCATCATGATAGCGACACACAAAGCCTTATCGACTTTGTAAAACGCCAAAGTTATTGTTCAGGAAATGTTGGGGCTATGGGAGTGTGTATTGGTGGGCATTTAGCTTACAGAGCCGCATTAAACCCACTCATAAAAGCTGCATTTTGTTTATACGCCACCGATATACACAGTAATACACTGCCCGCACAACCCGGTAATAACTCATTTGAACGCATGGCCGACATACTCGGTGAAATTCATTTTATTTGGGGTAAACAAGACCCTCATGTACCACAAGATGGCCGAGACAAAATATACCAACAAGCTGTTCGTACTGACATAAATTACCAATGGCAAGAAGTTAACGCGCAACATGCCTTTATGCGTGATGAAGGCGAGCGCTACGATGCAGCTCTTGCCATAGCAATGTATCAACAAGCTGTTGCCTTATTTAACCGAGCGCTAGCCCTTACGCATACCTAATGCCGTATGCTGTTTTACAAAATACGCTTTTAAATAATCAACAAACAAACGTAACTTTTTAGACCCCGTCGCTCCTGGCGGGAAAACTCCGTACAATTCAATGTCTTTGCTTTTGTAGTCGTCCATTATAATTTGCAGTAAACCCGCTTGTACTTTTGGCCATGCATCGTATAGCGGTATACGCCCTATGCCATGTCCTGCCTCTACAAATGCAGTCCGTGCAGCGGCATTATTGGTACTGAGCGATCCTTGCATAGTAATGTCGACTTTTTTACCGTCTTTTTGCAAGGTCAAGATTTTGCTCCCTAACTGATAAACCACCCACTGGTGCTGTGCTAATTCATCGGGCGTAGTGGGCTTACCATAATGTGCAAAATAATTAGGCGCGCCACAAATACAGGTACTCATAGTGGTTAACTTAGTTGCCTGTAGGTTTGAATCGCGCAGCGCAACCCCCCTAATAGCAAAATCAAAGCCGTGTTTAATAATATCCACCACATCATCAGTTAGCTGTAAATCTATATCAATTTTGGGGTATTGGCGCTTAAAGGTATTAATTGCAGGCACTATTAATTGCATCCCCACATTAACCGGGCAACTAATTTTTAATAACCCTTGAGGCTCACTTTTTATATTTTCTATTTGTTGATTGGCAGCATTAGCCTGCTCGGTAATAACTCGGCAACGCTCATAGTAAGCCATACCGGCTTCAGTAAGGGCCATGGTCCGTGTTGAACGATTAAGTAAGGTTACTTCAAGTTGCGTTTCTAGCTTTTTTAAATGATAACTGGCTACCGCCCGTGTTAACCCTAGTTGCTTTGCCGCTGCAGTTAAACTGCCCTGCTCAACTATTTGTGCAAATACCACCATACTTTTTAATTGTTCAAACGAGACTTTCATGGACGCTCCAGTGCGGTTTTAACTTCAACCCCTAATTGTATCAATTATTAAATCAATAAAGTTAAATTTATCATCGTTGTTTAAGGTTGGGTTAGTGCATATAGTAATTGCTAAGCAAAGATTACAATTTTAAATCATCAGAAGGAAAAAATAATGGCTAAGAAAATACTAATGGTACTTACTTCACACGCTGATTTAGGCAATACCGGTGAGAAAACAGGTTTTTGGGTAGAAGAATTCGCCGCCCCTTATTATGCATTTGTAGATGCTGGCGCAGAAATCACTCTAGCTTCACCAAACGGTGGCCAACCACCAATCGACCCAACCAGTACACTAGCCGACTTCCAGACTGATGCAACCAAGCGATACGACAACGACAGTGCAGCGCAAGCATTAATGGCAAACACAAAAGTACTAAGTGAACTGAATGCTTCAGATTTTGATGCGGTATTTTATCCAGGCGGCCATGGCCCATTATGGGATTTAGTAGATAACACAGATTCAATCTCGCTCATCGAAGATTTTGTAAAATTACAAAAGCCAGTGGCAGCAGTGTGTCATGCGAGCGCCGCATTTTTAAATACAAAAGATGCTGATGGCAATGCATTGGTTGCGGGTAAAAAAGTTACCGGCTTTAGTAACACTGAAGAAGCCGCTGTACAATTAACAGATGTAGTGCCATTTTTAGTCGAAGACGAGCTGATCAAAAAAGGTGGTGACTATCAAAAAACCGACGACTGGGGCGTGCTTGCGCTTGAAGACGGTTTAGTGATCACCGGTCAAAACCCTGCAAGCTCTGAGCTAGCAGCTAAAAAATTACTTACCAAGCTTGGTTAATTACAATTAATCAGCATAAAAAGCACAGTTTAATCGCTGTGCTTTTTAATTTGCTTTTCATTACTCACCACTATTCCTATACTGGCCACTCTTAATATAAATAAGGGCACCGTATGCAAAATAAACCATCCACCTTGTCGTTACTTAGCAGTACCCGTTTTGCCATTATAAGTATTGTGACTATTTGTTTTGTGTTGCAACTAATTAATAGCCTGCCAGGCATTAGTTTAAATGGTTTAGGTATTTACCCACGCAGCATTCAAGGGCTGATTGGTATTCTTTGCGCTCCCTTTTTACACGGTAGCTGGTGGCATTTTGCTAGTAATATGCTGCCCTTCATTGTTTTAAGCTGGTTAATTTGCCAATACAGCGTAAAGCGTTTTTATAGTGTATTTATATTCACCGCATTAGTCGGTGGATTACTGGTATGGATGTTTGCTCGTGGCAATATTCATGTCGGCTTAAGTGGCGTTATTTATGGGTTATGGGGATTTATTTTATGCTATGGCATTGTAAGACGTTCTTTTAAATCTATTTTTATAGCCGTGGTGGTGGCCTTTTTATACAGTGGTTTTATTTGGGGCGTGTTACCACAGCGGTTTCACATCTCGTTTGAAAGCCATCTGTTTGGCGCACTTAGTGGATTCTTTTTAGGGTATAAATTAGCAAAAGCAGATAAATTAAAAGCAACAACGGGCAAAGCAAATACGTACGTTTAAACTATTAGAGGCTATTTATGAGTGATAACAACGACTACACCCCAGCAAAAGTATGGACATGGGACAATGAAAGTGGCGGTAAATTTGCAAACATTAACCGCCCAATTGCAGGTGCAACTCACGATAAAACACTGCCTATTGGCAAACATTCATTTCAGCTTTACTCATTAGCGACCCCCAACGGGCAAAAAGTCAGTATTATGTTTGAAGAGCTATTAGAGCTTGGTATTACTGAGGCTGAGTACGATGCTTATTTAATTAATATTGGTGAAGGCGACCAGTTTGGCTCTGATTTTGTTGATATAAACCCAAACTCAAAAATACCTGCGTTGATGGATCACTCTACAACACCAGCAACCCCTGTATTCGAATCAGGCGCTATTTTACAATACCTTGGCGAAAAGTTTGATGCGCTTATTCCTAATGATTTTCAAGCTAAAACACAATGTCGTAATTGGCTGTTTTGGCAAATGGGATCGGCGCCTTATTTAGGTGGCGGCTTTGGTCACTTTTACAGCTATGCGCCAACCAAAATGCAATACCCGATTGATCGTTTCACCATGGAAACTAAGCGTCAGCTAGATGTACTAAACCGCCATTTAAGTGACAACGAATACATGGCAGGCAGTGAATATTCAATTGCCGACATTGCCATATGGCCATGGTATGGCTCACTGGTATTAGGCGACATATATGATGCCGCTGAATTTTTAGATGTTGCATCTTATACCCATGTGGTTCGTTGGGCTAAGCAAATAGCTGTGCGCCCAGGTGTAAAACGAGGCCGCCGTGTTAATCGTACTTGGGGCCCAGAAGAAGAACAAATGGCAGAGCGCCACAGCGCCCAAGACTTTAAATAAAAGTCAAAACAGTTCAATAAGCCAGCTGCTTAGCTGGCTTTTTTATGCCCATTAATAAAAAATATTGAATCATATTTCAGGTTTATATTTTTATAAAAAAATTAAATAATTTCCTTTTAAAACAGGAAAACACGCCAAAATAGACTAACTTTAATAAAAATTACTAACATAAAGTTTATTATGCGATCTTTGGTTTGTGTACTCCTCTTAAGTGTACTTTATATTGCAGCATTTCCTTTAAGTGCACGCAGCGAAGATGTAAAAACATTAACGCTCTATCATGACTCAGATTATTCAAACCATTACGAATCGGCCTATGCAATGAAGATGGGGGTGCTGACTGCTTTAGCTGAGATTAATAATAACGTGCAAGATTATCAGCTCACACTGATTGAAAAAGACAACCGAGGTAATTCGAATCGCAGCTTATTGCACATGCAGCAGTTTCTAAAAGACCGCAATGCACTGGTTTTTATTGGTGGATTGCACTCCACGCCATATATAAAAAACAGAGACTTCATCAATAAAAACAAACTATTACTACTACTGCCTTGGGCTGCCGGAGGGTCTATTACCCGATACCCTAGCGATGATAACTGGGTATTTAGGCTCTCAGTAGATGATACAAAAGCCGGCTATAGAATGGCCCAATTTGCAACGAAAACTCTAAATTGCAAAAATCCGCTCTTACTTTTAGAAGACACGCCATGGGGAAAATCAAACAACAACACCATGCTTAAGGCCTTTGGTGATATAAAACCACAAGTGGAATGGTTTAACTGGAACACAAAAATAAATAACGCCAAATTAATGCTGCATCAAATAAAAAATACACCTGCAGAGTGTATTTTATTTGTTGGAAATGCCATTGAGGGGGCTGTATTTATAAATGCGATGGCAAGTTTTGCCAAAAATGAACGCCTTCCTATTGTTAGTCATTGGGGAATAACGGGTGGGGATTTTTTTGCCAACGTTGAGCAAGCCATAAAATCAAACTTGAGCTTACATTTTATACAAAGCTGTTTTTCATTTTTAAAAACGCCGCAAACCGCTTTAACTAAAAATGTTGTAGCACAAAGCTTATCCCTTAAGCCTACCCCTGTAGCACCCACTGAGTTAATTTCTCCGGCTGGATTTATTCATGCCTACGACTTAACAAAACTATTGTTACAGGGCATATCACAAATAACTTTAACCGATAATACAGAGCACAACAGAGCAAAAATCAAACATGCACTTGAAAACTTAACCATGCCAGTTAATGGCTTAATAAAACAATACCAACGTCCTTTTGCTATGTGGTCAGCTAATAATATTGATGCCCACGAAGCACTTGGTTTTGACGATTTATGCATGGCAAATTATCAGCCGGATGGAAAAATACACATTATCGAAAACCCAATAGGCAATGTTGAGTAATGCGAGCATTAATAAATAAAAAATTTAAGCTCTCAACAAATAATGCTTTTTATACTTTTTTAGCATTGAGCTTAATATTATCAGTGACTATTTCTTTACTGTTTGTTGGCCATCGCGCAAATACAGCTATCTATGATTTACAAAGTAAAAGTCTTGAGATTGAATCTAAACTCACCACCAGCTACCTCACACTATTTTTAGAAACAAGAACACAAATTCTTAATGACCTTGCTCGTCAACCTATTTTATCTAACGCCATAATGGGGTCAGACACCTCAAAAGCGCTACTCCAAGATTACCTTTTTCAATATAAAATAATGGGTAGCACCGAAAAAATAACGATTATAAACGTATTAAAAGAGGTGGTTTTTAGTAACGACCCTTTGCTTAACGAGCTGAGTATAATTGAGCAACCATGGATAAATAGCTTACTTGAAGAGCAAACAGAAAAGGCGGTGATATTAAATAAGCCAACCAATACCGACCTATTCACCATTGCGGTGCCTATAAAATATAATAACTTTACTGAGGGCGTGCTTATGGTGCAATTTAATACGCCAATGACCCAGTTACTACCGACCGACTTTGACCGTGAAAGCCATGGACTGACTTTAGCAGGCTCATGGGTTTATTATTCTAATTTAAATCAAGGTGACGAGTATGTCAGTATTAACCAAAACCTCATTGGCAATACAGATATAAGATTAAACTACTACATTACTGCCAATTTAATTGCTGCTAAAACTACTCGCTTCATAATCGATATTGCTATATCAATTATTGTAAGTATGGCTTTATCGTCGTTATTCCTGTTTGTATTTGGCAGGCACTTACTACTAAACCCGTTTAAGCTTTTAGAATCCTCAAGAGAAGCGATAAAGCAAAGTGAAGCGCGTTACGAACTGGCGGTTAAGGGCAGTAATGATGGTATTTGGGATTGGGATATTGTTACAAATGAAGTATATTTTTCTCCCCGTATTAGCGTATTGCTTGGCTACGACGAAAACGATAAAAACGCTTTACCTCACTGTACTGATGCACTTTATAAGTTACTTCACCCTGATGATATAACCAAGCATAAAAAGCAAATAGCAAATCACTTAATTAGCAACATTCCCTTTAATTACGATTATAGATTAAAGACTAAATCAGGCGCTTATCGTTATTTTACAGTAAAAGGGATGGCACTGCGCAATGAGCATAATAAAGCAATTAGAATGGCAGGCTCTGTAACTGACATTACTGAGCAAAAACGTTCTCAAAAAGCATTAAAACAAGCAAAAGAGCAAAATGATTTATTAGCGCAGGCAATCGAATCGTGTAATGTGGGTATTTCTATAGCCGATGCGAGCGTGCAAGGCTTTCCTTTAGTATTTTTAAATTCTGAATTTGAAAAAATCACAGGCTATAGTAAAGGGGAAATGCTAGGAATAAATTGCAGCTTACTTCAAGGGCCAAACACAGATAAGAACGCAATAGATATTATTACTCATGCAATAAAAACATTAAAAACTCAACGTATAGAGATACTAAATTATAAAAAAGATGGCACGGAATTTTGGAATAGCCTACAAATCTCACCTGTTTTTAACGAGCAGCAACAGCTCACAGCTTATGTGGGAATTCAGCAAGATATCACTGAGCAAAAAGCAGCGAATCAATTATTAATTGAAGCAAAAGCGGCGGCTGAACAGGCTAACATTGCCAAAAGCGAGTTTTTAGCGGCAATGAGTCATGAAATTCGCACGCCTATGAATGGCGTATTAGGCATGCTTAATTTGATTTTAGATAGCTCATTAAATGAAAAACAACATCATCAGGTAAGCATTGCACTCAATAGTGCAAACTCCTTATTAAATATTATTAACGATATTTTAGACTTTTCAAAAGTGGATGCCGGTAAGCTTGAGCTTGAAGAATTGGAGTTTAACCTTTGTAACATGCTCGACGATTTTATCGAAACAATAGCAATTCATGCTCACAGTAAAAATATTCCGTTAATGCTAGATATAGAGCATATTGAATACGCTTTTGTCATTGGTGACGCCGGACGCCTCAAACAAATTTTAACAAACTTAGTAAATAATGCGCTTAAATTTACCCATGAAGGCGAAGTGCAAGTTATTGCTAAACTCACACCGATTAACAACAATCAAATGCGTTTTAGCTGCCAAGTAATAGACTCTGGAATTGGTATTTCTGCAGCTCAACAAGCCAAGCTATTTAAATCATTCTCTCAAGTTGACTCTTCAACAACACGAAAATATGGTGGCACGGGCTTAGGCTTAGCGATTGTTAAAAAGTTATGCCACCTAATGGAAGGTGATATACAGGTACAATCTAAAGAAAATAAGGGCAGTAACTTTAGCTTTAATGTTGTTCTAAAACGCAGTAAAAACCCACAAAAAGTATTCCCCCCTGTAGATATGTCATCGTTAAATATTTTAATTGTGTGCAGCAATCAAACTCAATCTTCTATTTTACACAAGCAGTTTACTAAATGGGGAGCAACAGCCGTAATCAGCCCATCCGCAAAGCAGGCTGTGAAAACATGTCAGCAATATATCGAAAAACAAAACCTTTGTTTTGATTTAATTATGATTGATATGCAGCTAAGTGACGGCGATGCGTTAACCTTAAGTAAAACCCTTGATAAAGAAGTAGATCTTATGGCTGCGCATGTTGTTTTAATGACCACGGGTGAGCTAAATAAACAGCGCGATTTATATCAAGCGTCTCGGTTTTCAGCCATTGTTACAAAGCCCATAATCACACAAAATCTTTTTAAGATGCTATCGACCTGCTTTAGCGGTAAACAGCAAAGTAATAACAGCCTCATTACTAAGGGTTTATCTGACACTCACCCTTTGTCGAGCGATGATATTGTGTGGGACAAAAACATTCGTATTTTACTAGTTGAAGATAACAACATTAATCAAATCGTCGCCTCTACCACGCTTAAAAAAATAGGAATTAATAGCATTGATATTGCAGATAATGGTCAGCACGCGCTCGAATATTTAAAACAAACAACTTCCCATAACCCGTACTCACTCATTTTAATGGATTGCCAAATGCCAGTGATGGATGGTTACCAAGCCACAACCCATATAAGAGTAAATGAAGTTGGAAGTAAAAATCCCCAAATTACTATTATTGCTATGACAGCAAACGCTATGGTGGGCGATGAAGCTAAGTGCTTACAGGTTGGAATGAGCGACTATATTTCTAAGCCCATTGCACAAGACATATTATTTAAAAAACTTCTAAAGTGGTTGCCATATGAACTTAAAAACAATGAGTAAAGTAGATATGTTAACCATATCATCTTAATATATATAAATATTTGTACTTATACAGCGGTAAAATAGAGTGAAAAAACTGACAAAAGAACAAATCTATAAACGCTTAAACAATGAAGAAGACGCCCGAGCTTGCAAGGCCATCGACGACAATGCCTGTCAGGAAGTACCTGGTAATTTTATTATTTTACTCATTAGCCAGCTGTTTAGTAAATTTGCCGATGCACTGCTTAATCCAAAAATAACGCTGCCGTGGTTAATGCAAAGCTTAAATGTACCAGCGAGTTTTATTGCTTGGTTAGTACCAATTAGAGAATCGGGTTCATTGCTGCCCCAACTTGCTATTGCTAACGTTATTCGCAAACTCCCCGTTCGTAAATGGGTATGGGTAATAGGTGCAGTGATGCAAGCAGGATGCATTTTAGCCATGGTTGCGGTGGCGTTCACCCTCAAGGGCGCACAAGCAGGCTACGCCATTATTGGCTTATTAATTTTATTTAGCCTTGCCAGAGGGTTTAACTCTGTCGCTGCAAAAGATGTGCTGGGCAAAGTTATTCCTAAACAGCAACGCGGTAATATTAGCGGGCTTGCTGCGAGTATTGCCGGTTTTGCCACCTTAACGTTTGGTCTCATGATGTGGTTTTTTTCACAGCAAAAAGATCAAGACATTGTGATCATCGCTTTACTACTGGGTGCATTAATGTGGCTGATTGCCGCGTTTTTTTATGCACAAATTAACGAATATAGTGGCGCTACCGAAGGAGCTAATAATGGCCTATTGCACGCGTTTTCAAAGTTAAAAATTTTATACCAAGACAAACAGTTTGCGCATTTTGTTATTACACGTGCCTTACTGCTTTGTTCAGCATTGAGTGCCCCTTTTTATATTATTTTAGCCAGTAAACAGTCGTTTGAATTTTCTTTACTTGCCACCTTTATTGCCGTTTCCGGCTTTGCAAGCCTAGTCTCAGCGCCGATTTGGGGGCGCTTAAGTGACTTATCTAGCCAGCGAGTGCTGGTACTCAGTGCCACTTTGGTTACCATTAATGGGCTGGCTGTATTTGTTATTGCAACTTGGTATAACGAGCTGCTACTAAATTGGTGGGCTATGCCTATTTTGTACTTTTTACTCTCAGTTGCGCACCAAGGAGTACGCTTAGGGCGAAAAACGTACCTCGTCGATATGGCAGAGGGTAACAAACGCACCGATTATGTGTCGGTTAGTAATACCGTTATTGGGGTTTTATTACTGATGTTAGGCAGTATAGGCTTATTAGAATCGTTTTTATCAACCGCAGAGCTTATTTTGCTTTACAGTGGGTTAGGTTTTTTGGGGGCAATGAGTGCACTGTTTTTACCAAAAACAGAGTAAATAGCGTGCTGTTTAACCTGATGTAATTAAAGCGCTCACCTTTAAAGTTGTGGGCGTTTTAGTACAAACTTATCTTTGGTGGTGCTAAAGTAATCGCCGCCCATTTTACCTACTGCATCTAAACGTGTCGGATCTATGTAGCCATTTACCAACGTGGCGTCATCTATAAAAATTCCCACTACATCTAAGAGCATCATTTTGCCACCGCTTGGTTCATCTGAAATAGTGATCACTTCTCGAAGCTTACATTCATAGCGTACTTTTGAAGCTGCAACACTCGGCGGATTAACTAACTGGCTTGGGACTCTCTCTATGCTGGCCTCATCAAACTCACTGACATTATTAGGGTAATTAGCGCAGCTTTGGTTCATTTGCTCTACTAAGGCATGACTAACAATATTAACCACACATTCTTTGGTGGCTAGTAAATTTGTCAGTGTATCTTTATTGGCTTTATCGCTGGGGTTAACTTGAGTAACACTTAGCACTGCAGGCTGACAACTTGCTACGGTAAAAAAAGAGTAAGGTGCAATATTGCTTACCCCCTCATTACTTAGGGTGCTTATCCATGCAATCGGTCGTGGACTAATACCGCCAACTAAGTAGCTATAAACAGAGCGGTTGTTGTTTTGAATTAAATCTAAAAACATTATTTCTCACTTTTAAGTTAAAAACTAAACCCTAGTACTAGGCAATACGTACTTATAGATTGGATCTTCATTAATACTACACCGTTAGCAAATAGTTTAATTTCATGCGCCAAAAAATAAACATTGTCTGGTTTAAACGCGATTTACGCTTAAGCGATCATCAACCGCTTAAACATGCGTTTAGCAATGGGCTTCCAACATTATTGCTGTACAACTTTGAGCCGCTGTTACTCGAAGATGCTCATTATAACGAGCGACATTGGCGCTTTGTGTATCAGTCACTATGTGATTTAAACCAACAACTTGATCGCTTTAATAGCTGCGTGTACATATTTAAACAAAATATGCAGTCGTTGCTTGAAGAGCTACTCACCCAGTTTGAAATAATTAATCTCTTTAGTCACCAAGAAATCGGCTTAAATAATACATTTGAGCGCGATAAAGCGATTAAAGCATGGTGCCAACATAATCAGATTAACTGGTTAGAGTCACCAACGGGGGCTGTCATTCGGGGTAAAAAAAATCGCAATAATTGGAATGAATGCTGGCAACAAACAATGCAAGCGCCAATTGCCATCCCAGATTGGAAACACATTAAAACAGTGACACTCACACACTACCAATCGCCAGAATTACCAGACAATTACACAGCTGACGATGACAACTTTCAACTCGGAGGGCCGCGACTTGCCCGTGAAGTAATGCAAAGCTTTTTTGCTGAACGCGGTAAGGGTTATCAAAAAGGAATATCCAGCCCAAGCTTAAGCCGTACGCATTGCTCTAGGTTATCGCCCTATTTAGCGTGGGGAAATATCAGCCTGAGGCAAGTGTATCAAATGGCGATTGACGCATACCATTCAACCCATCCCGATAAAAAAGGGTGGAAGCGTCCACTTGCCGCGTTTGTATCGCGCTTGCATTGGCATTGCCATTTTATGCAAAAGTTTGAAAGCGAGTGTACCATGGAATTTAAAGCGTTAAATCCGGGTTACCATGCATTTCCGTATCGTGATGACGCTAAGGTTACTAGCGATATTGAACGCTGGGCACAGGGGCAAACCGGTATTCCTATTATTGATGCCTGTATGCGCTGTTTAAAAGCCACCGGTTATATCAACTTTAGAATGCGCGCTATGCTGGTTAGCTTTGTAACGCATCATTTAAACATTAGCTGGCAACAAGCAAGTTTTCCGCTGGCTAATTACTTTTTAGACTTTGAACCGGGGATTCATTACCCGCAAATTCAAATGCAAGCCTCTGTCACCGGTATTAATACTATTCGTCATTACAACCCAATTAAGCAATCGGAGGATCAAGACCCAACCGGTGCGTTTATAAAAAAATGGTGCCCTGAACTTGAAAAGCTCCCCATTGAATATTTACATCAACCTTGGGAGCAAGCGCCCATGGAAGCGCTATTTAACGACTTTAAACTAGGTGAAGACTACCCTGAGCCGATGCTTGATTTAACCACCGCCTCAAAAGAAGCCCGCGAACGGCTATGGCAATACCGAGAGCGGCCCGATGTAAAACGCGCCATAGGTAAAATTCTTAAAAAACACGTGACTCCGACTCAAAAAATCACCCGTGTAAAACGCAAAACTCGCAGTAACAGCAATAAAGAGAACACCTAATTATGGCGCACAAAAAACTTAACTTACCGCAAAAAATTTGCCCAGTATGCAATAAGCCGTTTGCGTGGCGTAAAAAGTGGCAACGAGATTGGGATAACGTTATTTATTGCTCAGAGCGGTGCAAACGCAGCAAATAGCCGCTTATAAAAACCAATACACGCATATTCGCTTTAATCTCACTTTATATCTTACATAGCTGTTATAGTGGTTAACGTTTCAACTTGTTATTCAATGCAAGTTAACACTCTACCCTCTGCCTGCTCAACATTCATTACACCTAGCACAGCTAATTAAAAGAACACCCTTTACCAAGCATTATTTTTACAGCCATGGCGTGAGCTTGCCTGTAAAACCCCTCTTTGTTTGTTAGCGATGTAGCATTATTCGTTTATAAACTCAGCATACTTTAATCAAGGATATAGCATGAGTGAATTAACTATTGGCGTAATTGGAACATCACGTAAAACAGATGAAAGACGCTACCCTATTCATCCTGCGCATTTAATGCGTATACCTGAAAAACTCAGAAAAAATATGATTTTTGAGCAAGGTTATGGCGCGGCATTTAATATGAGCGACGAAGAAATTGCAGCACTGACAGGCGGCATTGCCACCCGCAGTGATATTTTAACCCAATTAGGCACCGTCATTATTGCCAAACCAGTGCTTGCTGATTTACAAGAACTTAAAGAAGGCGGCACAATTTGGGGCTATGTACATTGCGTACAACAACAAGCAATTACCCAAGCTGCCCTTGATAGAAAGCTTACTCTTATTGCCTTTGAAGACATGTTTGTATGGTCACCACAGGGAAATGTTGGCCGTCATACTTTTTATAAAAACAATGAAATGGCTGGTTATTGTGCGGTGTTACATGCTCTGCAACTAAAAGGCATTGATGGCCATTACGGTAATCAACGTAAAACCATTATTTTTAGTTTTGGCGCTGTTAGCCGAGGCGCTATTTATGCATTAAAAGCTCATGGTTTTAGAGATATTACAATTTGTATACAGCGCCCCGATCATGAAGTGCGTGAAGAAGTACTTGATTGTCATTATGTTAAAGTACGCCCAGGCATTGAAGGCGAAGCTCGCATGATGGTGGTTGAGCACGATGGGTCGCAGCGCCCGCTTACTGAGCTTATTAGCGAAGCTGACATTATTGTTAATGGCACCTACCAAGAAACCGCAAACCCCGTCAATTTTGTGATTGAATCTGAAGCCAATTGCTTAAAACCCAATAGCCTTATAATAGATGTAAGTTGTGATGAAGGAATGGGATTCTTTTTTGCAAAGCCAACAACATTTAAACACCCGATGTTTAGCTATAAAACCACGGATTATTACGCGGTTGATCATACCCCTAGCTACTTATGGGAAAGTGCAACGCGCTCTATTTCTGCCGCGCTCATTGTATACTTGCCAACTGTTTTAGCCGGTCCAGAGCAATGGCAAAAAGACGAAACCATTCGCCGCGCTATCAATATTGAACACGGAATAATTAAAAACAACGCTATTTTAGCGTTTCAAAACCGTGAAAGTACGCCTCCTTATCACCTGCAAATAGCTGACATAACCTAAATTCGGGATAATAAATAATCCCAAACGTAACGTGAGTTTTGTTTATTAAATTATTTGGCTTCTATTTTGCAACTATCTATGTAAATAACGCTTTTTAGCTGTTTTACCGTGTAGTGTTTACAACGTATTGCAAACACTACATGGTATGACTAATTAACCTAAAAAGCCTACACCCTCAACAAGGAGAACATAATGACGATTAAAAAATCTGCACGTTCAACATGGTCTGGTGATATTAAAAAAGGGAAAGGTTATATCTCAACGCAAAGTGGCGCATTAGATAACCAGCCGTATGGGTTTAATACCCGCTTTGAAGATAAGCCAGGATCAAACCCTGAGGAATTAGTGGGTGCAGCACATAGTGCCTGTTTTGGTATGGCTTTATCGCTGGCACTTGGTGAAGCGGGCTTTACCGCTGAGAACATAAACACCGAAGCAGTGGTTAGTTTAGACGAAGTGGATGATGGCTTTGCCGTGACGCACATTGCCCTTGAAGTAAATGCAACCATTGCAGATATTTCAAATGAGCAATTTCAAGCCCTGTGTGAAGACACCAAAAAAGGCTGCCCCATTTCAAAATTACTCAATACCAGCATAAAACTAACGGCAACACTTAACTAATTTTGTAAACCAATTATACTTTTTGCGTAGCAGTAAGATTATGTTTTAGCATAACCTTACTGCTAATTTTTCATGAATTAAATAAAAACTTTATTATGAGTTATATTAATGTTCGCTAATATAATTATGTAAAATCTCAATACTTTGTTAGGATTACAAGAAACTTAACCACCTTTAAGTGTGGGTTAAATTCAAAGGTGGATGCATGAACGAGAAATCACAAAGTTGCGAAAAAGTATCTTGTAGCAACTGCGCTGATTCTAGCGAACTAGATTTTGACTTTACTATGGCATTTCAGCCTATTATAAATTGCCAGAGCAACACTATTTATGGGTATGAAGCATTGGTTCGTGGTTTAAATAATGAGTCGGCTTATTCTATTATTTCCCAAGTAAACGACGACAACCGCTATACCTTTGACCAACTGTGTAGAATTAAAGCCATTGCACTTGCCTCTAAGCTAGGCATAAACACCATGCTAAGCATTAACTTTTTACCCAACGCTATTTATAAGCCTGAGCGCTGTATTCGCACTACCCTAGAAGCGGCTAAAAAGTACAATTTCCCTACAACTAATATTATGTTTGAATTTACAGAAGTCGAAAAAATAGAAGACAGCGCACATGTAAAACGTGTTGTAAGCTATTACCAAGAGTTAGGCTTTAAAACAGCCACCGATGACTTTGGTTCAGGCTATTCTGGATTAAACTTATTAGCCGATTTTCAAACTGATATTATCAAGCTTGATATGGCGCTGATCAGAGATATCGACAAAGATAAAAATCGCCAAGCAATCGTCACCCACTGTTTAAACATGTTTAGCGCGCTAAATGTTACAGCTCTGGCTGAAGGCATTGAAACAGTTGAAGAGTATCACTGGTTAAAAAGTGTCGGCATTGAATTAATGCAAGGTTACTTATTTGCAAAACCTGGGTTTGAATGCTTGCCTGAAATAAACTTTCAATAGCACACCGTTGCTATAAAAAAACCGCCGTTACGGCGGTTTTTTCGTATTTGATATAGGTTATATATCCAAAATTACATATTTCCCAGCTCTATCATCATAGCGGTGTACATACGTAAATTAAGTGCTAATTGCTCAAGGGTAATAAATTCATGCTCTGAGTGCCCCGTATAACGTTTACCCGGCATTGATGGGCCAAACGACACAGCATTATCAAATAATTTAGCGTTGGTACCACCACCAATCGACACAAAACCTGCGTCTTGATCGCCAGTAAAATGTTTAAAAATATCAAGTAACTTCTGCGCATGAGGCGCTCCATCAAGCAGCATGGGTGTGCCAATGGTAGTTTTAACATTTGCCAATGTTACTTTATTATCAGCTTGCCATTGGGTAAGCGCACTATTAATTTGCTGCTCAAGTAAGTCAGCCTCTTTACCCATAGGGCGACGAGCATTAACCGCTAACGTTAGGTTATTACCGTCTCGTTCAATAACCGTGGGCGCTACTGTCATTGGCCCCATAAAGTCATGTTTATACGCAATATCACCAAATTGTTTACCGTATATATCTAGGCCTATTAGCTGATTTACAAACTTAATGAGCTGCCCATCGCTGTTGTTTTCAAGCTCGACGGCTTTAAATAGTTCAGCCAAATAAGCAATGGCATTAACGCCTGATTCTGGTTCAGATGAATGTGCCGATACCCCTTTTACACTAATTAAAGTTCCATCTATTTGTTCGTCAAAGGTAAACTCTACTTGCTTAAGAGCCGTGGCGGTTTGTTTTAATTGAGTCACTAATTCAGCACTGGCGTTATGCAAGGTTAAGCTGGCATCTTCAGGAATTTGGCTCGCAAAGGCACCACCCGTAACATTACTTACATACACACCGGTTTGCGCTGATGTAGCTGCAAACGTAGGCGAAATTAAGCTCCAGCCTTTTTCAGCAACCACCACGGGATATGAGGCATCAATGGTGACCGCATACTTTGGTTGCTCATAAGTTTTCATAAATTCGGTTAAAGGCCCCCAATCAGATTCCTCGGCTAAATAAACCATCAGCTCAATGCGGTTATCAAGGGTTATACCTTTATCTTTTATGGCTTTCATCGCATATAAAGCGGTGGCTATAGCGCCTTTATCGTCTTCGGTACCTCGGCCAATTAATTTACCCGGCTCTGAGGTATCAATAATAAATGGGCTTTGTTTCCATTTGCTGGCGTTTGCAGGTTGTACATCACCGTGAGTCACTATGGTTACTTTTTCTTTTTGCTCACCCATGCCTATGAGTACCGTATAACCTAAATCTTGGTAGTCAAAGCCCAGTTCAGCGGCTTTCATTTTTAATAACGCTTTAAAGCCTATAAAGTCGGGGTTTTGTGGTGCGCTGATCTCACTTTTATTAACCGTAGGAAACGATACTAAATTAGTAAGCGTATGCACCTGTGCATTTTGGTAGCTATTAACTGCGTAATCGGCCACGCTTTCACTGTGTTTATTTAATTGTGCATGAGCGCTAAATGCACATAAGGCAATACTTGCTAAAGCGAGCTTGTTCAAAACAGATTCCATTTAATTAACAATAAAGAGCTCTAATTATAACCTCCTTGTAAAGTGACAAACAGCGCTTTGCGGCAGACCTACAAGCAAAACTTATAATTTGTCTAACAGCTTTGAACAAGATGCCTGTATAATGCGCAGCTCAAAATTACGAGGTGAATCATGAATCGCAGAAAAAAGATCATTACAAAATTTAATAACAAAGATAAGCGTGCTAATGCCAAGCTACATAAAAGCAACAAACCGGCTTATATTTCAAAAGCAGAGCGCGCAAAGCTTGCTGAGCAAGATGCCGAACAAGCAATTGAGCACGAGGCTAACGAGGTAGTGCAAACAAGCGTTTAATCGTTATTGTGATAGGGTGAGAGGCTTAAATTGAGTGTTAAAAAGCTTAAAGTGAGCCAAATAACGAACCGCCACATAGCAAACTACCCCACTTGCCACAATCAGTTCAAACGTTGCTAAATACTGTATTTGTTTAACAAACTGCAAATCAATACCCTCTGCATGCATCCATGCGGCAAGTTTAAATAACGCGGTAGCACCAATGACCATAGGAAAAGTAAACGCAGCGTAACCTGGGCAAAATGGACGGCGCAGTAATTTAAAAAATGCGACGTAAATTATAAAGGTCATCAGTACCGCAATTCCAAATAACAAGCCAATAATAACCGGTGACGGCTCGCTGATAACTGTAAAGTAACCAGCTAACGATAAACTTGCTGGCGCCGCTAAAATAGCCAGTGTAGGTTGTGCAGCATCAGGAATGTGCGCAGCAAAAATGATTCGATAAATCATCATAGGCAACATAACTGCATACATCAGCATGCCAAAATAAAGCGCCCCTTGTGCTAAAAATAGCAGAGCCGGATTCCCTGAAAACGCGACATCGGCAACAATGATCCCAACCGGCGGTACAAACCAGCTTGGCACCATATGCTCAATTTTAAATTCAATCACGCGATGAGCAATAAAGCTGATTAAAAACACCACATGCAATAAAAATGCACCAACCCAAAGCATATCTCCCGCAAGGGAGTAAAACTGCCCTAAAGAATTAGACACCACTAAAGTAGCCATAGCAAAAGTAGGCACCACACTTCCCACAACCGGATGGGCTAAATCGGCTTTAAGCAGCTGAGGATGCAATAAAAACTTAAGTGCTAACAATAGCAATAATACGCTCGCAATAGCGGCACCTGTATATTGCGCTACGCCATTTAGGCTAAACATACTCTCCCAAGCCCAACCTAGGCTGGCAATACCTAATGCCAAACCGCCCATTGGTGTTGGTGCGCCTGATACTTTTGTTTTTATATGTTTAAACATCTCTATTCCACCCTGTGGTTGTAACTTACAGAGAAGTTTACGCTTGCATTTTGTTTAATTAAATCTAATTATATAGAACACACGTTCAGGAAAACTAAACATGGCATAATGAATATTTCACTTAAGCAACTTAAAGTATTTGTAGGCATAACCCAGCACAACACCCTTACAGCAGCGTCTGAGTCACTGTTTTTATCTAAAGCGGCGGTGAGTATGGCGCTTAGCGAACTTGAAAAGCAGTTAGGCCATCCGTTATTTGATCGTGTAAATAACCGATTATTATTAAATCAAGAAGGGCAAAAGCTACTGCCCCTTGCTGATGAGCTATTAAATCGGGCAAACACTATCGACACCTTGTTTTTAGACAACGCCCCTGCCAGCGGAACTTTAAAAATTGGTGCCAGCGATACTATTGGTAATCATGTATTACCTGCTTTACTAAGCAAATTTAGAGCACAGCGACAGCATTATTCACAGCAAATACTGATTTCCAATTCGACGCTTATTTGTCAAAAACTTATAGATTACGAGCTCGATATAGCACTTATTGAGGGCCAAGCCCATCAAAGCGATTTAGTCTCTAATGTGTTTAGCCATGACGCTATGTGTATTATTGCGCCAATAAACCACCCATTGGCTGCAAAAAAGCAACTTAGCTTTAACGACTTAAATAGTAGCCAATGGGTATTAAGAGAAACTGGATCCGGCTCGCGTTCTTTCTTTTTACATAGCCTTGCACCACATATAAAAAATTGGGCACAAAGCGTAGAACTCAACACCACTGAAGCGCTTATAAACTGTGTAGCGAATGGCTTGGGCTTAGGATGCTTATCATCACTCGCCGCACAATATGCCCTAAAAGATGGACGCGTTACACAGCTTAATTTAAACCACCCCATGCAAAGGCAGTTTTGGCTAGTAATGCATAAAGACAAATACAAAAACCCGCTATTAACGCAGTTTATTGATTTTTGTCATAAGCAGACTTAAAAATTAATGGCAATAAACCGTCAGATCCGGTTTAAGCTAAAATCGAATCTAACGGCTGGTACTCACTTACTCTCTCACTTTAAAACGCGTAACTCATGGCTAAATTTATAGAGCGCCCCTGCCCTGCCAATTGGTTAAAGCCCTGCGACATATCTTGTTTAAATTCTGCAATACTTACACCTCCTAGTGGTAATTGATAATACTCATCAAGCAGATTGGTAATATCAACACTCACAGTAAGTGCATCCCAACTGGCTTTTGAGCTTAAATTAAGTAAATGATACTGCTCAGTTTGGTTTTCTAGGCGGTTACTATCTACGCGAGTTTTACTATCGACCCACTGCCACGTGAGTGCGTTTTCAAAGCGGCCAACTTGCTGGTTAATGGCAAATTGGCTTTGCAGCGGCTTAATTTGATAAAGCGGCTGATTGGTATCATCGCGCTTACCACGGGTATTGGTAATGTTAGCTTTTAACGACCAACTACCATACTGCTTAGACTCGTGCAGTGCTAAAACTGCATCGAGCTTTACGCCATAAAGCGTAGCATCTACGTTATTAAACATAAGTACATTACGGGTATTAGCAGCAAGCGCTGTGCGGTTAAAGCTTCTTACTATGTTGGCATCAATATAGTCATTCACGTCGCTCACCCACGCATTAGCACTTATACGCCAGCTGTCGTCTTTTGCCATGCGGGTGTACGTGCTGCTAAGCGTGTGTGCGGTTTCTGGTTTAAGGTTTATATTACCAATATAGCCGTTGCCATCGCCGTACCATCCAATCATAGTGGTGGCCATATTACCTACGCCCCAGCTGTAGCGTTCGTATAAATTAGGCGCACGATTTTTACGGGCTAAGCCAATTTGTAGTTCGTCTTTATTGCTTAGTTGATAATTAATCAGCACGTTTGCATCAACTAAATTATCTGTTTGTTTTTTACTTTGGTTATTAAACTTTTTAGCCGCCATTGCATCGCTTGGCATCGCCATGGCCATTGCATTCATTGCAGCCATGCCTGCATTATATGCTTGTACATCATCAGTGTTGGTCATTACATTTTCAAATCGAATGCCTGCATTTACCCACCAGCGAGTATTTAGTTGGCTTTCATATTCTCCAAGCAAAGCAATACGCTGACGTCGGCCATTATTAATATTTTTATAGTCATTTGGTCCCATCATCATTGAGCCCTCAACTGCAGGCCACCAGTCATCTAATTTCATGTGGTGATACTCTTGCGCGAGTAGTAACTGGCTATTGTTATCAAGCGCTAGTCGCCATTTTAACTGGGTGCTTATATCTTCGGCGTCGGTTTTCATTGGCATTTTTCCGGTTTTTTCTGCGCTAAAAAACCCCATTTCATGCTTTACGTTATGCCAATTTAACTGCGCTTCAAGCTCACTGTTTGTAAAAGTGCGCTTATACTGGGCCACAGCACCATAGCTGGTGTTATCTGTCATATCCATATATTGATTAGCAAAGCCTTGATAGGGTATTTTTTGATGACTTAGCTTAACCACTAATTGTTGCTTATCATCGCGCATGGCAGCACTTAAACTATGGTTTTGCGCGCGGTATAGGGTATCGAGCACTAAATCGCCGTTACCATCTTCATAACTGTTAGCATCGCTATAAGCACCTTGATAATTAAAACTGAGTACATCGCTGGCAATGCGCATACCTGCGCCGACCTTTTTGGCGTTATCAAGGGTGTTGTACTGGGCTGACACATAACCTGAATGCCATGCAAGTTCGCTGTTTTCACTGTACTGAGGTGAAACGGAATTAACAGCAATCACACCTGCAATATTATCGCCTCCCGCGCTTACTGGAGAAACACCTGCAACCACTTTGTAGCTACTAATTTGATTGGCTGAAATATAAGACAGTGGCGGGTTCATTTGGTTAGCACAGGCGGCGGTGATTTGCGCCCCATCAACCAGTACCGCCACTCTATCGCCCATTAAACCATTTAAAACAGGTAAATTGGCCATACCACCAGCGGCTGAAAAGTCCACTCCTATATCGGTTAATAGCGATTCAGACGAGCCTAATGATAGGTGTTTATTTTGTGCTTGGCCGTGCACTTCAATCACTTCAATTGAGGTGTCATCTGCAAAAGCAACTGGCGATAATACGCTACTTATAACAAGCGCTAAAGGGGATAATAAATAAGAGGTTAAAGAATTTTTTTTATCAGTCATTATTGTTTACCACAAAATTTTTGTGGGTAAATTATACGTGCTGCGGCAAGTTAAAAAGCGCGACATATTGTCGCACTTTGTTAATTTTTAACCCTGTTCGTCGTCAAAAATATCTTCTATTTTTAACTCAAACAACCTTGCTGCCTTAAAGGCCAGTGGCAAGCTGGGATCAAACTTACCTTTTTCAATCGCATTAATAGTTTGGCGAGAAACATCAAGCAGCTCGGCCAACCTTGCTTGGGTGTAGTTATGCTCGGCTCTTAATACCTTTAATCGGTTTTTCATTCATCACCTGCACAATAGTGTTTGTTAAGCACATACACGCTAATTAAATACACTGCTCCCATTAAAAACATTAAATCGGGTATTTGTGCTTTAAAATCAATTAAGCCACTCAATTGCAAATTAGTGTACGCAAGCCCACCTACCAATATTGCACCTAGGGTAAACCCCATGGCACTGAGATGTATTTTTTGCATCAGCTCATCCATCCCCTGTAAGTAACGTTTGTTAGCCAAAATCATTACAATGCCGGCTATTACATTTACAACTATAAAAAAGCCGCTAATTATCTCGGCGCGATCCCAAATTAATGTCGGGCCAAAGCTACATAACGCTAAGGTGAGTAACCAAATCAAGGTACATTTAACCAAGTAGCTAGTATTTTTAATTTGGCGTTGTTTTAAATTTAATTCTGTTTTCATTGCTTTAATCCTGTTTCAAAAGTAATGTTTACTTTACAAATATCATTCATACCATACAAAAAGTCAAGTTAGCATTGCATTTAAATCTAATATATCTTGTTTTTAATGAGCGAGTGGCTTGCAAGCCCATATAAACCAGCCTTTCGTTTGCTTAAGTTAAATTTTATTCATCTTAAACTATGGTTTAGACCATGACGGGAGGAGGCTTTTAATTTAAAATGTCAGTCTCTTTATTCCTCATTCCCATATTCAATTTTAAATAAACGTGTGTGTTGTATTTTTTAAACGTACAGGCGTTTTGTTTGCTATTAAATTTTATTCAATACCTTCAAGGATTTTACATGGCCGTTGATATTATATCGCCGTCGAGTCAGCCCAATAGAGCCGCTATTTTAGTTGTACTTGCGCTAGGCACCTTTATTTTGGGTTTATCTGAATTTTCTATGATGCCTATGTTGCCATTAATTAGTGAAGCATTTGGTAGTACCCCATCACAAAGTGGTTATGCCATTAGTGCTTATGCTCTGGGGGTAGTTGTTGGCGCGCCTATTTTAATGTTGGCAACAGCAAACATGCGTAAACAAAAAGCGCTGTTACTATTTTTAAGTTTAATGTGTATTGCTAATAGCTTAAGCGCCTTAGCTAGCTCATTAGAGCAACTTGTACTGTTTCGGCTTTTAAGTGGTTTACCCCATGGCGCATATTTTGGCGCAGCCTTATTATTGGCCTCAGATATAGCGCCTGCTGGAAAGCGTGCTAGCTTTATGTCAAAAGTATTTATGGGGCTGACAGTCGCAACCATTGTAGGTGTACCTGTAGTAACGCTCGTTGGGCAAAATTTGAGTTGGCGCTATTGTTTAGCCGGGGCAGGTGTACTGGCGTTTATTGCCTTTATTTTTGTTTATTACGTGGTACCCAATGTTAAAAATACTCAAAAATCTAATTTACTAAACGAGTTAGGGGTATTAAAAAATAAACTGGTTTGGTCTATTTTGGGTATTGTTATTATTGGTTTTGGTGGCGTATTTTGTATTTATACCTACGTGGCCGACACTATTTTAGATGTAACCCAATCACCCGCCTATACTATTTCAATTGCGATGGTGATGTTTGGTATTGGCTCCACACTCGGTAATTACATACTAGGAAAAGCAGCCGATAAATCGGCAATTAAAACCACGGGACTAACCCTTGCCTCAACTATTATTTTTGCATTTGCGTATGTAAGTGCCAGCTATAATATTTACTTACTTTATCTGGTGATCTTTTTTATTGGCTGTAGCTTAGGGCTTTCTACTTTAGTGCAAACACTGTTAATGGATGTATCGCCCAATGGCCATGCCATGATTGGTGCTCTCGTACAATGTGCTTTTAATATTGCTAATGCAATTGGCCCATGGGTAGGCGGCATTGCTATTGCACAAGGGGCACAACCAAATCAAACCGGGTATGTTGCAGGAGTATTATTTTTAGGCGGGTTATTTATGTGGTGGCTTAGCTTTATACAAATAAACAATAAAAGCGCAAAACAAACGGCTGCAGCGTATTAAGTATAAAAAGAGCCGCGTATAGCGGCTCTCGTTATATTCATTATTTTAATTATACGTCAATCGACGCCATATCAATAACAAAACGGTAGCGCACATCTGAGCGTTCCATGCGCTCATAAGCGGTGTTAATTTCGTCTATATTGATCATTTCACACTCAGGTAATACATTGTGCTCACCACAAAAATCGAGCATTTGCTGTGTTTCTGCAATGCCACCAATTAAGGATCCTGCCACTCGACGACGACCCATTAACAATGGCACTGTGTTTAGCTCATCAACAGGGCCTACTTGGCCAACAATCACTAACGTGCCATCAATATCAAGTAGCGGTGTATACTGTGATAGGTCGTGCTTTACCGGTATAGTATCAATGATCACATCAAACGCTGATTGTGCATTTTTCATTTCATCTTCGTTGTTCGATACTAAATAGTGCTGTGCACCTAGCTCAATAGCATCTTCTTTTTTAGATTCAGTGCGGCCAATAACCGTAACCGTTGCACCCATTGCCACGGCATTTTTAACCGCCATATGGCCAAGCCCTCCAAGGCCGACAACTGCAACACGGCTACCTTTTTTAACACCCCATTTATGCAGCGGTGAGTAAGTAGTAATGCCAGCACACAATAAAGGCGCCACTCGCGATAGCTCTAAATTTTTAGGTACTGAAAGCACAAAT
This sequence comes from Pseudoalteromonas undina, assembly GCF_000238275.3. Lineage (NCBI taxonomy): Bacteria > Pseudomonadati > Pseudomonadota > Gammaproteobacteria > Alteromonadales > Pseudoalteromonadaceae > Pseudoalteromonas > Pseudoalteromonas undina. Next base: position 1,996,383 of record NZ_AHCF03000003.1, read on the forward strand.
TCTTCACGCACCACTACATGCTTAGAGTAGCCACCTTGTGTCATTTCACCGTTTATTCTGTCTTTGCCACTGTAAGTGCCAACCATGCCTTCACGACAAAATTGCTCTTCGTGATTATGACATTGGTCGCAGCTTTGACATGAGTCAACCATACAGCCTACAGCAACGGTATCGCCTTGCTGATATTTAGTAACATCGCTACCAACCGAAATTACTTTACCAACAATTTCGTGCCCTGGTACTAATGGGTATTTACTGCCACCCCAATCGTTTCGCACTGCGTGTAAGTCTGAATGACAGACACCACAATATAAAATCTCTATTGCTACATCGTTATTTCGTAAATCGCGGCGCTCAAAAGAAAACTCTGTAAGTTCAGAACCTTGGCTTTTTGCTGCATATCCGACTGTTTTCATAATAACTCCATAGTTTATTAAAATTTATAACTCACACAGTATGCATTATCAGCTCTGAACATGAACTGACGTAGCAACTGCAAAAAACCCAGCATAGTGCTGGGCTATTTTTATTAATTACTGCACCACAACGGCGTTTAACTCGTCAATCAGAGCACTAATACGCTGGGCATTTTTGCCTAAATCACTTTTACCAATGCGAGATTTACTGCGTATGTCTACCACACGCTTACTGCCTTTGTCGTTAATACGCACTACAACATCATCTTTAAAGCCAAACCAGGTTGTGGTGTCTGTGGCTTCAACAATACCATTATTAACATCACTATTAACCAGTTCCCAACCAAGGTTTTCAATGGCTTTTGTTGTGGCTGCCACTAACTCTAGTTGCGTTTGGTTGTACTCGAGCGGTTTTAGCTCTGGGTATGCTTTTCGTTGTTGCGCTGCAGTTTCTTCACCGGCGTAAGCAACAGGGTTGGGTGCATAAGCACGCAAAGGCACAACCGCAACAAACTCAGGTGGGTTAATTAAATCGGTAGAAATATCATGAATTGGCGGAACACTTTTTGCGGTATTCATCATGTTAAGCGGCATTGCAATAGCAACAGCTGCAAAAATAACCGTGATCACTGCACTGGCTAGGCTTACTGTTTTACGCATGAATAGCACTTGAACTAATAATAAGGCTAATGCTGCCCCACCAACATACACGCCTAATCTAAAACCAGCAAAGGCAGTGCCTAGTTCAACAATATTAAATTTATAAAGGGGTCCCGGTAGTACTACCATTAAAAAAGCGATAAGCCCAACTAAGGTCACTAAATGTTTCATTGCCTACTCCGTTATTGTTATATGGTTATTGTTTTTTAAACAGCTTTATACTGTTAACACTCCAATTTAGATTACTATGACTGATAAGTATCTATAAAGTCATAATTTATTACCCTTTTAAAGTAGATAACTTGACTCCTTGGTAAAAATCAACAAACTACGTGGGTAAAATTATCAGGGTATTATTATTTATGAAAACAGAGATTAGTTACCGATTTGAGTCATCACAAGTGGCCAATCGCTTTTTACACGAATTAAAAGATTGGCCAGTCAATGACGTAAAAACACGTCTTTTTAATGGCGGCGACAGCGTTAAAGTAAGCTACGAATATGATGAAAGCGGGTTTGATTATACCGTTGCCGAACTTGATGATTTAGCCGAGCAACACGGCGGACAAGAAGTGTCGAGTTAAGATACTAATACCTAAGCTCAATAGCCACAACACACTTTGTAGCCATGCCTGTATTGTAAACTTTAAGCTTACAAAGTTATGTAGTAATAGGTATTACACAACGTATTAAAGACCCCTTACCCACTTCACTTTCAACCTCTATAGTGCCATTGTGCTCTTTAAGTACATTGTAAACTATAGCCATTCCCATACCTGTGCCTTGGCCTACGGGTTTAGTAGTAAAGAAAGGATCGAACATTTGTTTAAGTGTATCAGCGTCCATCCCACAGCCGTTATCTGCCACTTCTATGTAAATATTGCCTTTATTGGCAAACAGCTTAATAGTTATTTTTCCTTGCTGATCGCGCAAGTCATCACAAGCGTGTTTGGCATTAATTAATAAGTTTACAAAGACTTGTTTCATCGATGATATATTACACTGTGTTAGGGGTAACTTTTCAATGTGTAACTCTATAGCACACGTTCCCAGCTGGTTTTCGAGTAACTTTAGCGTGCCATTTAATGATTCTGTAATATCTGCCATTGTTGTTACGTTGTCTTTTAGGCTCGCAAAGTCGACAAGATTACTAACAATATGAGCGATACGCTCTAATCCCTCTTGGGTATCATCAACTAAGTCATCAATATCATCCACAATAAAGCTTAAGTCGTTCTCTCGGTTGAGCTGAACTAAAATAGACTCTAACTGCGTTACTGAAATCGATTTATCTACAAATTGTTGAGCCGCCGTCATTAACGAAACCAACACGGGCTTTATAAATTTTATACTTTCTACATTACTGGTTATGTAAGCAAGCGGGTTATTTATTTCGTGGGCCATACCAGCAGAAAGTGTGCCTAACGTGGCCATTTTCTCACTTTGCATTAAGGTTATTTGTTGGTTTTTGACCGTTTCGAGCTTTTCTTCCAGCTCTTGATTAGCAATAAACAACGCCCGTGTTTTATCTTCTAGTAGGGTTTCTAATTGATCTCTGGCTGATTTTTCGCGCAAATACGCTTTTTTATAATTGTAGTCGTCTTCAGCCATGGGGAGTCTCATATTTTATTTCAATTAAACACGAATCAAACCCATCATGCATGCACTGGGCATGATTAAGTTTAGCATCAACCCCATAATGAGCCGCAGCACCAAAAATAAGCCCTTCGGCGCACATACAAAGCTGTCGCTTAGAGTTGTAACGCATTAAAATAAACCCGTCTTCAATAATTTGGGCGTCAATTTCAGGTAAATTAGGCTCATGATAAAGCTTAGCTACTTCAACATGAATTACTTTATCAATACTAATAATGAGATCAGCAAAACTATTAAAGCTGTCTACTATAGCTGGGTGACGTGCCTTTAAGTGAGAAAATAAATACTCTCCAAAGGCCTTTAATACCTCTGGCATAGACATAGAAAGTGCAGTTGCTACATCTTGTGCCAAACCAACTATTTCCTCATCTGGATAACTTTCTGCAGAAATATAAACACGACCTTCAGGTGCATTTTTTTCAAGTAAGTCGTCCCATGCAGCCATGCCACATTTTTCAATAACCAGTGCCTCAAGCCCTCTAAAGATAACGCCTTTCATGCATGTTCCCTCTATTATCACTTTTAGATTGTTAGCTGCATCTTCAATTAGTTACAAACGCTCGCTACCTTACGGCTCATATGTACAATAGCGTAGTAAGTCTTACTCTGTAAAATGTCAGCATTAAAGTAATAGTAGTTTAGTCGCTTGTAAAACGCCCAGAAAAGTTCGTTATTTGCATGGTCAACGTTTAACACTAAGTAAAGGTAAGAAAGCGTGATCACATTCTGCTTTTTACTCTATTAGTGGCAACGCTATTGGCTGGATCGTCTGGCCAAAAATGTTTGGGGTAGCGCCCTTTCATCTCTTTTTGTACCTCACGGTAACTACTATTCCAAAAATGTGCTAAGTCTTGAGTTAACTGTAATGAACGCTTGCCTGGAGATAACAACTCCATTAGCAGTGTTAATTTACCGTTAGCTAACATAGGCGTGCTGGTTAAACCATATACTTCTTGCATGCGCACACTAAGCTTGGCAGGTCCATCAAGTTGGTATGCAATCTTTATGTTAGAGCCACTTGGTACTGTTAGTCGCAATGGGAGTAAAGATTTAAGCTCGCTTTGCTGTTGCCAATTAAAGCAGTTTTGTAGTGCTTCAAAATAATTAAACTTTTTAAGCTGCTCAAGGGTTTTAATATCTTCAAGGTATACCCCTAACCAATCACCTGCTGAGTCAATTAGCTGCTGCTGACTAATAACAGGAAACTGTTCTGGCATCAATTTACTAGCTAAGCACATTCTAATAAGTAACTGCTCACTTTCTTTTTGCTCGTTAAACAGTGAAAAGCCCTGTTTGGCAAACAAACTAAGCCATGCCTTGGCCCGTTCTGTTTTATCAAGCTTATGTTTACTTGGTTGGCTACTAAGGGTAATTTCCCCAAGTTTTACTTCATCTTGATGAATAAACCGAGCGGCTTTTTCATCAAACTCGCAGCGGGTCAACTCAGTGAATAAATGCGGTAAATACTCTTTAAGCGCTAATGGATTTAGCGCCGTGGCTGCAAAAACTCGCCCGCCTTTATGCCCGCCCATACTGGCAATAGCTATATATTCGTCATTATGCCAGTAGTCAGGGTTTAGCTCAGCCCCTGCGCCATTTGCTAATAAGTAGCCATTGCCGCGTTTTTTAGCGATGCGATCTGGATAGCCAAGCGATACTAATAAGCTTAAATATTCAGTGTTTAAATCTGTGCGGCTATCGGTAAATTTTAAGCGTTTTAACCAATAATTTAATTGCTGCTTAAACACCGGATGTGGCCGTTGTTGTTGACTATGCAGTGCTAGGTTGAGCTCATTGGCAGTGCTAACTCGGCTTTCTAGTAAGGCGACTAAATAAATAGCTAAGCGATAAATCCCACTTAACTGTGGTTCTAACATTTGCGCTTTTAATAACATATGCGCTAAGCGAATATCGGCACCAAAGCCCAACATTTTACTACCCAGCGTGGTGAGCTTACCGTTACTATCTATGGCTTCAAGCATAGATAATAAATTAGTAGCTTGGTTGCATTGTTGCTCACTAGGCGGATCAAGTAAGGTGAGTTCACTAATACTTGCGCCCCACTGCTTCGCCTCAAGCATCAGTTGGCTAATATCTGAGGTAAGAATATCAGGGTTATCGTGGCTGTTTCGTCGCTCAAAAGTTTGTTTTGAACCTAAACGATACACAACCCCAGGTTCTATTCGTCCTGCACGCCCTGCGCGTTGTACTGCCGATGAACGCGATATACTTTGCGTAGTGAGCTCAGTGACACCGGTTTTTAAATTAAAGCTGGCTGCACGGCGCTTGCCGCTATCAACAACAATTCTAATACCTTCAATGGTTAAACTTGTTTCGGCAACATTGGTCGTTAATACTACTTTTCGCATCCCTTGAGGCGCAGGTGAAATTGCAGCTTGTTGATTAGCTTTATCTTGTTCGCCAAATAATGTTGCAACAATACAATTACTGGGCAAGTCGATCAACGCTTGCTGCACTCGCAGTATTTCACGCTGGCCGGGTAAAAATACCAGCGCACTGCCTGTTTGCTCATTGAGTGCTTGTTTTATTATTGGTGGAATAGCATCAAGCCAGCGGCTTTCATCTTTTATTGGGCAATATATTTCGTCAATGGGGTAACTTCGCCCGTTTGATTGAATTACTGGGCAATTAAAAAACCCAGTGTAGCGTTCGCTATCAAGGGTGGCCGACATCAACATAATGGTTAAATCTTCACGCAGTGCCGCTTGCGATTCTAAAGCAAAAGCCAGTGCGGTATCTGCTGCGATGGAACGCTCATGAAACTCATCAAAAATAAGTAAATCAACATCACTAAGCTCAGGATCATTTTGTAACATGCGCGTAAGCATGCCTTCGGTAACTATTTCAAGGCGAGTTTGTGTGCTGACTTTACTTTCACCTCGCACCCGTAAACCGACACTTTGCCCTAGCGTTTCGTTTTGGCAGTGCGCTAAATAGTTAGCAATATTTCTTGCTGCCAAGCGCCGCGGCTCTAACATGACGATGTGCTTATAATGCCCATCGCGCATAAGCTGTAATGGCAACCATGTTGATTTACCAGCACCAGGCGGCGCTTGCAGTAAGGTGATTGGGTTGGCTTTTAAAGCATCAATGAGTGAAGTATAAATTTCTTGAACCGGCAGCACGCTATTTACCCTAAATTACTTTGCAGCCATTGTAGCAAAAATTAGCAGTTATTTATGCAGAGTACGACTATGTGCTTGGCTGATCATTTCGTCTAACGTTTTAGCCTCTTGCTGCTGCGCTTTATTTTGATCAGCACGATGCCTATTGCTTACTATACCTTCTATGCCTTTGGTGAAGCTCATTTGCTTAAAACAAGCTTGCTGCTGACGTAATTCATCTTGCTGTGAATCATCAATACGCGCTTGTTGCTGCGTCGATAAGCCAGACAAAATACGCTTCATACCTGATAAATTTTGTAAGCTCAGCGCCGAGCTCATTTGCTGGTTTTTATCCATACTGTTTATGTGCTGCTGAAGCTGCGATAAGCGTTGCTGCTCTAGGTTACTTCTTTGTTGTAACTGAGTTTGCTCGGCCAGCATTTTATCTAATTTTTGTTGTTGTAATCCTAAAAATTTATTAAGCATTCAGTTTACCCATCACTGCATTTAATTGAGTTATTGACTGTGAAAAATCCACTTGTTCATTCAACCCTTGGCATAGAAATGATTCGATTTGTGGATACAAATTTACCGCACTGTCGAGTTCCGGATCTTTACCTGCCTGATACGCCCCTAAAGGAATAAGCTCATGCACTTGCATGTAGCGGCTATAAAGCTTTTTCAATTTATAACAAAAACTTAGCTGCTCATCACTTACTATATTTGGCATTACTCGGCTAATCGATGAACCAATATTAATGGCCGGATAGTGGCCCTTTTCTGCTAAGGTGCGATCCAATACTATATGGCCATCAAGAATTGCTCGGGCGTTATCGGCTATTGGATCTTGTTGATCGTCGCCTTCAGCTAATACTGTATAAATGGCGGTCATGCTGCCTTTGCTTTTTTCACTATTACCCGAACTCTCGACCAGTTGAGTCAATTTACTAAATACCGATGGCGGGTATCCTTTGGATGCAGGCAGCTCACCTACCGATAAGCCAATTTCCCGCTGTGCTTGCGCATACCGGGTTAATGAGTCCATCAACAGCAATACATTTGAATTTTTATCTCTAAAGTAGGCCGCCAATTTATGGCTAAGTTCGGCCGCTTTAATACGCAGTAAAGGGGAATCGTCTGCTGGGGATGCTATTACAATGGCCTTTTTTAAGCCTTCTTTACCTAGGCTTTGCTCAATAAAATCTTTTACTTCCCAACCACGCTCACCGACAAGGCTTACAATAACCACATCGGCAGAGGTAAAGCGGGTCATCATGCCAAGCAACTTACTTTTACCTACCCCCGAACCTGCAAATAACCCTAAACGCTGGCCTTTACCTACACTAAATAAGCTATTAATAGCACGAATACCCACATCTAACGGCTCGATAACGCCTTTGCGCTCCAGCGGCGTTAAAGAATAATCGTTACCCAATTTACTGGCGTTTTTTGTGCTGTCTTGTTCAAGTGGGCCTAAGTTATCAATCGGCTGCATTTGCGCATCGAGTACACGCCCTAATAACTTTTCTGAAATAGCCACATGGCTGTTTTTTATAACTGGCCTAACGCGTCCACCTGAATATAAATTTTGAATTTTTTTCAGGGGCATTAAATAGGCTTCATCTTGATTAAAACCTACTACTTCAGCGTCATACCAGTGACCATCAACACTTTCTACTTGGTATTTTTCACCCATAGCAAATTGCCCACCGGTAGCGGTAAGCGTTAAACCATTAACTCGTGTTAAACGGCCATAGCTTTTAACTAATTCAGGCGGGGTTAGCGCTTTCAGCGCAGACTTTAAGCTGGTATGTAAAGGGTTAGTCATGCGGTTGCGCTTTTAAAATTTCAGGTATCACTTCATCCAAAAGGCTTTGTAATCGCTCTGAAAAAGAAAATCGATGTGTTTGTTGCTCTGCCACCAGTTCAACGTCTCCACTACTTAGTGCTTCGTCAAAATAAACCGGCACCGAAAATTCAGCTAAACGTGCATCATTAAAGCAGTGGCGATCAGAGCCTGAGAACATAACTTTTGTTACTACATCGCGATTGCTAAGCAAGGTAATGGCTTTTTCAATAAGCTGCGCGCGTATTTCGGGGCGTACTTTTAGCTCGCAGTCAATAACGTGCTCAGCCAAGGTACTTATCATTAAGGCAAGGTCTTGTTTAAACTCATCATTAAAGTTAAGTAGCTCATTATTAGCTTTATCAAATAAAGTATTAAAACGTTCAATAAGCTGTGTTTTTTGCGCTTCAAGACGTTCAGCAACCCGTAGCTCTATTTGTTGCTCCATTTGTTGCTCTAATTCGCTTTGCTTATTGGCAGCCCCTTGCGCGAGCCCTTCTTCATAGCCCTGCTGTAAACCAACACGCTGAGCAGCATCTAAACGCTCTTGCAGCGTTTGATGTTGCTCATTTTTATTTAAAGTGGGAAACCTAAATGCTTGACTCATAGTTAGCCTGCAGTCTCTTCTTCAAATAAGCGATATTCAATATCACCTTGTTTACTCATGTCTCTAACTATCGACATAATTTCTTTTCTGGCGGCAATCACTTTGCTCAGTGGTTGCGCGCTTAAACCATCAATTTGCTGCTGGTACACTTGCGCTAAACGTTTAGGTAGTGCACCTAAAACACGCGCTAAAAACTCGCTGTTTACACCCTTTAACGACATCGTCCATAACTCATCAGGAATGTCATTAAGCAACAAGGTTAGTGTCTCGTCTGTTTGCTTAATTAAGCCATCAAAGTCGTACATTTTCTCTTGTATTTCATCAGCTACGTTAGTGTTATGTTTTTTCATTAGTTCGATAATTTGGCTCTTATTACCGTTGTAACGATTCATAATTTCTACCGCTTTATCGACACCATTCACTTGTGCGCCTACTTGGCGGCCAACAAACTCAATACACGACTCAAGCGTTAAGCGCACATCATCAATAACGTGTTCGCTCACTTCACGAAGACTGGCAATTCGATACAGTAAATCATCATGCTTCGATTCTGGAAACAGTACAATAATGGCTGAGGCTTGCTCTGGGGGTAAAAAGGCCAAAAACAGCGCTTGCATTTGCACATGTTCCTGATCTAAAAAGCGTACAATAAGCTCTGGCGGGATCCACTCTAAACGACGTAAATCGTCATTCATTGCACCACCATAAATATCATCAAGCATAGTTTTGGCAAGCTTACGGCCGACAGCTTTATCAAGTGCTCGCTCTAAATACACACGCGACGCGCCATTGACGCCACTTTCATTGCGGTAGCAATCAAAAAATTCACTCAAGGTGCCTGCAACATCCTGTTGAGTAACGTTTGAAATTTTAGCCATACGCTCAGAAATAGCCTGCACTTCACGGCGGCCTAATTTACGAATGACACTGGCGGCATTTTCCTCGCCCATACTTAGCAATAAAATAGCGGCGCGATCTAGCGCCGGTAATTGTGAGCCTTTATCAAGCTTTTCTTGATTCAATTTCAACTCCTTGTTCTACCCAATATTTTATTACCGACGTAACACGCTCGGTTTCTTTGTTAGCAAGTAACTGCATGTGCGCTATTTGTTCTTCAAAGTCATTGCCTATTTGCGGTAACGACATATTTTGATGTTCGCTTGCGCCCTCTTTGGCGGTTAAGTTTTCTATTTGCGATTTAGCATTAATGGCGTCATCAAGCGGACTGCTTTGTCTTTCTGTTGTAGAGGCTGATTTAACCTCATTATCAGCGGTTGCCATGGCGTTGTTTGCTTCGTTACTTTTACCTTTTACTAAGTGATTAACTAAAGGGCGCACACCAAATAAAATCAGCAATAAACTAATTAAAGTACCCACAATATAACGGGCATACTCTTTAAGCTCGGGCATTTGCCACCATTCAAGACCTTCACCTGGGGCTAGTATTTTTTGTTCTACAAAGGCAAAGCTAGTTATGTTGAATTGATCGCCGCGTGCGTCGTTAAACCCCGTGGCCTTTTTTACCATTTCACCTAATGAAGCCAGCTTTTCTTCGCTCCAGCCATCAGCTGTTCCAGCTACTTGCTCATTAATAAGTACCGATAAGCTCATGTTTTTAATGCGGCCTACTTCAAATTGGGTATGAGTTACCGAGCGACCATTTTCAAACTGTCGCTTACTCTCATTTCGTTGTGAAGTTCGCTCGTTGTTTTCATCTTCAGCTTGTTCGTTAGGCACAGGTGGCTCATTAGCTAAAGAGCCCGGAATACCAGCCGCCAGCTGATCTAGGGTGCTATCAGATTTAATAAACTCTTGTGTTAATACATTTTGTGGGTCAACCATTTCGCGTGTTTCTTCAACCACACTAAAATCAACATCACTAGAAACCTGAATTCTAAAATTACCTTCACCCAAAATTGGCAACAACATAATAGAGGCGCGTTGCTCTATGTTGCGCTCAACTTTTTCAATAAAGGCGAGCTTTTTATCGGTTTCTTTGCCTACTGGGGTGGTATCAAATAAGTCGCCGCTGAGTAATTTACCACGCTGATCCACCACCGACACAGAACGAGAATCAAGCCCAGGCACACTGCCAATAATCAGTGCAATAATGGCTTCCACTTGCTCTGGTTTAAGTTCGTGTCCTGGCGCTAAATCAACCATCACAGACGCTGCGGTTTTTTGCTCAGTACGCCCTACAAATAAGCTGCGCTTAGGGACTGCCAAGTGCACGCGCGCATTGCGTATGCCTTGCATGTTAATAATGGTGCGTGCCAACTCACCTTCTAAGGCATGCTGGTATTGCATAGATTCGATAAATTGACTAGTGCCCATAGACACTTTGTCGCTAATATTCTCAATACCCTCAGGCATAGAGGCTTTTATTCCTCTAGCCGCAAGCGTGATTCGCGCATCAGCCAATTTTTCTTGCGGCACTAAAATATTACCGCTATCGGTATCGATGCGGAACGTGATTTGTTCTTTATCTAAAATTTCTAAAATATTGGCTTTATCGTAGCTTTCTTGATTACCGTAAAGCGGTACGTAGTTTTTAGCCGAGGTCCATAAAATAAGGACTATAGTAGCCGCTACTAACGTCGCTAGTAGAGCAATGGTCGCGACACTTCTGTCACCTGAGTTGCCGAAGTTTAATTTGTTGGAGAGATTAACCACTCTTTCTTTTAGGTTGCTCTCATTTTGCTCAGGTACTTTTGCTAATTCTCCTTTCATATTAGCCTCTACAGTGACATGCGCATGACATCATCAATGCCATTGAGCACTTTATTGCGCATTTCCATCAGCATAGAAAAACTAAGCCCCGCTTTTTGACTGGCGATCATCGCGCCTACCACATCTTCACTTTCACCAGTATCAACGGCTTTAACCATTTCACCGGCAATATTTTGTTGGGCGTTGATAGAGCGAATAACATGCTTAAAGTCTTCACTAATATTTACATTTTGATTACTGATAGCAGCCGGCTCTATGCTCTCTGGACCTGCAATTTTTTGCATGTCCATCATTTTGCCCAGCATCATTTGTTGACTTTCAATTGGCGACATTCTTTTTTTCCTTCAAATTATGCAATTGCATCAATATCAATACCGCATTCACGCATAGCGGCAATTTTGTATCTTAATGCTCGGGTAGTTACGCCAAGCGCCTGTGCTGTTTGAGTACGATGACCTTTAAACCGACTCAATAAACTGTATATATAATCAAACTCCGCCTGCTTTTTATTCTCCTTTAACTGCGTGGCACAAAAAGCCGCCGCTGCAGGTGAACATTGCGGTAAATTTAAATCTTCAACCTGAATTTCAACACCTCTGGCCATCACTAATGCACGTTGAATCACGTTTTCAATTTCTCGTACATTGCCCGGCCAGTTGTAACAAAGCATCACATCTTCTGCTTGTTTACTAATATGGAACTCAGAGTTGCCATATTTTTTGATAAAGTGGTAAGCCAATGGAATGATGTCATCAACACGATCCCGAAGTGCAGGCCAACTAAGCGGTAATACATCTAAACGGTAAAATAAGTCTTCACGAAAAGCGCCTTGCTCAACTTGTTCACGCAATATGCGGTTAGAGGCGGCAATAATGCGTATATCTAATTTTATTTTTTGATGACTACCGAGTCTTTCAACTTCGCGCTCTTGCAATACCCGCAGTAATTTAGCTTGTAAATCCAATGGCAGCTCAGTAATTTCATCCAGTAAAATAGTACCGCCATTAGCCAGTTCAAATTTTCCCGGCTGAGCATTTACCGCACCGGTGAATGCCCCTTTATTAAATCCAAATAACATGGCTTCGAGCATATTTTCTGGGATTGCAGCACAGTTAACTGCAATAAATGGCTTATCTTTACGGTCTGAGGATTTATGAATAAAGTGCGCTAACTTCTCTTTACCTGTTCCCGATTCGCCGGTGATTAACACCCCTGCGGCGGTTTGAGCTGCGCGATTAGCCAAACGCAATACTTGCTGTGACTTAGTTGAAACAGCGATTAAATCTTCAAACCCATGCTTCATTGAATCAGTGTTTCTGATTGTTTTTTTAAGCTGTTCTGCAAAGAAAGGTTTTAATAAGTAATCAACAGCGCCACCGTTATTAATAGTTTTTGAAGCAATTTCACTTTGTGAAGAATCGACTAACGTCACAATTTGCGAAGTGGGGCATGTTTTACGCAGTAATTTTACTAATTCAACCAGTTCGAGTTGTTGAGTATCTGCATCAACAAACACAAGCTCTGGCTTACTTATAAGGCAGTGGCTAACCGCATCGCTGATGGAATTTGTATGCAGAAACTTAAAGTTTTCGGCAAATACAACTTGCTGAATCTCAGGCGTTGGCTGCTGCTCACTGATCCATAAAAGGTATCTTTGACTCATATTTTTCCTTTGCAGTGCAATTAACTTGAGTGTCGGAAAAGACGAACTAAAACACGGCGATTAGACGATGCGCCCTGCTCCGAGTTTTTTATAATGGGATAACGTTGACCATGCGCTCTTACTTCTAACATGTCTTTGGGTAAGCCAAATTCAATGAGTCTGGCAGCTACGTCATCTGCTCTTTCTTTTGAAAGCAACCGATTTGACAGCGGCGAGCCCGTATTATCTGTGTGGCCATCAACTAGCACTTTACTTACGCGACTGTCTAAAGAAATGTAACGCACTAAATCTTTTAAAAATTTAAGGTCTTTAGCCGTTGTTACTGTGCGCTGCCCACTGGCAAACTGTAATTGATGATCGCGTGCTTGCTCCCAAGAAAGCGGCGATAAATTAGCTAAACACTGTTGATAATCGGAAACTATTTCATCGCTATGGGTATTAGTAAAGGTCAGGCGAAGTTGTTCATCACCGAAGCTTACTAGCGTGTCTAACCAACCGCCTTGTTTAATCACACGAAGTAATGCGGTCATATCGGCAGAAAATTGCACCTTGTTATCTTCGACATTAGAGGATACAAAGTTCACGGCAGTAAGAATGGTATCTGCAGATTGCCAATCTGCTTTACGAGATAAAACGTGTAAACCTACTATTGGTTTATCTTGTAAAAGCCAAGTAAATTCCAATTGTTGAGTTTTTGCTGGGAGGGTTTTTACTTCAAGTAACGCATAATTATCAAAGCGCTGTTTGAGTGAACACTCAAACGGGTTACTACTTACTGACCAAATAGAGCTTTCGTAGTTTTGCACCAGGTTTTGCTCTGATGTGTGTCCCTGCGAGGACATAAACACAGCACAGGGCAATGCAAATTTAATCAGCTGAGTTAATCTATTCATGTATATTCCGTATAAAGTTAAATAGAACAATTAAGTTTTTTAAATCAATAGCGAAATACAACAAATACAAACACAGTATTAATGGATATCACTAAGTTAATGTAACCCCACGATCGTAGCGATTGCCTTAGACTGGGAGCTTTGCGTCCTATGCTTTCGCATAGTTTGCCATTTAATTTACTTAAGCATTATTTTAAACCAATATAAAAACTAGTAACTATGTACAATAAAAACAACAGACTATAGTTAAATATCATTAAATGCAAATATTACTATGTAAAATTCATAGTCAGTTCATTTTATGCTCATTTTACAGTCATTCATCCCAACGAACCGAGTATATCTACCCGAATGGTATCTGGAATTTCATTATAAGAAAGAACAACTAAGCTACCCTTAGTAAAGGTTTTTGCGTAACGAGCTAATAGCGGCCGAAGCTGCGGCACTACAATTAATGTAGGCGTTACCCCTCTTGATTTCATGTCTTCGACTATCATCGGCATTGTGCGTTGAAATTGCCCTAGTAAATTAGGGTCTACCGCAAAACTATCTAGTACAACTTTGCCAGCCTGCATAGCTTGATCAAGTGAGCTTTGTAAGGTGCTTTCTAGTTTTTCATCTAAGCTGTAGGCACTGAGTTCATCACGATTACCCATCACCTGTTTTACCAATACTTTTTGCAGTGCGCAGCGTACGTCTGAAACCAGTAAAATCGGATCTTTAGTTACCTCAACACTGTCTATTAATGTGCCGGCGATAGTGACTATGTCTTTAATACTTATGTGTTCTTTTAGTAGTAAACGAATCACTTTTAGCTGTAAATTAGTCGGTAATGCTTTTTCGAAGGTTTCGGCTAAGCTAGGTGAGATTTCTTTTAGTCGCTCATTAAGCTTTTGTACGTCTTCATAACTAAATAGCTCATCTAAATGTTCTTTGATCACTTTGCCGGTATGAGTAGCAATAATGGTGCCTAAATCAACCACTGAGTAACCCATATTCAATGCTTGGGTTTTACTGTCATCTTTTATCCAAACAGCCTCAAGCCCATAAGCAGGATCAGTGGTTAATTCACCATCTAAGCTGCCGTATACATCACCGGTGTTTAACGCGAGTAATTCTTTGGCGTTTACATTAGCACTTGCAACAGGCACACCGGCTAAGTTTACTTTGTATTCTTGTGGATTTAATTTTAGGTTATCTTTTATTCTGATCTCCGGTAATAAAAATCCAAGCTGCTCAGAAAGATTTTTACGTACACCTCTTAAGGTTTTTACCAGCTCTTCCCCTTTGTCTTTATCGGCTAAATAAACCAAACGAAAGCCAAGCTCAACCGATAATTTATCAACATGAGAAATATCTCCCCATTCTAAGTTAGCCTGTTGCTCACTTAAAATAGTGTCGGTCATTTGTTCGGCTTCAATTAAAGAGTTATCGGGGAGAGAGCGCTGTAATCGCCAAGCAACATAAAATAATGGCGCGGCAAACCCTAAAAAGGCGACAGTGGGCATCCCGGGCACAATACCAAGCGTAACCATAATTAATGCAGCAGTAAAAATAACACGTGGAGAGGCAAGTAACTGCTTACCTACTGCTTCACTTACATCGCCTTCATCGTTCATACGCGTAACAATAATTGCAGCAGCAACCGCGAGTAATAACGAAGGGATTTGCGCAACTAAGCCATCACCTATGGTTAACAGTGCAAAACGCTGAAACGCTTCGGCTAAGCTTAAACCATGTTGAAAAGCACCAATTGAAACACCGCCCAACAGGTTGATCACTAATATAATTAAGCCAGCTATAGCATCACCGCGTACAAACTTAGATGCACCATCCATAGAGCCATAAAAATCGGCCTCTTGGGCTATAGTACTGCGTCGCTCTTTTGCTTGCTCAGGGCCAATTAATCCGGCATTTAAATCCGCGTCAATTGCCATTTGTTTACCGGGCATGGCGTCTAGAGTAAAGCGTGCAGCCACCTCAGAAATACGCTCACCGCCTTTGGTAATAACCACAAAGTTAATCACCATTAAAATAACAAACACCACAATACCAACGACGTAGTTACCGCCTATAACCACTTCACCAAACGCTTGAATAACGCGACCTGCCACATCTGAGCCTTCATGACCATGCAGTAATACCACACGTGTTGAAGCAATGTTTAGGGTTAAACGCATCAAGGTGGCGACTAACAAAATAGTCGGAAATACAGAAAAATCGAGCGGCTTTTTAGTAGACACAGCGACTAACAATACAATCACCGACAATACAATGTTAAAGGTAAACAATGCATCTAATAGCCATCCTGGTAATGGCAAAATAACCATCGACAAAACAGCTAACAGCAAAATAGGAATAGCGGTATAAGGTTGAGTAAAACTGCGCCAGTTCAAATTATAACTCCAACATCTAAGGTTTCTGTAAGTTTTTAGGGATTGTTAATTCAGGTAAAGCTGCGGGTGCTTGCCCACGTCCTTGCTTATATGCTTTTAGTTGCAATACATAGGTCAGTACATAGGCAACGGCGCTGTATAGGCCGTTGGGCACTTCTTGGTCGACCCGGGTCGAAAAATAAATAGCCCGTGCTAATGCGGGGATCTCTATTATTTCTTTGTTATTCATACGGGCCACTTCGCGAATTCTCAGCGCCATTTCATCTACGCCTTTAGCAACAACATAAGGGGCTTTAGCCGCTTCTTCACTGTATTTTATTGCCACAGCATAATGAGTAGGATTGGTCACTATCACATCGGCAGTGGGTACACGCTCTTCAATTTTTCTATTCGATTGCTGATATTGTATTTGCCTAATTTTATTTTTTATCTCAGGGCTACCGTCTGAAGATTTACGCTCTTCTTTTACTTCTTGGTGGGTCATTTTTATTTTATCGGCAATCTGTTTTTGCTGAAAAGGCACATCAATAACTGCAATAAAAAGTAGTAAGGTTACGGTGATCATTAACGATAAAAATAACAACTCAATGCCTTGGCCTATCGCCACTTTTATATCTAAGTTTTGTAACATCATCAGCTGCATCCACAGCTTAGTTAAGAAGGTATATAAGCAAATCGCCAGTAAGGTTATTTTTAGTATTGATTTAAGTAGCTCAACTAACGACTGTTTACCAAACATTTTGCCTAACCCGGTTAGTGGGTTGAGCTTGCTCATTTTTAGCTTCACGAGTTTTTTTGAAAACACAAACCCGCCAGGTAAACACCCAGTGATCCACATTGCGCAAAAGCTTAATAATAAAAACGGCGTAAGGGTTGATAGCATATTCATAATGGCGTCGCCCAACGCGATGGGCATCATTTTTTTATTATTTATAATCGTATGATCCAGCACCATAGTGCTGTTCATTAAGTTAACAAATAAGCTGTAAAATAAATTGGCAAACCACAATAGCCCAGCAATACTGACCATTAATAAAATAGCGGTATTGAGTTCTTTTGAGCGCGCGACTTGGCCGTCTTCTTTGGCTTTTTTTAGCCGTTTCTCTGTGGGTTGTTCTGTTTTTTCTTGCGAGCTATTTTCAGACATACCGCTACCTCATCGCCTGTGCAAAGGTTGTTAGCACATGATACGTTAGCCTTGAAAACGCACTTCCTGTGTACTCTAAAGTCATAAATACGCAGAAAAACCCCATCAATAGCGACATAGGGAAACCCAATACAAAAATATTTAATGACGGCGCCGCCCTACTTGCTACACCAAAGGTTAAGTTAACCAATAACATGGCGACTATCCCTGGTAGCGACAGCAATAAAGCAGAGGAAAACATCCACGCAAACAACATAATAATCGCCTGAATATCAAACTCATAAATACTGCGACCAATCGGAAAGCTATGAAAGCTCTCTACCATAACTTGTAGAGTTATTAAGTGACCATCTGCGGCAAAAAACAGTAATGCACACATAATCCAAAATAACTGTCCCAATAATGCCACTTGGTTACCACTACCGGGGTCCATAACAAGCGCCATTGATAAACCCATCTGCATGGATAAGATCAGCCCTATCATTGCCATTACTTCAAACAAAATACGCAGCGATAACCCCATCATTACCCCAAAAATAATTTGCTCGAAGGTTAAGATGGCGGCATCTAAAGAAAACAAGTCAATAGCAGGTGCAAGTGGTAACTGCGGAGCAACTAAAAAAGCCAACATCATAGACACTAAAATACGAGAGCGCGGCGTTACTGCCGGACTGTCAAATACCGGCATAGACCATAAAAGTGCAGAAAAACGTACAAATGGCCACCAAAGCGTGCCCATCCAGCTGACTAAGTCAGTAGACGTTAAAGCAAGTAATGAGCTCAACCAAATACTCCAGGTAACATAAATTTGAGCTTATCAAACCAATCAATCAAAATTTGTAGCATCCAATGCCCCGCAAACACCACCATTAATAAGGTTAATAACATACGTGGTAAGAACGTTAGGGTTTGCTCTTGAATAGAGGTCGCACCTTGAATAATGGCCACCACAATACCTAGTATTAAACCCGGCACAATTAAGACTAAAATCAGTTTTATAATGGTATAAACCGCGCTTGAAATAAGCTCTACCGACATTTCTGGGGTCATGGTGACATTCCAAATGTTGCTGCCAGCGTACCTGCTATCATTGACCAGCCATCGGCAAGTACAAACACCATTAACTTAAACGGTAAGCTAATGATCAGCGGTGATAGCATCATCATACCCATAGACATCAGCACACTACTGACAACTAAATCTATAATTAAAAAAGGAATAAACAACATAAAGCCAATTTGAAAAGCGGTAGTAAGCTCACTTAATACAAACGCAGGCATTAATACTTCAAACGGAATCTCTTGCGCGGTGAGTGTAGTTGGCTCATTGGCAATTAATAACACTTGGCGTAATTCACTTTCGCGAGTTTGTCTAAGCATAAAAGCACGCAAAGGTTTTTCTGCAGTGAGTAAAGCTTCCTCTAATCCTATGGTTTGCTGCTGAAAAGGCGTATATGCATTTTGGTAAATATCCTGCCAAACTGGTCGCATAATCAACATAGTGAGCATCAGTGAGATGCCAATCAAAATTTTATTCGGTGGGCTTTGTTGTAACCCCATAGCTTGGCGCAAAATTGCCAATACAATGATGATTCTGGTAAACGACGTTAAAACCATCAATAGCGCAGGTAATAAGCTCAATACCGTCATTAGCAAAAGTATTTGCAATTTAACGCTATAGTCTTGCCCGTCGGCCGTATCTTTTAGAGAAAACAGCGTAAGTTCTTCCGCATTTAGCCAGCTTGGTAAAAACATCATGATCAACAGTAGGCTAACTTTAAAAATTACGCGTTTATTCATTTGTTTACTGATCCTTTGCGGTATCTGTTTGAGCAAATTTCAAACCATACTGCCCTTCAACCATTACCACTTCTGCTTTAGCAAAAAATACCCCATTAACTTTTACATCAAGCGCTTCACCGGCTACTTTGTCTAGCTTAAGCACATCGCCTTCTTTGGCTTGGCTAAGCTCGCCTAAAGTAATTTCAGTACTTGCTACTTCAAGAGTGACGAGTAAAGGAACATCTTGAAAAAATGACATATTTCCTTCGTTAGTTTTATTAGCAGATTTATCATCAAATCCATCAAAAGCATCAAGCTCTAAGCCCGCCAAGGCGCTATCAAGGTTCTCGTTCATAATTTAGTTACTCGTTGTATTGTTTGATAATTGTGTGATTTGAAATGCTAAGCCAGTCTCTTGCTCAACAACTTGGCCTTTGAATATTTGTTTATGACCTAGGTTAAATAGTGCAGCTTCATTAAGTTCAATTGGTAATACCCCGCCGGCTACACAGGCCTTTAATTGCTTTAAAGTGACTTTTTTCTTCGCCATTTCAATCTGACCTTGCACCGCAAACTGTGCCCACATCTCAGTATTGAGTGTTTCGTTATTTGCTGAATCTTGCTCGCTATCAGCTGCGCAAAAAAAGCTAATTGGCAGCCATAAAAACCAACTTATTACTTGGTTTTCTAATATAAACCGCACTTTAAAGGCTAAATATTGTAATGCTTCAGGTAAGGCATGAGACTTTTGTATCTCACCTAATAACGCTGAGCGTTCTCTAAATAATAAGCCTTGAATGCCCTGCACTTGGCGCTGTAGTAAGCGACCACAAATACGGCTTTCTGTTGAGCTTAATTCGTTATTCACCTCATCAGAGACTTGCTCTGTGCTGTTCACATTATTAAATTGCCCACCTAAGCATAAATCCGCTGTTTTATATGCACTTTGATAATCAAGCGCTAAATAGGCCTCACCTTGAGTAGGGGCAAATAAAGGGCAGGCAAGAAATATCCTTGAGGATTCTTTAAACCAACTGCTAATAACCGAATGCGAACAAGGCGAAATTTCTACATCAAAACGGCTGTCGTTAAATAATTGGGCTAGCTCTAACTCCAAAGTTTTACGAATATTAACGTTTATATGCGCTGCTTTTTGTTGTGCTTGTTCATATGCTCTTTGCTCAAGCGTGAGTGCAAATGGCGTAATATGCTCAGAATCTTTCGCTTTAATTAACTTTGTTTTAGCGTTTAACGTTTTACTCATACCACTGTTTTTCCTGATTCATTTATATTCAGCTTATGTTCGTTTTTTTGCTTTTTTCAATTGGGCTTGTAGCTGTAAACGATTAACTATATCGCTGCGTAAGCGCTCATTTTTGCTTATCCACTCAACCCCTAAAAACATTAATTTTTCACTCACTGCACGGCGATACATCACCTTGCCAGCCAATCGATTGGTTTTATCAAACACCACAATAATTTTATTGGGGATCGTCTTTTCAGCAGGTACTAATAACCCCACACCGCCCACGCTAATGTCTTTTGCCACACCATGGCATAGTGAAATATCAATAAAACAAC
This sequence comes from Pseudoalteromonas undina, assembly GCF_000238275.3. Classification (NCBI taxonomy): domain Bacteria; kingdom Pseudomonadati; phylum Pseudomonadota; class Gammaproteobacteria; order Alteromonadales; family Pseudoalteromonadaceae; genus Pseudoalteromonas; species Pseudoalteromonas undina. The sequence goes on from NZ_AHCF03000003.1 coordinate 2,016,884, forward strand.
GGCGTAATAACTGCACGCCTACTCCGCCAAGCTGAACTGACTCAGGCTCGTAATTATCTTTAAGGTTTAAGTTCCATCTTTTGTAACTTCGTTTGGTGTCTGGTTGGTTACTCATAATTCTCTTCAAGACGTAGCACGGGTTTGTTAGCCGTTGCCGCACCAGCCGCTTTTTTTATAGGATTGTTAATGTTGCTATCATCAAATAATTGGTTAAATTTATCCTGAGCATCTTTGGTTAAGATCAGCAGTTCAACACGTCTGTTTTCGCTGGCTTTTTTATTTTCTTTATTAATTGGTCGATTTGATGAAAACGCATTTACTTGAAGCACCTGACTTGATGGCATTCCGCCCATAGTCATTACTTTTCTTGCTTGCTGCGCTCTATCGCCAGAAATGTCCCAATTACGAGAGCTGCCATCAACAAATAAGCTGGCATCGCTGTGCCCAGAAATAATGATTTTGTTATTAATGTCTTTAACTAATCCGCCAAGGTATAGAAACAGATCTTCAAAAAATGGAGTCATTTGCGACTTTGAGCGTTCAAACATTTGGTGGTGCTTGTCATCTCTAATGATCACTCTGAGCCCCAAGGGCACTTCTTCAACTAGTAAGTTATTTTTTAGTAACTCTTCTTTACTGAGTTCATCAATACTTTCCAGTAATAAGCTCAGCTCAGATAAAGCTTCAAATTGGCTATCAATCGCTGAATTTAACTTCTCGCCTTGCCCTGCTTTAGGCTCAACGGTGCCATCGGGCACTTGTAATACTTCACTCATTCCAGGTTTTGGAGAGTCCGGAGGCGTAATTCCCGACTCTAAGTGCTTAATTACAGAAGGAGAACCCCCTAAATCAACGGGGAATGGGCTGTTTTGAGGATCAAAAATAGCGGGGCCACCATCAAAAATTGAGTGAGTTCGCATATAGTGTGCTATTTCTTCACGCTCAGATTCATTGGTGATCGCCATGATCCACATCACCATAAAAAACGCCATCATCGCCAAAGTAAAATCGGCAAAGGCAACCTTCCAAGCACCACCATGAGGCTTTTCGGTTGCTCTTCTACGAGAGCGTTTGATGACGATTTCTTGATTTTTGTTTTCCATCATTAAGCCGCCTTGTTAGTAATCCACTCTTCCATGGTGGTAAAGGTCGGTTTAATTTCTTCATTAATTAATTTTCGGCCTGAATCAGTCGCCACAATAGGCACATGCCCTTTAGCATGCGCCACTAACATGGCACGCACACATTCAAACATTGCCACTTGTTTTTTTACATACTGCTCCATCGCTGAGGCAAGGGGTGCAATTAAACAGTAACAAGCAAAAATACCAATAAAAGTACCCACCAACGCCGCTGCTACATGGTAGCCAATTTCACTTAAAGGTCCATCAAGATGCTGCATGGTAATAATAATGCCGCCAACCGCTGCTAAAATACCAAAACCTGGCATAGCTTCAGCTATATTAGCAAGTGAATGAGAAGGTTTAAGACGTTGCTCTTCAATGGTATAAATCTCTTGCTCTAACATGGCATCAAAGTCATGAGAGTTTATTTTTCCCATACTAAATAAACGTAAGTTATCGCAAATAAAAGTAACTAGCTGTGGGAACTCATACACTTTAGGGTAGGCAAGAAAAATAGAACTGGTTTCTGGGTTTTCAACATGCTCATCTAATCCTTTAATGCCTTTCACTCTGGCTAAGTCTAATAAAGAGTAAATAACGAGTAGTAAGTCATGGTACAGCTCAGACGTATCGGTTCCTTTACCACTAATAAATTGATACTTTAATTGCGATAGCATTTCTGTCAGTACATACTTTGAATTACCCACAATTAGCGCCCCTAAACCTGCGCCAAAAATAATTAAAAACTCGTATGGCTGCCACATAGTGGCAATGTTGCCGCCCGCAAACGCAAAACCACCTAATACTGTTGCAAGTACTACTATTAACCCTATAACTCTTTGCATTCTTTATTCCTTAGGTATTAGATTTTTTGAAGCGCTTGTGTAAGCGCTTCAAGTGCTTGTTTATGAAGTTGGCAAACACGTGCCTCGGTTAAATCGAGCGTTAACGCTATTTCTTTCATATTCATTTCGTGCATGTAATATAATTGCAAGAGCAGCTTTTCTCGGGTATTCAGTTTGCTCATCGCCACTTTTAGCGTCGCTGCTGTCTCTTCTTTGTCGTGTGTATGTGCAGAGGTGAGCGCTAAATTAGGGTTAGCTTCCAATAGCGCTTCAAGGCTATCAAATGCTTCGGCTTGCTCACTGTAATGCAGTTGAATAAGCTCTTTATGGTTAATTCCTAACGCCTCACACATTTCGGTGTCTGTTGCATCACGACCGAGCTTTTTTTGCAGTGAACGGCTCATATCACGAAGCTGATGAGACTGCTGCCTTAACTGTCGTGGGCGCCAATCGACACGCCTAAACTCATCTAACATAGCACCACGAATACGCTTAAACGCAAATGCAGCAAACTTCTCATCTAAATCCCGACCATAGCGACGAATAGACGACAACAGCGCAATAATGCCTATTTGATAAATATCATCATTATCGACAATAACACCCACTTGAGTGCGCATGTGCGCAGCCGCTCTATTCACCAAAAAAGAGTACTGCGATAATAGTTGCGTCTCTTTTTGTGGCGTTAAGGTGACTGGTGGTTCTGTTATTAACTCGCCCTACTCTTCTTGCAGCATCATAGCGATGGCCTATTGAATGAAGACGTTCGTAACAAGTACGTTATCCAATCGAACAGATACCGTATTCGCTAACACTAAATTAAACTGCTCTAATAAGTTTTTTTGTACAGCATCTATATCTTTAAAAGCGGCTTTTGCTTGGCTATGACTCATATTGGCAAACTGTTTTACCAGTACATTTCTTACAAGCGGCTCCATCGCCTCTGTGCCTGTGTTGTATACAGAGGGTGAAGTAACAAGCACCAAGTCGAGCACTAAATAACGGGCAATTGAGTCCTCTGATACGCTTATAATAAAGCGCTCCATTTCGTGGTATTCAACTTTTGTTATATCTGCTTGCGGAGCTTCTTGTGATGAGTCACTGTCGTTAAAAAACTGTCCCGCAAAAAATGCAGCCGCAATAAGTGCAATTACAGTTAGGGCTATTATTATTTTTTTCACTTTTATCTCTCTTAATCCAAGGTAGTTATACTAATAAATCCAACCAATCTAATGGTGACTTAGGTGTGCGAGTGCTGTTGTCATCATCCATTGAAGGCATCTCGGTATGATTATTTGCAATGTCGCTATTGTCGCTTTGCTGTTGAGGTTGCTGCTGTTTATCACTCAAATTAACATCCACTGTGGTATTTGAGTTTTGCGACAAAGACTGACGTAACTGCTCTAAAGTTTGCGCTATGGCATCTCTAACCTGCGCATTACTCGTAGTTAAACTGACTGAGGTTTTATCCCCTTCAATATTGATAGATATTTCAATACTGCCTAGGTTTGGAGGATCTAATCTAATTTGCGCACGCTGAAGTTGCTGGCCTATTTGCAGCTTTACCTTATCGCCAAGTACATGCAATAAACGCTGCCCCCATTCACTGGGAGCCTCTTTTAATTTCTCTTTTTGCCATTCAAAGCTCTCTGTCGCAGGTGCGGCAGATGAAAAAGCATTCACTAATGCTGATTTTTGATTGCTGCCTTCACGAGATTCAATGTTGAGAAGTTTCGATTGCGTGTTTTGTGTCAGTGCAGCAAGCTCGAGCTTACTGAGCCCAATACTCGGTTGTGCAGCTAGTTGCTCATTGGTTGGGCTACTTGATTGCGCGTGTCCATAAGTATTCAACACTACCGAAGGTTGATTTAATCGATTCAAAAGCGCTTGCGAATACAATGTTTGTGGTGCTTTGGCTAAATCGAGTGTATTTAATTCTTTATTAATGGGTGTATTCGCTGGCGTTACATTTATAGCTGCAGCAGGCACAGTTAAAACATCACTATGCACTGTCATATTTTGTACAGACGCAGTTTTAGCTGACTCTTGAGTTATAATGCCTTCTTCGTGCAGAGTCTCTAAAGGCTTACTCTTTAACTGCTCATCAATAACAAGTTGTGCTGGTGGTGTTTCCACTGCTGCAGTGCCGTTATCAAGAGCAAGGTTACTATTTGAGTTGAGTAAATTTGTGACAGGCGCGTTTATTTTATTGCTATCAAGATTATAATTTGCAGTGTTTAAAAAGTACGGATTTATTATTTCTTGTGTTTCTGCACTGGCATCTTCTTGCGCTAGTTGTTCTGAACTTTCTTGAGGTTGTTCACCTTGCACATTTTGCTGTTTTGTTTGCTGTTGCTTTGAAGAAAGCGTAAACGGCTCAAGCTCGCTCTGTAGTTCTTGCGCATCTGCAGGTGTACTACTTTTTAATATGGTTGGTTTATTAGTGGCACTGCCAAAGTCAGTCTTTGTCGCCATAGTATTTGCTTGGATACTCATAGTGACTGTCCTTGTTGTACTTTTTTATACGCAATTAAACCTTCTTTATCTTCCTGGTGGCGCTGCATTTGTACTTTAATAGCCGCTTGTTTTTGGCTCACTAGGTCGATTAAGTCAACGTAACGTGCTTTTAAGTTATTTTGTTCAGCCTTCATTGAACTAAAGCAAGGCATATTTTGCAGCTCATTATAAAATGCAAGCAGCTGCTTATCGGCTGATTTAACCTCATACCAATTACTCTCATGGATAGCATCTTCCATGGTGCTAAGTAATTGTTCCATTTTTTGCGCTGCGTATTTTTGAGAGTGTTCCATTAGCAATACTAAATTCATTATAAGTTCATGTTTCATTTAGCAATAAACAAGCCAACTTTAAGGCGCTGTTTTATAACAAAAAATAAAATAAAAACCCAAAAAGCGGAAGCGGAACTTCCACATCGGAAGGAAGTGATATGTTATTAATAATGAATTGAATAATTATTTAGCCAGCGGGGGGAGATATAAAAAAGCCGTGTTAAAAATGAAAAAACCAGCTATTGGTAGCTGGTTTAGATTTGTTTATTGTGTGCCTAAGCCTTGCCACCCTTCTTGCAAGTTGGTCATCACTACACGGGTGGAGTCAATATAGCTCAAGTCATTTTTTATACTGGCTTGCAATAATGCTTGCCCACAATGCTGATAAAGGTTTTGCATGTTTTGCGCTACTTCACCGCCTTTTTCAAGATCTAATGAGGCCTCAAGCCCGCCTAAAATGCGCATTAGTTTTTCGATGCTTTCGGCTTTTTTATCGTATCTTTTTTGTTTTATGTGGCCTGTGACTTTTTCAAGCTCATCTGAAAAACCATCAAATAACATCAATACTAATTTATGAATATCGGCACTGGCCGCTTTTGCATCTACTGATGTACTTTTATAGGCTGAAAAGCCATCATTTAAATCTAACATCTATGTTTAGCTCCCAAATTGACCCATTGTAGATTCTAATTGTGCAATAGTCTGTTGCATTTGTGTAAACTGCGACAAGTAGCGTTGGTACACTTGCTCCATAGACACTTCATGATCTTTTTGTTGCCTATTGACTATATTTAAGCTCGCTTGCAATGACTGCTTTTTATCCGTCATCAAACCATAGCTTTTAGTGAAAGGCTCAACGCGGGTTTCTAGCTTAGACAATAAACCGTTTTCACCTGTGAGCATGCTGGTTAACTGTTCAGGATTAGTAGCCATAGCTTCTTCAAGTTTTTTATTATCTATTTTTAAGTTACCGCTACGATCAAATTCAATACCCACAGAGAACAAGGTTTTACCTTCAAACGTACCCTGAAAATCGTTGCGTAAAGAGCGAGCAAGGCCGGCAGCCATATTATCTCGTTTTAAGTACTGGTTACTGGTAATGCCATTGGTGAGCGAATTAAATTTATCCACAAAACTTTGAATGTTTTCTTTAGAGCTTTCTTGATCTTGGGTAATTGATATATGAATTGGCTGATCGCCCAGCGACTGCGCCTGCGTTAAATCAATCGTTACACCATCAATAACCGTATCGAGTTTATTACTGCTTGAAGTGATTGTAAGTGCTGAGTTAGCCCCTAGTTTGACAATCGCATCTTGCGCTAAGGTTAAATCTTGTTTGTTTGTTATAGCATTGGTGATATCACTGCCATTGGCATCCGTACCTTCAGTAAAGCTCACCCCCACCTGATTAGCAGCACCCGACTCAGCACTGGTTAAAGTTAAAAAGGTTTCTGTGCCAGAGCGCACAACAGAGGCTTTAACACCGCTATTATCAACATGTGAGTTGATGGCATTAGCAACATCAGTTAATGATGCATCGGCGCCAAGGCTTGCAAAGTCAACACTAAACGCACTGCCTGCCAAATCAATACTCAACTCACCATCCGTGGTTAAAGCTTTAGCCGGATCAAAACTCAATGCCACTTGGTGTGCTTGTGCTAATTGCTCAACAAATACATCGTACTCACCGCTGGCTGCTGTGCCGCTTGCTGTTACTGCTAATGCGGATGAATTGCTCACCGTAGCGGTGTTAGCAAACAAGCTACTGGTATCTTTAATATTGGTTTGTAAGTCATCAAAAAAGTTTGATAAATTACTTTTCAGGCTATCAAACGCCTTAATTTGATTGCTAAAAAGGCTACTTTTAGTACTTAATTGCTGATCTTTAGCGCTACGCTCAATTTGTGTATATTGTGAGGCTAATTGCCCAGGATTGATTCCTATTGCAGAGCTCATTTTAATCTCCAAGCATTTTAGTTATAAGCAAAAAAATCTAAAGTAAATATTTTTACTTATGACTATAAACAATAATAGCTACACCTTAGGTGTAGCTATGCATACTTAATTGATTAATCACTATTAACGAAGTAGTGAACCAATCATTTGTGTTGTGCTGTTAGCTGTGCTCAGTACCGAGATACCAGAGTTCATTAGCAATTGTTGCTTAGTCATGTTTGATGTTTCAGCAGCAAAATCAGCGTCCATTAACGTACCTACAGCAGCTTGAGTGTTTTGCTTCATGTTAGATACGTTAGTCATTGTATGGTCAAGACGGTTCATTGATGCACCAAGCGTTGAACGTGCAGTACCAATTTCGCCAACTAAAGTATCAACAAACGCAATCTGCGCTTGTGCTGTTGCAACGTCAGTAAATGCAGCAGCAGAACCAATGGCTGTTGTTACAGCACCTAACTGAGTAGAAATATCAACATTAAGGGTTTCTGCTGCACTTGAACCTACTTGGAAGTTAACCGCACCTGCACCAAACTTACCAGTAGCTGCTAAAAGTTTAGTTCCATCACCAAACGATGTGTTGTCCATGATGTTTGTAAGCTCAGTAGCTAGTGCTGTGTATTCTGCACTTTGTGCAGCCCATTCTTTTGCACCGTTTGTATCACTTGAACCTTGAGTAGCAAGTTCTTTCATGCGGTAAGCAATGTTAGTCATTTCATCAAACGCACCTTCAGCAGTTTGCATCATAGACATAGCATTGTTACCGTTATATAAACCAGCGTCTTGACCACGTACCTGTGCGTTTAAGCGTGAAGCGATTTGTAGACCAGCCGCGTCATCTTTAGCAGAGTTAATTTTAAAACCAGAACCTAAACGCTCAAGTGCTGTAGACAAATCGTTGTTGCTACGACCAAGTTGGTTTTGGATTGACATTGAAGCCATGTTTGATTGAATTGATAAAGCCATGTTTATTTCCTCTTTAAATGAATAGCTAAAGTAATTAGTGAACCTAAATCACCTTCTAATAACTAAGAGCGACCATATTTTTAATTACCTAAACTTTTTTCTAATTATTTTTTATATTTTTTTAAGCAATGTATTCAAAGCGGGTAAAATAGGCATTTTCGCTAGCTAAAAGCAGATAAGAGGAATAATAGAAATAAAAAAAGATGCAGCAATACTAGCTTGCTGCATTAAAAAATTAAGTGAGTGAGTATTGCACCATATTACGGGTAATGTTTGCCTGCGACATAATCGCAGCTACACTATTTACCCCAGGGTTTTGCATATGCTGTTTAACCCCTAGACTTAAAGCAAGTAGTTCATCAGTGTTAGCTAATGAACTAGCAGAGTCAAGCTGCTCTAGTTGGCTTTGTAATTGTTGTTTTTGTGCCTGAATTTTTATTAAATTCGCTTTTAAATGGCGCTGCGCACTTTGGATTTGCTCTCGGTGCTGAGCAATAGTGGCATTTTTATCGGCTATTTTAGCAAGTTCATTCAGAGGGTTATCTAAATCATTGAGCTGCAAAGAAATCGGGTTTCCTGCAGCAATTCGTACACCTTGACCACTCATCACCCAAGGCTCTAAAAGTGGAGCCGCATTATCTTTTTGCGCACTAAAAAGCAGACGGTTTTCACGATTAAGCTCAACATTTATATGATGTGGTGCAAACGCATTTTGAATGGCAGTTAAATTGGTTTTTTCATCTTGATAGGCTGGTATCTTTAAGCTTAATGATTTGCCCGAGCGACCCATCACTAACTGGATATTTTCTTCATGTGGACGTGCGCTAAGCAGGTCTATATTTGCATTAAGCTGTTTGCTAATAGCGCGATTTGGATCCGTTATTTTCAGCTGGGTATCAAGTCCTGAGCCTTTTTTATTTGCTGTGTTTTGTAATGACGCTATTTGCACTTTAATTTGCTGTTGTTGCATGGGTTGTGGCTGAGTGTTAGCAGCTTGGGTATTTAATTGTTGTGCTAATTTTTCAAGCCCCATATACAAATTACGAATAGTGCTTTCGCTTTGTTCGGCTTTTGCTAGCGCTTGACTCAGTGCCCCGCGCTGCGCCCAGCCAGTCAGTACTTTAACTTGGTCCTCTCTGGCAACAATTTTGTTTTTCCACAAATTGTTAGCAGAATCCTTTGTTGATGTAACGAGTGCATCCGATTTATTGGTATTAACCAAGTCAATTGCTTGCGCTTTTTCGCTACTTTTAACCAGCATAGTTAGTTCCTGAAAGTATTATAATTTTAAATGTATGAAAACAATGAAAGTTTACTTACTGTCGAGTAAACCTGCATCGATGATTCATACGCCGCCATAGATTCATTCATCGAAATAAACGCTTCTGGATAATCTACAGCACTCAAATCGTCCTGCAAGTTAACCGTAAATGTGGTGATATCTAGATTACTGGTAGTAATCGAATCAAGCGAAGCCATAGTAGAGCCTATGGTGGTCACTTGGCTACTAATAGTACCTAAAAAGTCAGCTAATTTATCTATCATCACCCGTGATTGATTGCCAACACCACCTGCTGGCGGATTATTTACATCAACAAGATAGTCTTGCATGGCATTTAAAAAACCGGCACCGGGGTCTAAATCATCACCCATAATATTGTTTTTTACACTTGAGTCGTCAGATACAGCGACTTCTCTGACAATATCGTCACCGGCATAAACATAATTGCCCGTCGCATCAATTTGAAACGGTTTTTCATCGGTTTTACTACCCGAAAAATAATATTGTCCATCGCTGTCGGTTGCATTTAGTAAATCAACAATTGCCGGAAAAGCCACACTCATTTCTTGGCCGAGTGCTTTAATTTCTGCCTCGCCCATTGAACCATCAGCTGCAGTGGTAATTAAACTTTGCAGTGAATATATTTGGTTAACAATACCGGTTAGCTGTACTTCTTGTTGACCTAATGAAAAGTTAACTGCATCCATATTGGTTTTGTATTGCTCTAACGATTTTATTTCTGAACCTAGGTTCATGATCATTACAGTGCCAAGCGGATCATCTGAGGGCTTAAGAATACGCTTATTGGTTGCTAACTGAATTGATTTTTCGTTAAAGTTTTCAGTATTACTTTGAATGTTTTTGATTGAATTTAAATGAAACTGATGACTACTAACTCGCATAACATTGCCCTTTTAAAACATTTGCAGTAAAGATTTAAACATTTGATCTGCTGTGCTGATCACTTTGGCATTGGCACTGTACATTTGTTGAAAATGCATTAAGTTTGCCGCCTCTTCATCAAGGTTCACCCCGCTGTAGCTATCGCGCGCAGCAATGGCGTTTTCACTTAAATTAGTAGCGGTGGTAATGCTATTTAAGTTTTGCTTACTAGTAATAGCAAGATCCCCTACTAATAACGTAAACTTATCGCCTTTTCCTGCCATTGAAGCAACAATATTAGCAATATTAGAGTTATCACCAGGTCCTGAGGTACTACTGTCTTTAAAACCAAGTTTATCAGTGGTGATCGCAGGGTTAATCTCAATCGTCCCTAATGGGTTTAATGGGTTGTATGTAAACAGTGCTTCACCGGGGTCGTTATTTAAATCAAAACCACTTTGTAATGCACCGTTCATATCATCGGCAAGGTCGGCAACTAAGCTATTTAAGGTTGCAAGAGTTGGTTTTATTACATCGTTATCAACGCTTATTAAGCCACCAAATTGACCACCAACGTTTTTATCAAGGGTGAACTCTTGACCAATAAAGTTACTCGTTACTGTTGTTCCATTTACTGAGATTGATGCCGCTTTACTCCCTACCACCAGCGGGGCACCACTTAAGGTACTAATATCAATAAAGCCATTATCTCGCTCAACAATAGATACGCCAATATGCCCTGATAACTGGTTTACTAGGCGTTCTCGATTATCTTTTAACTCTGCGGTTGATTGCTTGTTTGCTGTTGCTAATCCAATGCTACTGTTAATTTCGGCTATTTGCTTAGTAATAGAAGACACATTAAGCGCCACATTACTCATTTGTGCATTTAACTTTGTTGCTTGTCCTGCCAAAGCGCCATTAATTTGCGCAATATCTTGCATAAAGCCCTCTGCAGAGGATAAAAATTGTTGCCTGAAAGCCTGTGAATCAGGCTTGGTTGCTGCAGCATTGAGTGCATCTGTTAGGCTTGCAAGGGAGTTATTTAAGTTTAACGAGTCGGTACCAATGATTTGCTCAATAAAACCTAGATATGACTGTTTGTTTTCATAATAAGTGGTATCAGAATTAGTGCGCCAAATATCGTCATTTAAAAAGGCGTCAACAACCCGATCAACAGACGCCACCTCAACCCCGCCTAAATATACATTAGAGGTTTTAAATTGAGCTTGCTGACGCGAATAACCCTCAACGGCTGCATTCGCGACATTTTGCCCTGACACAGTCAGTGCAATATTTGCAGCATTGAGGCCGCTTAACGCGTTATTTAACATAGACATAATTAACTACCTAATCGTATTAGCATTCAATGGCTGAACAAATGCCGATCCCGCATAAATATCATAGCTTTGGGTTGGCTCAACGCTTTCAGCACCTTTATATTGATCATTAGCGACCAAGCTTTGGCTATTCTTAAATGTATTTTCTATGGGGGCAATTTTCTCATCAAACTGCTTAACAATCGCTTCGGCTAAACCCAGTTGATGAGTTGACGCTAAATGCTGCGCGGTTTGAGCATTATGCATATCTCTAAATTGCGCTTGCTCGTTACTATTAAAAAAACCATTGTCACCGGCCATAGTTTTGGTGGTGCTATCCATACTTTTTAATACCAGCTGTAAAAAAATGGCTTCAAACTGCTCTGCTGCCTGTTTAACGCCAGCTTCACTGTTGCCGGTAATATTTTCTAGATGGGTCGGGTCAATCGCTAATGACTGAGATAATTGGGTTGATGACTCTATTTTCATGGCTATTTCCTTTAAATAACTAATAGCTCGGCTTCTAGAGCCCCAGCATTATCAAGTGCAATTAATATCGACATAAGCTCGGCTGGCGTTGCGCCAAGTGCATTTACCGCTTTTACAATTTCATCTAATGAGGTGCCTTCAGGCCACAACAGCATATTTTTTTGTTGTTGATCTACTGTGATATCACTTGATTGCGTGGTCGTAGTTTGGCCATTTGAAAACGGCCCTGGTTGCGACACTTGCTCTTGTTCACTGATGGTAATGGTTAAATTGCCATGGTTAACCGCAGCCTGATTAACTCGCACTGTATTGTTCATTACGACAGTACCTGTGCGGCTATTAAATACAATTTTTGGGCGCTCAGAACCTTGCTCTACAGTAATATCTTGTAGCATCGACATAAACGTGTTGCGACTATTGGCATCGCTTGGCGCACTAACCACTAAGCGCGCCCAGTTTTCAGCAGTAGCTACATCAGGCCCAAATACTTTATTAATAGCACGTACAACATTGCGGGCAGTTTGATAATTTGGATCTTTTAAATTAAGAATTACATCACTTTGACTTTCATACATAGCCATAACACTGCGCTCAATAATGGCACCATTAGGAATAAGCCCTGAAGTAGGCACATTAACAGTCACCGAGGAGCCACTTTTACCGCTAGCATTAATACCGCCCACCACTAAATTACCTTGTGCTAGCGCATACACTTTGCCATCAACCCCTTTTAACGGGGTCAACATTAAGCTACCACCATGTAAGCTTTTTGCATCGCCTAATGAGTTCACAGTTACATCAATGGCTTGACCTGGGCTTCCCATTGGCGGTAACGTAGCATGGACAGCAACAGCCGCTATATTTTTTGATTTTGGTAATCGCTCTTCATCTACAGAGACACCAAATTGCTTTAGCATATTACTTAGCGATTGGCCGGCAAATTTCACTTGAGCTTTATCACCCGACCCCGGCAAACCCACTACTAAACCGTAACCCACGAGTTGGTTTTCTCGCACACCTAGCACATCAACAATATCTAATAATGGACGTGCTTTGGCGGTCACAGTTGCAGGCGCTAATAGGCTAAAAAAGCACACTAGCATTAATAGTAAATATTTCATTAAAACCTCAGTAATCCCTTAGAACGGGTTTAAGAATCGGGTAAATAAAGTGGTAAACCAACCCGGACGATTCGCATCAGCCAATGTGCCTTTGCCGGTATAGCTTATTTGCGCTTCAGCAATACGAAGCGACGAAACACGGTTACTTACATCAATATCGCCAGGGCGAACTAGCCCTTCAATTTCAATGTATTCGTCACCTTGGTTAAGTTTAATTTGCTTACGCCCTTTAATAACCAGCGACCCATTAGATAAAACATGATTAACCCGCACGGTAATAGCGCCACTGAGGAAGTTTTGTTGGCTAGCGCTGCTTTCCCCGTCAAACTTGGCACTCGAGCCTATACCCAAATTAAAATCAGCTACATTGAGTGCACCAGCAACTGGCACTGAAACATCCAAGTCGGTACTTTTATCTAAACTCGAATCGGCACTTTTACTTGATTGCGTGCGCTCGTTAAGCACCACAGTTAAAATATCGCCAACTCGGTAAGCACGTTTATCTGCATACAAAGAAAACATATAGTTATCTTGAAATAAGCTACCATCTTGCTGATTCAAACCCTGTGCATAGGCATCTTGGCTTATTTCATAGTCTTGAACTGATTTTTGAGTGGTGTTTTGTGGACATTTCACTTCCCCATACACCACTTCGCATTCCACCATTTGGGTTTTTGACGGGGTATTGCTACAACCAGCAACACCCAAAAGCAGCAAAAATAATGTTAACTTATTCATCATAATCATACGTTTTGGTTTATAAAGCGCAGCATTTCATCTGCTGCAGAGACCACTTTAGCGTTCATCTCGTAAGCGCGCTGTACGGCAATCATGCTTACCATTTCATCAACAACGCTCACGTTTGAGCCTTCAATAGTAAATTGTTGCAAGCCACCAAAAGCATCTTCACCGGGGATCCCCTCAACAGGTTCACCAGATGCTGCTGTTTCGCGGTACAAATTGCCACCTAAGCTTTGTAACCCTGCTGGATTTGCAAAGTTAACCGTTAACATTTGGCCTAACTCAACCGCTTGCGCATCCTTACCCACTACGGCAGTAACGGTGCCATCGGTGCCAATACTCACTTTAGTGGTGCCCTCTGGTAGCGCAATATTTTGTGCCAATGGTAAGCCGTTGCTGTTTACCAGTAATGACTCAGAGTTAAGCTGAAACTGACCGTTACGGGTAAATAATAACTCGCCATCAGGGCTTTCAATTTGAAAGAAGCCTTGCCCTGCAATGGCCACATCTAACTGGTTACTGGTTGTTTCAAAACTACCTTCGGTAAATTGCTTTTGCGTACCGTTAATACGAACACCGGTTCCCACCTGAATCCCAGATGGCAGCTGATTAAGCTCATCTACCTGCGCGCCAGGCTGTTTTTGTACTTGGTAAAATAAGTCTTCAAATACCGCTCTGTCTTTTTTAAAACCGGCAGTGCTTACGTTCGCTAGGTTATTAGATATTGTTGTCATTCTTAAATCTTGCGCTGCAAGACCAGTTTTACTCACCCATAATGCTGAATTCATGTTTGGCTTCCTATTTACCCACGTCCACTGATGAGCTTATTACCGCTGGTCGCTAATTCGTCAGCAGACTTCATCATTTTTACGTTCATTTCAAATTGGCGGCTAATATTCATTGTTTTGATCATTTCAGCCACGGCATTCACATTAGAACCTTCTAAAGCACCGGTTCTTACTGTAATTGTTTCGTCGGCTTCAAGCGGCTGTAAATCGTTAGCTCTGAGTAAGCCATCAGCACCTTTAATTAAGTTTGCATCGGTACTGGCTAATTTAATTTGCGCATCTTCTGCAATTACACCACCGCCAATGGGGGTTAGGTTGATCATGCCGTTTGAGCCAATTTCAATATCACCAAACTCAGGAAGTTGAATATCGCCACCGTCACCTTGCACACGTCGGCCATTAACAGTAATAAAGCCATCGGCATCAACCACTAAATTACCCGCGCGGGTATAAGCCGGTTCGCCATTGTCATCCATCACCTCTAAATAACCGCCGTTGCTCAGTGCTAAATCAAGATTACGGCCAGTGTCCATGATTGGCCCTGACGATAAGTCAGTAGTTACTGGTGTTAGTTGCGCGTGGTAACGAGTACGAAAGCCCTCGCCTTGTACCATCATTGATTGCGCTTGCTCTAAGTCGGCCTTAAAACCTACGGTGCTAACATTTGCTAAGTTATTTGCAGCAACGCGTAAGGCGGTATTATTAAGTTCAGCACCCGAAACGGCGGTATAAATTAACTTTTCCACGCTCAGCTTCCTTAGGTGTTACTAAATAAAATTTGCATCATTTCATCAGCACTGCTGATGGTTTTAGCATTGGCTTGGTAATTTTGTTGAAATGACATTAAGCCAACCAGCTGTTCACTAATATCAACATTTGAGCCCATAAATGAACCCGACAGTAATTTACCCAGTGAGCCACTTTCAGGCTCGCCATAAAGTGCAGAGCCTGACTCTTCAGTTTGATACCACACGGTATTACTGCCTTGCTCTAAACCATCAACGTTCGCAAACGAGGCAAGTACAACTTGGCCTTGTAATTTAGATTCACCGTTAGTAAATGTTGCAAATACACGGCCGTCGTCTTCAACCTTCACACCAGAAAACGCCCCTGAGGTATAGCCGTTGGCATCATTTTCGTTAACACTGAAACTTGAACCAAACTGCGTTGTACCATCGAATTTAAGCGCGATATTTAATGCTGCTGCGCCACTGGTTATTTCTGCATTACCTGGCGTTGAAGTAATAGGCACCTCTAAATCAACCGCCGTTAAGTCGCCTGAAAACGGCACCATTTGGCCATCGGTATCAAAGTTAAGTGTAATGGTACCGGCGTTAATTGAACCACCAGCACCATCATCAATAGCTTGAGTACCTGTCGTCGCACCAAGCGCTGAAAGCTGAGCTTGAGTAAGGGGTTTACCATCTAAGAAAAACATCGCTTGCCATTCGTTGCTACCCGTATGGTTAAAGTACTGGGTCATTACATGGCTATTACCTAATGAGTCGAATACTTCGGTAGATTGAGAAAAGTTATATTGACTACCATCTTTAGGATCAAATACCGCAGGAGCTGTAGGATAAGCAATCACGTCACTAGAAGAACTTAAGTTACCGTTAAAGTTAATATTGGTACTGGCTTGTGCTTCTATGTTTGAGGCTTCAATTTTTAAATCGGTTAATACACCTGGTACAATTGTCGGATCACCACCATCAACCTGAGACACGCCAAAACCTTGCAGTTTGCCGCCGTTGGCATTAACAATATTTAAGTCGTTATCTAACTGAAACTGGCCTGCTTGGGTGTAAGCTGTTCGGCCGTTTTCTGATATGGCAAAAAAACCTTGGCCATCAATAGCAATATCCAGCGCATTACCGGTGCGCACAATTTCACCACCGGTGACAAAATCTTCTTTAACATTGGCAACTTTAACGCCGCCGCGTTGACTGCCGTTATACACTGCGGCAAATTCTGCGGTGTTATTTTTATAACCAGCAGTACCCGAGTTAGCAATATTATTACTGGTTACTTCTAATCCTGTTTGGGTACTTTTAAGACCACTTAATCCTATATTGAACATAGACATATTATTTATTCCTCTTATTTATGCCACTTGATTAATTTCAGTGATACCAAAATTACCCAAACCATCGACTTGTAATAAAATATCTTCTAACGATTTACCTACAGAAACACGCTCAACCTCACCACTTAGCCAAGTATCAAGCTGCTTTGGTACCTCTTCAGTAGTGGCATACGCTCTCACTGCATACGCACCGGCTTCTTGGTTTTCAAATTCAAAACGCAATGAACCGACTCCAGAATAAGGCAGTTGTTTTTCTTCAACTAATTCACCATCTTGGTTATAAAGTTGCACAGTGACAGAGTCTGCGGGTTCCCCTAAATTAACCATGCC
This sequence comes from Pseudoalteromonas undina, assembly GCF_000238275.3. Taxonomy (NCBI): domain Bacteria; kingdom Pseudomonadati; phylum Pseudomonadota; class Gammaproteobacteria; order Alteromonadales; family Pseudoalteromonadaceae; genus Pseudoalteromonas; species Pseudoalteromonas undina. The sequence continues at coordinate 2,033,599 of NZ_AHCF03000003.1, forward strand.
AGAGACACTGCCATCTTGTTCAAGGGCAATACTGCTTGCTTGCACATCAACCGTTTGACCAACCATATTAGTGGCTTCAAGCACCGCTAAGCTGCTCACATAATCCAAACCATCGGCGGTGTTTTGCCGAATGCTTTGTAACGACTCAACATTAGAAAACTCCGCAAGCTGGCTCACATATTGGGTGCCGTCCATAGGCTGTAATGGATTTTGATTGCTGATTTGCGCAACGAGTAACTCTAAAAACATGGTCGACATTTCATCTGCTGAACTATTACCGGCAATATTCGTGGTGTTTTTTGCCCCGTCGGCTGCGCTTGGAACGGCTGAATTAACTTGCATAAAATTATTGTCCTAACTTAAGAATGCTTTGCTGCATGCTATTTACACGCCCCATAACTTCAACAGATGTTTGGTAGCTGCGACTTGCAGACATCATGTCGGCCATTTCTTCGAGTGCATTTACGTTGGAGTAAAATACATAACCATCGTTGTTAGCAATTGGGTTATTTGGCTCGTAGCGCTGCTCTACCGCACGGTTTGACTCAGTGATCCCTAATACATCAACCGAGGCTGAAATTGATTGGCTGTCTTGTGTTTGTTTGTACAAAGCAGAAAATACTGGTTTAAGTGCCTTGTAAGCGTCGGCTTCTGAACCGGCTGCGGTATCGGCATTGGCTAGGTTAGATGCAATGGTATCGAGGCGAATAACTTGAGCGCGCATGGCGCTGCCGCTAGCGTCATAAATTGAATTAAAAGACATTATGATTTCCCTGAAATAACTTTATGTAAGCCATTTATTTTCATATTTAAGAATGTCAAACTGGTTTGAAAATCCATACTGTTGCTGGCAAATTTTGCTTGCTCAATATTTAACTCAACAGTGTTGCCATCACTTGATGGTTGATAAGGAACGCGATATTTAAGTTCATCCGTTTGTACACCAGCAAAATCAACATCTCTGTTTTGCGAAAAACTGGATGAAACACTTTGCATAATTTGACGGTAATCTACATCTCGAGATTTAAACCCAGGCGTGTCAACATTAGCCAAGTTACTGGCAATGACTTCTGCTCTGTCTAACCTTAATTTCATTGAAAAAGGGTGAACACCTAACGCTTTATCAAATAGTTCCATTGTTGCCTCTAATTTTTGTTTCTTGTATGCTTTCGCGCTTCGCATACACTTTCTACCTTGTGTATAACAACCTTTATGCCAACTTTTAAAAGTATATTTTTTTCAATGACTTACATAAAAAAAGAGCAAAAAACAGCCCAACACACGGAAGCTAAGCTTCCCCAAGGGAAGCGTTGGCTTTTCCGCTTACTTTTAACTATTGGACTTCTGCCAGCTCATGCTATGGCCATCCCCATTAATTTTGATAAAGAAATTCGGCAGTTTTTGCACAGTGAAATTAAGAGCTATTTGCGCTCAGTTAATTCGCAAAGTCAGCGACAAGATATAGAATTATTTATTCCTAAAGGCAGCGAAAATTTAAGCTGTGATGAATTGCAAATCACTCGCTCACAAAGTCACACGCCACCTGCAGGCAGAGTAAGTGTTTCTGTATCTTGCCCATCGCCTGCTTGGCGCTTTAGGGCCAGTGCCAAAATAAGTGTGTGGATAAACCTAGTAGCTGCCAAGCACACTTTAAACCGAGGTAAAGTGCTTAATAAGCAAGACTTAGAATATAAAAGCGTGGATTTAGGCAAGCACCGCCATCAAGGCGAAACCGGTATTGACCAGCTAGTTGGACTTACCGTTAAACGCGAGATTGATAAAGGAACGGTGATCTCCACCCGCTACCTAGAAAAGCAGTATTTAATCAATAAAAATGAGCATATTTCACTGCAAATAAATACCGCAACTTTCTCGGCCAATGTTAAAGCCATTGCTCTTGAAGATGGCCAGCTTGGTGAGGTTATTAATGTAAAAAATTTATCATCAAAAAAAGTAGTTCAAGGCAGAGTAATTGCGCAAGGTGTGGCAGAGGCGACATTTTAAAAAATGTCGAAATAAAAGTTAAGTAATGCTTGTACTTGGTCGCTGATATAAACTAAGCAATATAAATTCGATAAACGAATTAGGTAATAAACAATGAATATAAGCGCAATAACAACCACTGCGGTTGATCAAAGCCAAAAAACAAACCAGCGTTCTTCACTGGATGCAAAACCAGAACAACAACCTGTAGCGACTAAACAAGAGCAAGCAAACTCAGTGAGTGCATTAAGTAAATCAATAGACTCAACATTTCAAGATTTAGCTGCAAAGCCAGACGTTGATATGGATAAAGTAGCCATGATGAAAGCGGCAATTGCCAGTGGTGAATTTAAAATTAATATTGATGAAACCGTTAACGCTATGGTTGAACTTCATAAAAAATGAAAACTGTAAAAGAGTATATTGTAAGTCTGCAACAAGACATTACTAAGCTAGACGCGTTAATTGAATTACTTGAAACGCAATACGAATTGCTAAGCCAACGTAATGTGCAGCTAGAAACACATAATAAAAAAATGCTCGGCTTTTTAGAAAGCTTAAATGAATCGCACAACCAGCGCGATGGCTTTTTGGTGAGTTTAGGCTTGCAAGGTGGCAAAGAAGGTTTAGCACAATTAACCGCGCTTCTACCTGTTGATATAAACACCCTTACTACTAAGCTATTGCATCAGCTTGAACTAAAAACTAAAACCTGCAAAATAATGAATGAACGCTCAGGGCAATTACTCTCAAGCCAGCGTCGGTTGTTACAGCGCTTAACTGGCGGTGAAAACAAACAAGCTTACCCAGAAATGCCTTTATAAATACGTTACATAAAGGCATTTTCTTGTTTAGTCACTTTGCGCTATATTTTTACTTTACTCCTATTATTACCTTTTAAAACCCTATCTTGAGTCCAAAAATAGTTGTTCCGCTAAAACTTAGTATTATTAGCTTTTGTGCAACTTTGCGGCTAATTGTATTTATAATAAGCAAATAGCGGCTAACGTCACCTTTATTAGACTAAAGAATGATTGCTGCTGAATCTGCTGATTTTATGACCTTTTCGCTATTCTGCATGACAAGATCACACTGTAAAAACAAAACAATAAACCACTGAATTTAAAGACCTTTTAAATTTAACAAGCCAGTTACAACACATCCCTTTGCTATTTTTGTTAACATTTACAAAGCGTTAAACTGGGCTATGCACGACCTTTTGCCTAATTACAATATGTAGCAAGCTGTTTTACCCTGCGCACTCAACGTTCATTTGCTTTGTAAAAGCTGTATTTTTATTTTGAGTTAGCAACTAAGTTGCAGGAGAAGTCATGACCACCAAGCCGCTAGATGATAATTCATCTGATGCTATACCAGGAGCGGATACTCAAACCGCGTCCGATAGCTATGAAAATCTTCATAAACCCAGCTCTGAGTTTGAAAGCCGCGACGCTTATCTAGAGCACGAACTGCAAATTATGCAGCCAAAACGCTGGCGTCCAAATTTACCGTTTAGAGATTATCGCTTTGAATTTGAAGACACCATTCCAGCAATGGCCGCTACTATAGGTAAAGTTGTGATGGTTGCAGCCATTGCTGCCACGTTTGCAGGCCCTTTGGGGTTGAGTGATGGCTTTGTACTTGAAAACGTACGCTACGAACTTTTAATTGTTTCGTTATTTATTTTACTATTTTCTGGCTTTATTTTACCGACCGCTAACTTAGCGGGTACTCATGGCCCACTCATTCCATTAATTCCTATTGTGGTTGCCGCAGGCGGACACCCTATGGCCTTTGGTTTGCTCATAGGAGCCTTTGGATTGATATTAGCATTTAGTAAAGGCGGCAGTCTCATGGCAAAGCTCACCAGTAAAGGGGTGTGTGGTGGCCTACTCCTCTATTTAGGCTTTGTGGGTACCATTTCACAAGTTAAAAAGCTGTTTGCATGGGCTGAAGAAATTCAAATGACCCATATTGCCTTTATCGTAATCTTAGCCACAATTTTACTTTATGCTTTATTGGAGCATTATAAAAAACGCTGGTTAGCCGTGCCACTGAGCTGTTTAATTGGTGGTTTTACTGCTTTTGCATTGGGTGCACCGTTTGAGTTTCATACTGCACCGGGCTTACCAAACATGAACCCTATGTACTGGTGGGGCGAAAACACCGGCTGGATGCTTGGCTTACCAACAGCTGAAAGCTTTGTAGTTGTACTTCCTTTTGCAGTTTTAGCAGTTGCTATGTGGTCGCCTGACTTTTTAGGCCATCAAGTATTTCAAAAAATTAGTTACCCAGAGCGTACTGAAAAAGTACAAATGAATATTGACGATACCATGCTTAGCGCATCAACAAGACAAACCTTTGGCTCGCTTTTAGGCGGTGCTAACTTTGCGTCATCTTGGGGCACTTACATTGTTCCTGCTGCTATTGCAAAACGCCCTATTCCTGCAGGCGCAATTTTAACTGCGTTATTTTGTATTATCGCGGGTGTTTGGGGCTATCCAATGGACTTAGCTATTTGGCAGCCAGTATTATGTGTTGCATTAATTGTAGGGGTGTTTATTCCACTACTTGAAGCGGGTATGGAAATGACCCGTGAAGGTAAAACCACCCAATCAGCCGCCATTGTGGTGTTTGCATCAAGCCTAGTAAACCCTGCACTTGGTTGGTCACTAACTATGCTACTTGATAACTTGGGCCTTATTGGCTGTAAAGAAAGAAGTGCTGATTTATCGCGAATGAGCCGCTGGGTCATCCCACTTATTATGTTTGTGCTATTAACCGGTGTAATGGCACTGGTAGGTATGCTACCAGGCATTCCTGCGCTAATGCCAAGCTTTAGACATTAATTCCTTTATTAAACAGCAAAGCGAGCTTTAATAGCTCGCTTTTTTATTGTACTTATAAAAAACCAGCACAGTGTTCCTGTAATAATCCCCCCTGAAGTAACAGTCCCTGAAATAATTACAAGCCACCCTGCAGAATTTTTATAAAGCTCGCCACCAGCTAAAAAGCTTTACACACCAAAATATCATAACTGCTTGATATATAGTTAAAACTTAATATTTCACTTTCTGGTATAGGCTTTGCACCTTTATAAGTGAACGTTAAAAATCATTTTATTAGTAACGCTTTTAAAATGAAAAATCATCACTCTTAATAAGGAGCTAATTATGAATAGCGATCGTATCGAAGGAAACTGGAAAGAACTTAAAGGTAAAGCGCAGCAAAAATGGGGCGATCTTACCAACGATGATTTAGATAAAATTGAAGGTAGCCGTACCGAGCTTGTTGGTAAAATTCAGCAAAAATACGGTAAGTCGAAAGAGGAAGCCGAGCGCGAAGTAAATGACTTTGAGAAAGGTCATTAATATAAAGCGTGTTAACAGCTTTACTTGCTAATAAAAAACCGCCAATTGGCGGTTTTTTTGTTATCTCAAGCTTAACTATTTTGCCAGCGCTAACTTCACTGCTGCCTCGGCATGTATTTTGGTGGTATCGTAAAGCGGAACCTGCGTATGTTGTGGCTTTACCAACAAGGCGATTTCAGTACAACCTAAAATAACGGCCTGTGCGCCTTGTGCAAATAAGCGCTCTATAATGCGTATATAATCAGCTCGCGAATCGTCATCAATAATCCCTAGGCATAACTGCGAATAAATAACCTCGTGCACTCGCTTTCGCTCATTAGGCTCAGGTATTAATACCTCAATGTTATGCTTATCGGTTAAACGCTCTTTGTAAAAGTTTTGCTCCATTGTAAATTGCGTTCCCAACAACCCTACTCGCGTAATGTTATCGTGCTTTAGTTGCTCAGCGGTGGCATCGGCAATATGCAAAATAGGAATGGTAATATTACTGGCAATCTCATCGGCCACTTTATGCATAGTGTTGGTACAAATAAGTAAAAAGTCGGCACCACCAGCCTCTACAGATTTAGCCGCCTCGGTGAGAATATTGGCTGTTTGTTGCCAATCGCTCTGATGCTGTAGCGCTTCAATTTTTGCAAAATCGACGCTCACCATACAAATCTTAGCACTATGTAGCCCACCCAATGAGTTTTTAACGCCTTCGTTTAAAGCTTTGTAATAGCTGGCTGTTGACTCCCAACTCATACCTCCGAGCATGCCAATCGTTTTCATAAAATTGCCTTGTTTAAAAGTGGTTAAGAGCAAGCCGATTACTACACAGATATGCGACAAAACAATAAGCAAAGATACCTGTAAAGCCTTGTATAGCGATTCCTCTGACTCATTCTGCCTTACTGTTTTGCTAACTATCAGATGTTTACTTAACAACGAATTTTTCGAATACACAATTTAGTGGGAAATAAATTACCAAATAAATAGCTAGGAAAAGTAAAAACTCCATATAAAAAGGTAGATCTTTTAGGTTTATTATTGAATCAGTTAAATAGCGGCTAACAAACGATGTAATGAATGCAGATAAAAATATAATGACTAAGTTTGAAGTTTTTTTATTCATGTAAATCCTTTTAAAAAAGCTAATTGCACAACCAATTTCATTATCGTAGTTTATGCGACTACAATTATTGTTTTAATATTTATATATAAGATAATTCAATATCTACTTTTACCACATCATTTTTAATAGCCCATTGAAAAGCATCACTATTTTCAATAAACGCCCTAAGACTATCAACCTCATTTAACGCAGAACACCACTGACTCGTTGTTGAAAGCGCAAATGCAGCCTCGCTTGGTAAAAATTTAAAAGTCGTACTAAGTTGCTGCATAGCATCTGTAGCTTCATCTATGTCGTCTAAATCAGGAATAATTTGGCGTGTAATATCAACAATAAAGTAGTCTTTACTCAGGCTATCTTCCCCGCACTGAAAAAGAAGCATATCGCCGTCATTTTCTAAAATAGTATTTTCAATTCTGTAGCTTTCATATAAATCAATAACCAGTTTAATCAACTGTTTAATATCATTGTTTTTATAAAATTCAGAGCTTTCAATTTTTATCTTGATATCTTCTATTTTCATATTTTATTTCTAATTCTGTTTAATCATTAGTAACTATGTACTCTTTTCGCTACTGTATTAACCTTTACTTACAACGTCTTCAAATAACAATTGCTTATCGTTTTTATATACTTCAAGCCAACCTGGTGGTGAGGTATCACAGCCAATTACAGTAACGTGTAATATGTAACTATAGCGCCCATTTTTAAACGTATAACTGTGATTACCGCCACTGCCACTAAACGTTATCTCACCATGAATTAAAACGATATCAGGCCTATCCCTTGGGCTTTTATCAATATTCCACGACGCATAACGGAAGTTTCCATCGCCTAAATTATCAATGCGAACACGATAGTTAGCTGTTTTCCAATCAAGTATTGGTTTTTGAAAGGTTTTAATACTTGAATGGAGTGATTGTTTATCTTGAGCGATTAACTTTTCTGCATGTGCTTGCTCAGTGGTATTTTGTGTATTCACGGCAATAACTTTGCCGTCTGTATCTACCCACATTACGCCGTTATTTAGCATAATGCCGCGCCAACCAACTTTATTCCAATCGGTATTAATATTAGAGCTGCCAATAATAGTAACAAGTTCATCGTCAAACACTTCATCAAAGCGGTTAATAAACTCAGCTTCATTTTTAATATCAGGCAATGGGTATCGTCTTTTTAAAGGGTAGCGAATATGCGCAGCAATCGCAGTTTTATCATGTGCTTTAAAAGCAGAAATAACAGGTAAAACACTCTCGTGATACTTTTGCTCAAGCGCAAACATGTTAGATGTGAAAAGTAGAGATAGGAAAAGTAATATGTAATTTAGATACTTCATGAATAGTCCTCTAGTTTAAAGTACCTGTACAATTTTATGAGAGTTAATATTAGTGAAAAGCCGCTTTAAAACATTCTAAAAATAACTACTCAAGCAAAAAACAATTTAAAAGTAGTTTATTTCAGTTTTTTGTAAAAAAATAATATTTTCGCCCAGTAATTCCCAGCATAATACCCAAAGAACCCAGTATGATAAACCCCTCTACCAGATGAAAAATTAAAAGCAATAAAAACAATAACTTACAAAATTTGACCAATTAAATATCTAAACATACTATTAACTCAACAATAACTGAGGAGAAGTATTATGCGTGAGTTTACAGAATTATTTTTACTATTTACTATCACTCTTGAAAGGGTAATTAGAGTTATCAAACTATTAAAAAGCAAAGGTAAATAACTGACATTAATCTAACCTTACAATTTTATACTATTAATTAATAAGCCAATAAAAAACGAGCCTACCTTGGCTCGTTTTTGTTTTAACTGATAGCTAACAGCTAAAAACTGACCGCTGCTCTTTTATTCCGGATCATACCCCAAGTTAGGCGATAGCCATCTTTCTGCCTCTGCGAGCGTCATATTGGTTCGCTTGGCGTAGTCTTCTACTTGGTCGCGTTGTACTGCCGCTACCGCGTAGTATTTCGCTTGTGGGTGTGAAAAGTACCAACCTGATACCGCTGCACCTGGCCACATGGCGTACGAGCTGGTGAGCTGCATACCAATACGTTTTTCGGTATCGAGCAACTGCCAAATTTTCTTTTTCTCGGTGTGCTCTGGGCACGCTGGGTAACCTGGCGCTGGGCGAATACCTTGGTAGTTTTCGCGGATTAGCTCATCGTTACCTAGGTTTTCATCCGGTGCATAACCCCAATACTCTTTACGCACTTGTTCGTGCAAGTATTCAGCAAAGGCCTCGGCAAGCCTATCAGCAACCGCTTTAATCATTATTTTATTGTAGTCGTCTTGCTGTGCGTCGAACGCATTGGCGAGGTCATCTTCTTCTAAACCGCCTGTTACCGCAAACGCACCAAAGTAATCGGGTGTGCCTTTTGGCGCAATGTAATCGGCTAGGCAGTAGTTAGCAAAGTCGGTTTTTTCGGTTTGCTGGCGTAAATGACATGAGGTAGTTAATAGCTCTTTGCGGGTTTCGTCGGTGTAAATTTCTATATCATCGCCCACACGGTTTGCTGGGAATAAACCAATAACACCTAATGGTTGCAAAGTGCCTGACTTTTCAAGCTCATCGAGCATATCGTTGGCGTCTTTAAATAGGCTTTGTGCTTGTTCGCCCACTACTTCGTCGGTCATTATGCGCGGATATTTACCGGCGATTGACCAGGTCATAAAGTACGGCGTCCAGTCTATGTATTTGCGTAAAGTCGCGATTGATACATTTTTAAACTCGGTCACGCCCAGCTTTTTAGGCACTGGTGGCGTGTAGTTATCCCAATCGAGTTTTGCAGCATTATCGCGGGCGCGCTGTATGGTAACCGGTTTTGAGCGCGGCTTTTTGCGTGCTTGTTGTTCGCGTACTTTGTCGTACTCGGCGGTGGTTTTAGCTAAAAATTCTGCTTTATGCTCTTTTGATAATAAATTAGACACCACACCCACGGCGCGGCTGGCGTTATTTACATACACTACGCCTTTGTCGTACTGCGGCTCTATTTTAACTGCGGTATGCGCTTTTGAGGTGGTTGCCCCACCAATCATGAGTGGTAGCTCAAAGCCACGACGCTTCATTTCTTTGGCAACATGTACCATTTCATCAAGCGATGGGGTAATTAAGCCCGAAAGACCTATAATATCGGCTTTTTCGTCAATCGCGGTTTGCAGTATTTTATCTGCTGGCACCATTACCCCAAGGTCGATTACTTCGTAGTTATTGCATTGCAGTACTACGCCTACGATGTTTTTACCTATGTCGTGCACGTCGCCTTTTACGGTGGCCATAACAATTTTACCGTTGGTCGCGCCCTCTTCTTTTTCGGCTTCAATGAATGGGTCAAGGTAGGCGACCGCGCGTTTCATTACACGGGCCGATTTAACCACTTGGGGTAAAAACATTTTACCCGCGCCAAATAAATCCCCAACCACGTTCATGCCGTCCATGAGTGGCCCTTCAATGACGTGAATAGGTTTATCTGCGCCAGCACGGCACTCTTCTGTGTCTTCATCTATAAAGGTGGTTATGCCTTTTACTAGGGCATGCTCTAGGCGTTTTTCAACCGACCAAGTGCGCCATTCTAAATCTTCTACCCGCTCAGCTTGTGCCATGCCTGAATATTTAGGCGCAAGTTCAACAAGGCGCTCGCCAGCACCGGGGTCGGTGTTAAGAATTACATCTTCTACGGCTTTGCGAAGTTCATCGGGGATGTCGTCGTAAACCGCAAGCTGCCCTGCGTTTACTATGCCCATATCCATACCCGCTTTTATAGCATGGTATAAAAACACCGAGTGAATCGCTTCACGTACTGGGTTATTACCTCTAAACGAGAACGATACGTTTGACACCCCACCCGACACTTTACAGTGCGGTAAATTTTGCTTAATACGGCGGGTGCCTTCAATAAATTCTACGGCGTAGTTGTCGTGCTCTTCTATACCGGTGGCAACGGCAAATATGTTGGGGTCAAATATAATGTCTTCTGGCGGGAAGCCAATTTCGTCGACCAAAATACGGTAGCTGCGCTCACAAATTTCAAACTTACGATCGGCGGTATCGGCTTGACCTTCGGTATCAAACGCCATCACAACAGCGGCGGCGCCAAAGCGTTTTATAATTTTAGCTTGGCGAATAAACGGCTCTTCACCCTCTTTAAGTGAAATGGAGTTAACAATGGCCTTGCCTTGAATACACTTTAAGCCTGCTTCGATGACTTCCCACTTTGAGGAGTCGACCATTATAGGTACTTTAGAAATATCAGGCTCTGAGGCAATTAAGTTTAAAAACTTAACCATGGCCGCTTTTGAGTCCAGCATGGCTTCGTCCATGTTGATATCAATAACCTGTGCGCCATTTTCTACTTGTTCGCGGGCCACATTAAGAGCGGTCTCGTAGTCTTCTTCCATGATCAAACGTTTAAACATGGCCGAGCCAGTTACGTTAGTACGCTCGCCGACATTGGTAAATACTGCAATTTGTTGGGTCATTGGCGGCTCCTTAATTTAAGTTACAGGCTTCTAGGCCTGATAAACGCATACGCACTTCAAGCTCTGGTAATTTTCGTGGTGCTGCGCCTTCAAGCCCTTTGGCAAAGGCACGAATGTGCGCAGGCGTAGTGCCGCAGCAACCGCCAACAATATTAATAAAGCCCGATTTACCCCAATCTATGATCTCTTTTGCCATGTCGTCTGCTTCTAAATCGTATTCTCCAAACTCATTAGGTAAGCCCGCATTAGGGTGAACAGAGACAAAGGTTTCGCACACGCGCGATAGCTCTTCAACGTATTGGCGCAGTAAATCTGGCCCAAGAGCGCAATTTAAGCCAATTGAAAGCGGCTTAATATGGCGAATAGAGTTATAAAATGCTTCGGTGGTTTGCCCTGAAAGCGTGCGGCCTGAGGCGTCAGTGATAGTGCCTGATATCATCACTGGTAATGTACGCCCTGCTTGTTCGAACGCCTCTTCTACTGCGAATGAGGCGGCTTTTGCATTTAGGGTGTCGAATATGGTTTCGATTAAAATAATATCTACACCGCCTTCCATAAGTGCAAGGGTCGACTCCACATACGCAGTCACTAACTTATCAAAGGTGATATTACGATAGCCTGGGTCGTTTACATCCGGCGATAACGAGCAGGTTTTAGACGTTGGCCCTAAAACACCTGCTACATAGCGCTGTTTTTCTGGGGTTTTAGCGCTAAATTCATCACATACGGCGCGAGCTAACTTAGCCGACTCTAAATTAACTTCACGGCTTATGCTCGCCATATCGTAATCTTCCATCGAAATGGTGGTCGAGTTAAAGGTGTTAGTTTCGATAATATCGGCACCGGCGGCTAAAAAGCTGCGGTGTATATCAGTAATTATTTCAGGCTTGGTTAGGCTTAATAAATCGTTATTACCTTTAATAAGCACGTGCCAATCTTTAAAACGCTCACCACGGTAGTCTTGCTCTTCAAGCTTATGCGCTTGGATCATGGTTCCCATTGCACCATCTAAAATTAAAATGCGCTGTTTGAGCGCAGCGCTCAGCTCTTGATGTTTATTGTTTTGAGGATTATTCGGCATAGTTGTTAGTCCTTACGTCTTGGCTAACTAAGTTAATATCATAGGGTGTGGTTTGGTAAACGTAATAGTTTAACCAGTTTGAAAACAGTAAAAACGCGTGGCTTTGCCATGTTTTAGAGGGTTGTTTGCTGGCATCGTCATCAGGAAAATAGTTTTCGGGCTTTGGCGCATCGGGACTTTTTTGTAAATCGCGCTCATATTCGGCTTTTAAACTGTCGGCATCGTATTCGGGGTGGCCGGTAATAAACACTTGGCTGCCGGATTTATTTTTAAGTAAATACGCCCCTACTCGTTCAGAGCCCGCTAATACCACCAGCTCTTCACAGGCGTTTATTTTATTAATATCTATGTGGCCATAGCGTGAGTGGGGTACTAAAAAGGTATCGTCAAAGCCGCGGGTAAGTGCACCATGGGCAAAGTAACATTGATGGGTAAACACCCCGCAGAGTTTATTGTCTTTTAAATCGCGCTTTAAATTATAACGGTGGTATAAGGCCGCGTGGGCAGCCCAGCACGAAAACAAGGTAGAAGTTACATGTTGCTCGGCCCAATCAATAATTACTTTGAGCTCTTCCCAATACGCTACTTCTTCATACTCTAAATGTGCGAGCGGTGCACCGGTAATTAACAGTGCATCGTAGTTGTTGTTTTTTACTTCTGAGAAATAACGATAAAAAGTATCTAAGTGTTGCTCAGAGTTGCTACTACTGCGGTGCGTATCAAGGCGCAATAGCTCAACATTTACTTGCAGCGGAGAGTTAGCCAACAAGCGAATAAACTGTACTTCGGTTTCTACTTTATTAGGCATAAGATTAAGAATAGCTAAACGCATAGGGCGTATTTCTTGGGTTTTTGCACGCGTTTTTGGCATTACAAACACGTTTTCATGACGTAAACGTGCAATAGCTGGCAATTCGTCTTCTACTGTAATTGGCATTCTTAAAGCTCCTGCTCATAAAAACCGAGAGTTAATACGCTCTCATTATGAACAGAATGCCAAAAATATCAACCTCTAGATGTATAGATGTCTAAATGAAATTTATTCACGCGGTTTGTATAAATTGAATATGTACTTTAAAACAGTGCCATTCGTTGACTGTTTCACCTGTGAGCCACTACAATACAGCATTGAAATTTTTATTATTATTTGAAGGCTTCTTCCATGGTTTTACCTGATAAGTTTATATTCTCGATGAGTCGAGTATCTAAGGTTGTGCCACCAAAACGCACTATCTTAAAAGATATTTCGTTGCATTTTTTCCCAGGCGCAAAAATTGGTGTGCTAGGTTTAAATGGTTCTGGTAAATCATCACTACTTCGCATTATGGCGGGTGTTGATGAAGAGTTTGAAGGTGAAGCTCGCCCTCAACCAGGCACTAAAATTGGTTACTTACCGCAAGAGCCTGTTTTAGACGAAAGCAAAACAGTTCGTGAAATTGTTGAAGAAGCTGTAGGTGAAGTAAAACATGCCCTTAACCGCCTTGACGAAGTGTATAACGAATACGCAATGGAAGGTGCTGACTTTGACGCACTGGCTAAAGAGCAAGGTGAATTAGAAGCGGTTATTCAAGCCCACGATGGTCATAATATCGATAACGTATTAGAGCGTGCTGCCGATGCACTTCGTTTACCTGAGTGGGATGCTAAAATTGAGCACCTATCGGGTGGTGAGCGCCGTCGTGTTGCTATTTGTCGTTTGTTACTTGAAAAACCAGACATGCTGATTCTCGATGAACCAACTAACCACTTAGATGCTGAGTCGGTTGCCTGGTTAGAGCGCTTCTTACATGACTACGAAGGCACTGTTGTGGCAGTAACGCATGACCGTTACTTCCTTGATAATGTAGCAGGTTGGATTTTAGAGCTTGACCGTGGTGAAGGTATTCCGTGGGAAGGTAACTACTCGTCTTGGCTTGAGCAAAAAGATGCCCGCTTACAACAAGAGCAAAAATCTGAAAAAGCACGTCAAAAGTCGATTGCACAGGAACTTGAATGGGTGCGTTCAAACCCTAAAGGTCGTCAAGCTAAGTCAAAAGCACGTATGGCGCAGTTTAGCGAGCTACAACAATCTGATTACCAAAAACGTAACGAAACCAACGAATTGTTTATTCCACCTGGCCCACGTTTAGGTGACCAAGTATTAGAAGTAAACAACTTACGTAAAAGCTTTGGCGACCGCGTTTTAATTGATGACTTAAGCTTTAGCATGCCTAAGGGCGCTATTGTGGGTATTATTGGTGCCAATGGTGCAGGTAAATCAACGCTATTTAAAATGTTAAGCGGTGAAGAGCAGCCAGATAGCGGTAATATCAGCATTGGTGAAACAGTAGAACTGGCAACTGTTGATCAGTTCCGTGGCAACATGGACGAAAGCAAAACGGTATTCCAAGAAATCTCTGACGGCCAAGATGTACTAAAAATTGGTAACTTTGAGTTCCCAAGCCGTGCTTACGTTAGCCGTTTTAACTTTAAGGGTAACGATCAGCAAAAGTTTGTTAAAGACTTATCTGGCGGTGAGCGCAACCGTTTACACCTAGCTAAACTGTTAAAAGCAGGCGGCAACGTGGTGCTTCTGGATGAGCCAACTAATGACTTGGACGTTGAAACATTACGTGCTCTTGAGAATGCTATTTTAGAATTCCCAGGTTGTGTAATGTGTATCTCGCATGACCGTTGGTTCCTTGACCGTATTGCTACACACATTTTAGATTACCGCGACGAAGGCCAAATTAACTTCTTTGATGGTAACTATACTGAATACGAAGAGTGGCTTAAAAAGACTCTTGGCGCAGAAGCTGCACAGCCTAAGCGCATAAAGTATAAAAAAATTGGCTAACAGCCACAGTGAATAAGTTAAAAGCCCTGCATTTAATTCGGGGCTTTTTTTATGCGAGCTATTTTTATCTTTAAGCAAATTGGCGTGTTGGGCATTACCAGCTATGCTTATTATAAATAACAGCTTTATAAGATTATTATGCAAAACCGTCGGCAATTTTCTCGTATTATGTTCTCTACAGCAGCGCAACTAGTTATGGCTAGCAGCCAGTATGAATGTACCCTACTAGATATTTCTTTACATGGTGCGCTTATTACTAAAAGCGATGCATTTACTGGGAACAAAAATGACGAGGCAGTACTGCGCTTTACTTTGCCACAAAGCGATATTGAAATAAAAATGCCGGTGGTTATTCGTCATATAGAAGAAAACCATATTGGTCTTAAATGCCATAGTATTGATATAGACAGTATCACGCATTTAAAGCGCTTAGTTGAGCTAAACCTTGCTGATGAAACATTATTACACCGCGAGCTTGAAACGCTTATTCACCAAACATAAATAGACGCACTGCGTGAAGTTGATTACCATAACCAAAAATAATTAAACGACGCAGATATGAGTTTAAACCCCAATCTACCTTTAGTTTATCATCCTAACTACTCGTTTAGTTTTGATCCCAAGCATCGCTTTGTAATGAGTAAATTTGCTCAGCTACACCAGCATGTTAAAACCCTTGGACTTGCTGGCAGTAATATCACAGAACCACCACATGGTAGTGTAGAAGAGCTAGAAATAGTACATTGTGAAAACTACATTCACGATTTATGGCATAACCGCCTAGATGAAAAAGCCATGCGCCGTATTGGCTTGCCTTGGTCACAAGCACTAATGAACCGCACATTTACCGCTCCGTTGGGAACACTTCAAACCGCGCGTTTAGCGCTTAAAAATGGGCTTGCGTGCCACTTAGCAGGCGGCACTCATCATGCCCACAGTGATTTTGGCTCGGGTTTTTGTATGGTTAACGATTTAGCTTTTACCGCACAAACGTTAATTCAAAACCGGGAAGTTACCAACGTACTGATTTTTGATTTAGATGTTCACCAAGGCGATGGCACCGCAGCTATGTTGTCCCATCAACCATATGCGTTTACCTGTTCAATACACTGTGAAAAAAACTTCCCATTTAGAAAGTCCCCTAGCGATTTAGATATTGGTTTAGCTAATAATATGCAAGACGCTGAATATTTAGGTATTGTTGACGATACGCTGCAATTTTTATTAAACGAGCTTAACCCAGATCTGGTTTTATACGATGCTGGCGTTGATATTTGGCAAGAGGATGGCTTAGGCAAACTGGATATTAGTTGGCAAGGGATAGAAAAGCGCGATCACTTAGTGCTTAAACGCTGCCTTGCAAATAATACTCCTGTTGCCACTGTGATTGGTGGAGGCTATGACAGAGATCATCAGCGCCTAGCAAAGCGCCATGGCATTGTTATAGAGCAAGCGGCTAGTTTTTAATTATATTTTTAACTGACTTGGCGTAATGCCGGTCCAACGCTTAAATGCTCGGCGAAAGTTAGGAATATCATAAAATGCAAGCCGATCAGCCACTCGTTCATTACCTTGCTGGCACACCCCCAGTAAATGCAGGGCTTTAAGTTTATTTTGCTCATCTTGTAATTGAGAGTAACTGACACCGTGTTGTTTTAACTTACGTTTAAACGTAGCAGAGCTCATGGCAAAATGCTCAGCACTGTTAGCAAGGCTGTTGTTTTTATCACGGTAAATGCGCTGGCACACAGCCTCAACAAAAGACTGTGATACATTCTTATGTAACTCACTTTGCGCTATGCACTGCTGCCACCTAAGCTGACTAGCCTCTGGGTTTGTGCACTTAAGTAGTTGTTTATTAAAGTGCCAACGGGTATAGGGTTGTTCAAACCGTATTCGTAAGCCTAAGTGCTGCTCATATTCTTGAATATGCCGAGGGCGTTTACAAGTAAAGTCAAAATAACAATGTGGATACACATTACATACTCGTTTTAGTAAGCTCATTAACGCAGCGCTGTATATTTCAAAACAATAATTTTTTAATGACTCGTCCATACCGATACTCGGTTGCAAGTACAGATATAAATCGTCTTTAAATATATGCTTACGGGTAAATAATAAAGGGGCAATAACGGTACTAATTTGTTGTAATTGCTTCAAAGCTATACCTAAACTGGGGCTTAAACGCACACTTTGCACTGCTGGGCTAACGTCATTAACCAATTGATGACCCAGTAAAAAGCCACTATCATTACTCTTCATTAAGGCTTTAAACTGGCTAATTAAAGCCAATAACTGGGATAAACTAAAGCGCTGTGATAGATCATATAAATCTTGCTCAAAAATACCCGTACCACGCAGCAATTTATGCAGCGGGATCCCTCGTCCTTGAGCAAGCTCCACCAGCGCAGTGATTATTCCCTCCGCGCTGAGGTATTTATCATCTAGGCTAATATACTGCTGCACCTACAAGGGCCTTTTCTTGTTGTAATTGTTGATGTAACTGGCTGGTTTGCTGCACTGGATCTTGCGCTAAATCCATTGCCATGGTGGCGGTTAAAATATGCTGGAACTGTGCGCCTTTGCTTTTTGCGACTTTAAACGCACAATGGTTAAGCGCCGCTTTCATTTGCGCTAGTAATTCTTTGGCTTGGCTTTGGCTGGTATTCGGCATAAGCACAATAAAACAATCGCCAGCATAGCGACAAAGCACATCATTCAAACGGCAATTCATTACTAATAAATCACTAATTTCTCTTAGTAACCTATCACCTTCACTAAAACCAAACTGCGCATTAAACTTTGCAAAATCACGAATATCAATAACACCTAAAGTGCCGCCTTGCTGCTCTGTTTGTTGTTGCTGCATGAGTGAATGTAAGTAGTTAACTCGGTATAACCCTGTTACAGGGCAGACTTTTTCATGCTCTCGCAGATGCGCTTCACGACGACGTAACTGACGATTTAGAACAAACTGTTCTTGGTGCCAATAATAAAGCCCAGCGCTGGTAAGCGACATACCAAACGGCGCTGGCAGTGATTCAAACCAGGTGAGCCATAATTGTGAAGGTTGCTTTAACCACTCATCGAGTAAATCGAGCGTGGCTGAGAACATAAACAAACCTAAACCTAACACTAATAAGGTAGTTACTTTGCCTGGCGGGCGTGAAATAAGTAACGCAACTATCCAGCTGAGGGTCATCAACACAATACCGCCCTCACCGACAATATCGAGCCACGCAATTTCTTGCCATTGCTTAAGTTCGCCAAAGTAAGCGCATATTGCTACAGCAATAACCAATAATAAAATTATGGTGTTGGTTAATTTTGCATGGCTGGTAAATGGGTTATATCGCATTGTTTAAGTCTTCTAAGATTTACACTATTACGTATGCTAGCGCGGTACTGATTTATTAGGCAGAGTCATTTTGGCTCATTGATATGACATTGAGATTAAAATTTATAAGTATTTAACCTAGTAATAACCATTTTTAGTGCGCTGGAGCCGTGTTTAAACAGCTCAAATGTCTGTTTGAAAAGTACTAAGTTGGCGTTTTGTCAGGAATTAACTGTAAAACTGTCACATTAGCGTCATTAACTTTTTTTAGTTTGCTCACCAAACCAAGGACAACCGGAGCAAACCAATGAAACAATTTAAGTTAAATGCTGTTGTAGCGGCATTAGCACTGAGCCAATTTAGTGTAAGCGTGAATGCAGAGGAACAAACATCGTCAAGGGAACCTGAAGTAAAGGTTTCTGAAGAGCTTGTGGTATACGGCGAGATTGGTTATCGCAACCGCTCGCAAGAACTAGCACCCACGCTGGAATACTCACAAGAATACTTTCAACGCTTTGAGCCACTTACCGCCGGTGATGCGCTAAAGCGTGTTCCTAGTGTGACTTTTTTATCTGACGTACTTGAATCAGACGGCGCACGTATGCGCGGCTTGAGCCCGGCTTACACAAAAGTACTTATTAATGGCGAAGAAGTACCGGGTGCCGGTGCTGACCGTTCATTTTTTGTGGACCGTATTCCAGCAGAATTAATTGAGCGTGTAGAAATTATTCGTTCATCTAGTGCCAACCGCTCTGCCGATGCCATAGCAGGCACACTTAATATTGTACTTCGCGATGGCTATAGCTTAGACGGCGGTTATATTCGCGCTGGTGGCTTACGTTACGATGACGGCGAACTAAAAGAAAGCTTTGCGGGCGTTTACGGTACTGAGTTTGCAGGTGGCCGTTTACTAGTAGGTGCCAATTTACAAGGTCGTTATAACCCAAAACAAAAATCAAGCAGACGTTATGGCGATAGCCCTGAAAATAACCCTAATTATGCAACAGACGATTTTGATAACCGTGAAGATCAATCTGATACTCGTGATGGTGATGATACCTCTTTAAATGCCAGCTTTGAAAAGGTGTTTGATAACGGTGGCAAGTTTGATATTAGCGCCATGTGGGTTGATACCGACCGTACCGAAGATGAGCGCTCTTTTGAATACGACGACGCATCTGCAACCTCAGGCTCTGTCGTTGAGGGTGGTAATTTAATCTCAGATAACGCAAACGTTTCGTTTATTGATCAAACCAACTACAACATTAATTCTGGCTATGAATTACCACTACTGGGCGGTACCAGCAAATTTAAGTTAGGTTATGCCAGCTTTGAAGAATCAGTGTATGAGCAAGAGGTTGAACTTGATACGTCAGAGCTCCCAATGGTGTTTGAAGAAGCTGAAGAAACCGCTGATATTGATGATAAAGAGTGGTCATTACAATGGCAGCACAGCTTACTGGTAGGTGACTCGAAAGAAGTTCAGTTTGGTGCTTTTGTGCAAGGCAAAGAACGCGATACCGCCATTTTTGTCGCTGAAGATGAGCTGGAAAAAGACTTTACCAATTGGGAGCAATTCTCTCAGAATCCACTGACTCTTGCCGGTTTTAATAACGAATTTGAACCAGTAGACGGCGGGGTTAATAAACTTGAAGAAGATCGTTTTGATTTATTTGCGCTAATCAAGCACGAAGCGGATGTGTTCTCGTGGGAGATGGGGGTGCGGTGGGAGTCAACTGACTCAAGCATTACCGATACCAATGAAGGCGTTACTGCCGAAAATGATTATGACTTTTTCTTACCGTCGGCTCACTTTCGTTACAGCGTCAGTGATAACGGACGAGTCAGCGCCTCTGTTGCTCGCAGCTTACGTCGCCCTGACTTTGACTACATGACACCCGCCCTACTTGAAGAAGAGCTCGCTGATAATGACTTTTTAGGCAACCCAAGTCTTAAACCAGAATCATCTTGGGGTATCGATTTAGGTTACGAATACCGTTTAGGTAAAAGTGGCGTTGTCGGTGTAAACGTATTTTACCGTGACGTTAGCGACCTTATTGAAATTGCCAGTACCGGTGTTGAAGGCTCAGAAGGCGAAGGCACATTTGTACTGCAACCACAAAATACTGGTGATGGCACAGTACAAGGTGTTGAATTTGATTTATCAACGCCACTGAGCGCCTTGAACATGCCTAATACAGGTATCTTCTTAAATTACTCTTGGCTCGACAGTGAAGTTGAAGACAGTTTTGGCAAGCGCAAATTTAACGACCAGTCTGATTATGTTTATAACGTTGGCTTTATCCAAGATTTACCAACACTACGCGCATCATTTGGGGCAACGTACCGTAATCAAGGTGATGCATACGGGCGCTTCGTGGGTGAAGAAGTAACAACTTCTTACGGAGCTGATTTAGAGCTTTTCGTTGAAAAGCGCTGGGATGACATCACTCTTCGCCTTGTAGGTTCAAACTTACTGGATGCCAGCAAAGACGAAGTTTTCAATAAGTTTGACTCGCTTGATGATCAAAACAATCGTGCCTTTGATGAGTACGAGCTTGAATCGGAAGAAGCAGGCCCTGTGATTCAAGTAATGCTGCGTTACGCATTCTAATCACACGTATTGTCATTTTAAGCACGTAATGGCAAACCATCGCGTGCTTTTTTGGAGTTAAAACATGTTTAAATTGTCTTTCAT
The DNA here is from genome assembly GCF_000238275.3 of Pseudoalteromonas undina. Lineage (NCBI taxonomy): Bacteria > Pseudomonadati > Pseudomonadota > Gammaproteobacteria > Alteromonadales > Pseudoalteromonadaceae > Pseudoalteromonas > Pseudoalteromonas undina. Next base: position 2,054,507 of record NZ_AHCF03000003.1, read on the forward strand.
AATGGCCGCGATACTGTGCTCATCAGCGCTTAGTGCAGACGAGCCTGTTGTTTATAAAGATGCGCTATACCAACAACAAAAAATAGCTAAGTTAACTACGTTGCCTAATAGCCTTAACTTTATGGTTATTGGTGATTGGGGACACAACGGCCACTTTTACCAAAAAGAAGTCGCTCATCAGCTAGAAATTGCTATGTATCAAACCGATGCCGATTTTATTGTCTCGACCGGCGATAACTTTTACCCAAATGGCGTGGCAAGTGTGAACGATCCTCTTTGGCAATCAGCCTTTGAGAACATATACCATGGCCCGCACACATTTGAAGATTGGTATGTTGTTTTAGGTAATCACGATTACTTGGGTAATGCCCAAGCACAAATTGACTACACCGAAAAAAGTCAACGTTGGCAGTTACCTGCAAGGTACTACAGTAAAACATTTGCGCTTGAAAACAACGAGCAAGTGTTAATGGTGTTTTTAGATACCAACCCAATTCAGCCTGAATATAAAGACCGTGATAAATACCGTTCAACCCAAGGACAAGACTATAAAACCCAACTTACTTGGCTTGAAACCCAACTTGCTGGCAGTAACGCAAAATGGAAAATTGTGGTAGGCCATCACCCGCTTTATTCAAGTGGTAAACGCTTTGGCCGCAACCAAGGGCTTCGCGACATTTTAGAACCTATTTTGGAGCGTCATAATGTGCATGCTTATATCGCAGGGCACGAGCACGACTTGCAATACAATCAACCAAAAAATAGCAAGGTGGCTCACTTTGTCTCTGGTGGTGGCAGCGAAGCGCGGTTTGTAAAACAACGTGAATTTACCCGCTACGCAGAAGCAACACCTGGTTTTTTAAGTGTCTCTATCAATGGCGAAACTCTCAGTGTAAGCGCGATTAATCACCTTGGTGAAGTACGTTTTAACACTGAAAAGCACATAGATAAGTAAAGGATAAAATAATGAACTTTAAACTAAATACAATTTCAGCGGTGCTATCAAGTGCTGTGCTTGTAACTGCGCTTAGCGGTTGTACAAGTAATGACGATACGCAAAACACGACAGAAATAGCAAAGCCGGCTGTTGAGGCTAAGTTATTTGGCCCACAACAAAACATGCAAGGCTCACAAGCAGCAGCGCTAGGTAATAATCAATGGCTAATGGCGAGCGAAAGCCAGGGCTTATTACTTGCCGATAACGAGAAAAGCAGTGTGCTGTTAGCCGGTAACTTTGAGTCAATTTCACTAAAACAATTATCAGCGCAGCAATTTATATTAGCCAGTCTTGATAAAAGCCAAGACAACGTAGCCATTTTTAAGCTGATAAAGAATGGCCAAACTTGGCAGCTAAATGAACTCACTCGTATTAGTCCGCCTCAAGCCCAGCCAGATGCTGTGTGTTTATTTAAAAACACCAATACCGAGACTGTATCAGCGTTTGTGCCGGATGTTCGAGGCCTGATCAGCGAAACGGTTATTTATGATTTAGCCACTAACCAAGCTAAAAATATCGCAGTACGTGAATTCTCAGCGGTCACTGAGGCTTCAGGTTGTGCAGTAAATGACGACACAAAAACCCTGTATGTGGGTGAGGCAGAGCTCGGAGTGTGGGCCATTAATGCTGATGCAGAATCAGATGCCAATAAGCAGCCTGTGGCTTTGGTACAGCCATACGGCGAATTAAAAACTGAAATCGGGGCTTTATCAGTATCACAAGACGGTACTTTATGGCTCAGTGCCACTGACGATAGTATGGTTTATGCTTACCAAGCCCAAACAGACACGCTTAGCCAATGGTCACTGTCAGGTGAACACACTATTGAGTCTGTTGCAGCGAGCTTTATTAATGACAATCAAGCGCAGCTAGTTTTGATTGATGATGAAACCGGCGCTTATATTCAAGCAAACGTTAACTACACTGCGCAAACAGCTACTTCACAAAACAAAATGGCTATGACGCACATTCATGCCAGCGCACAAACAACACCGGTTGCAGCGTTTGGTGATGCAGCAGATGACCCAGCAATTTGGATAAATGAGCAAGATGCTAAAAACAGCTTAATTTTAGGCACAGATAAACGCCGCGGCTTGATGGTTTATGACCTTGCTGGTAACAAAGTACAGTCGCTCAATATAGGGCGTTTAAACAATGTTGATGTGCGTCAACATCAAAGTATAAACAACCAGACCAATACTTGGATCACTGCCAGCAACCGTACGCTTAATAGCATTAGCGTATTTACTGTTGATGGCGATAACAAACTAAAACATGTAACAGAGGTCGCGACTAACCTACCTGAGATTTACGGTATGTGTATGTATTCGTCTGATTCTGGCCATTACGTGTTTGTTAATGATAAATCAGGTTTATTTCAGCAATATAAACTCACTGGTGAGCAAAGTAATTTAAGCGGTGAAATGGTTAGAGAGTTTACCCTACCAAGCCAACCTGAAGGCTGTAGTGCTGATGATAAACTAGGCCAATTATTTGCAGGTGAAGAAGATGCAGGTATTTGGTATATCGGTGCAGAGCCTACCGCTGGTAACAAAGCAGTAAAGCTACAAAGTGTTAATGAGCAACTGGTGGCAGATGTAGAAGGTATGGAAATTTATCATGCTAATGATGGGCGCTATTTAGTGGTATCAAGCCAAGGCGATAATAGCTATGTGCTTTACAACATATCAGATGATACACAGCCTAGCCTCAGCTTTGCAGGTAAATTTAATGTGATTGCTAACCTAGATAAAGGCATTGATGGCGTAGGTGAAACGGACGGCTTAACCGTTACAGCAAAAGCTTTACCAGGTTATCCTGAAGGCATGCTTATAGTGCAAGACGGCTACAACCGCATGCCACTGCAACCGCAAAACTTTAAAGTTATTGACTGGCGCGAAGTGAAAAAAGCAATTAAATAATAGCTAACTCTAAATATACTGATACACACTAAAGTTTTAGTGTGTATCACGTTTAAGCCTTACTAAAATTTAACTAAAGATAATTTTTTATAAATGTATACTACACTTTATATCTATAAATTAATTGAGGTTATTATGCGGCTACCCTACTTCGTATCTTTATTTATCAGCATTGTATTTTGTACCAGCTCGCTTGCTAGTGCCGAAGAGCCACCAGAACTTCCGCCATTAAACCCCAAATATGAAGCTGAGCATGCCATGGTATTGGTTAATAAAGGTTCAAGTGTATACGCCATTAACATTCCAAGCTTTGAGCTTCCCTTTGATATGCATGTTATGTACAAGGTAGATGTATCTGATATTCCATTTTTAGATTTAGTACGTGATGCTGAGTTAGTTACCGTAAAATCAAAGCCGTTTAATATTCAACGCTTAATGCGAGGCGAAGAAGTCGCAATTACCGCAGATGTGTATCTTGGAGATTATAGACAAGGAGGTAGCTTAGTTTACAGTGATAAATTAATAGAGCTTAGCGAGCAGTTATTTACTCGTGAGCTAACTGATTTAAGTCCAGCCTCGAAATGGCAACAGTACGACATGGTTACGCTAAAAAATAACGAGCGCATTTACATTCACCAAATAACTCAGCCACCAAGCTATCATCATATTATGTTTGTTGATTTAAGTGGTGCCTGTTTACAAAAGTTTCGCACCTCAACTGAAGTGCCCTCTGCTGGTGAGCTCAATTATAAGTTTATAAATTGTGGCACATTGAAACCGATGTTTTATGATGCTGAAAGCTTAAGCAAATAAGCTTTATTTGAAAACGTGTTCAGCAATCAATTCAAGTCCAGCTTGCATCGCCAAAGTTGATTGCCCAGCAAATCCTAAACGTACATAACTGTGTTGCTTAGGTATTAAACTACGTTCTGAGTCTTTAAAGTAAAATTCAGGCTCAACCTGTACATACACGCCTTTACTTTGCAGTACTTGCTTTAATTGGTCCACCGGTTTATTTAAATTAACCCACATCGCCATGCCACCGTCGGGTTTTATATATTCAATTGGATAGCCTGATAATTGCAGCTGCGTTAGATAATCACCCATCGCTTCATAGCGCTGCTTATAGAGCTTTGTCATACGCTTTAAATGGCGTTCAAAACCACCTTCTTTCATCCAGTGTGCGACAGCTAATTGCATAACCACATCATTTTTATGGTTCGTTAGCTGCTTCCATGCGGTTAATTGTGCAATTACCCCAGGCGCTGCACAGATATAGCCAATCCTTGCTGCTGAAAACATAATTTTTGAAAACGTTGATAGATATATCACAATGCCTGCGGGGTCATCGGCAGCCATGGGTTGCAAAGGCTGGCAACGGTAGTGAAATTCATGGTCGTAGTCATCTTCAATAATCATCACATTATGGGCATAACACAGCTGATAAATTTGTAAGCGCCGGGTGGGTGATAAGGTCACAGTCGTTGGGTATTGATGCAGTGGCGTTAAATACAGAAGTTTAATGGGATAGCGTTCGAGCTGAGTTTTAAAATCATCAACACACAACCCTTCATCATCTTGTTTTATATCTATAAGCTGCGCGCCACATGCTGCAAATGCTTTACGAGCAGGCGGGTAACCTAAGGTTTCGGTTGCAACATAATCGCCTTTATTAATAAAGGCTTTTGATACTAAAAAAAGCGCTTCTTGAGAGCCATTACACATAAGAATATCGGCTGTTTTTAGGTTTCGTGCTTTGTGTAAATAATGACTAATTTGCGATTTTAAATTAGGCTGCCCAGCCACATTACCATAGTGAAATTGGCTGGTATCTAAATGATTAAACACATGACTTACAGAGCGTTTAAATTCTTTATAGGGAAAGCGTGTTAAATCGGGTAAGCCTCCAGCAAAGTTATAAGCATAGTTATTTAAGTCCATTGTAGGTTCTGACACCGTAAGCGTGGTAGCAAATCGATACGGCTTAGGATCCAATGCTTGAGACTGAACTGTGTTTATACTGTTTTGAATAGGCAATGTATTGGTAACGCTGTAGCCTGATCGTTCATAGGATTCCAACCATCCTTCTGCGACAAGAAGTTGTAGGGCATTCATTATTGTATGACGGTTTAATCCGTATGCTTGTGCCATATCGCGTGCAGAGCAGAGTTTGCTGCCAGCGAGAATGTCCCCTTTTATAATCGACTCCCTAAGTGCATCTGCTATTTGCAGGTATTTAGCTTTACTCTGGCTAGTGAGCTTTATATTAAGTGGCTGCATAAACACCTTCCAAACTGGTATAGGTAAAAATTAAATTTTGGTTGTTTTTAATAAACCAATAAAGCGTACATTTGTTATGAATAAATAGCAAAATATGGGGCTTATAATGTTCACAACGCAAATTCATCAAACCAACAAGGTCGCCTTAGAGCCACTTAAACTCAAACATCTCGAGGGTCTATATCAAGCAGGTAAACATCCACAAGTTTGGCAGTGGGTATTAAGTAATTACACACAAACCCAAGTTAAGTTGGAGCAATGGTTTACACATAGCGCGCAGTTTAATCAAAACGAGCAAGTGGTTTTTGCCATTATTGATAAACATTCACAGCAAGTTGTTGGCACAACCCGTTTATTTAGGTTAGACAGTAACAACTTAAGCGCTGAAATTGGCCATACTTTTATTAGCTTCACTGCACAGCGAACATACGTAAATACGCATGCAAAATATTTACTTCTGAGATATGCATTTAATCAACTTAATTTAGTACGGATTAGTTTTAATACCCATGAGCACAATCAACAATCACGCAATGCCATTGCCCGTTTAGGCGCTAAGTATGAAGGAATCGCCCAAAAAGACCGACGTCTAGAAGATGGTTCATATCGCAACACCGCAAAATTCAGCATTATTGACGAACAATGGCCAGCTATAAAGTTACGACTTGAGGAGCTATTATAATGTACCCACCCGAGCACTTTATGCAAAAAAATACCGAGCAATTGCATGCGCTTATTAATAACTTTCCATTAGCAACAATTTTTATGCCCTGCTCAAATAGTCAATTAAATAACATTTGTCATGTACCTATGTTATTCAACTCTTTAGAAAATATGTTTATTGCACATGTAGCAAAGCATAATCCACTATCAAAGCTTGATAATAAACAGGTGAATTTACTCTTTAATAGTGACAATTGCTATTTATCACCCTCCTATGCGGATAATCAAACATTGCCTAGCTGGCTTTACGCATCGGTGTTAGTGACTGCAAAAGTACATATTATTAAAGATGAGCTAAAAAAAGATCTCGTAATGCGAACCCTTACTAGTCATTTTGAGAAAACATTTGAGCCTGAGTGGAAAATTGATGAAGTGCCTGAGCAGCATCGCAATACAATGTATCAACACCTGAGTTTTATAGAGCTTACGCCAATTCACTGGCAAGGTAACTTCAAACTCAGTCAAAATAAATCAGCAGCTATAAGAAATAAAATAAAACAAAGTCTGGTAGATGCCAATAAGCACTCAATAGCGGCCTTGTTTTAGGAATGAAAAAAGGCTCCTCGCAATGCTCAGAGCCTTTGGTTAACTTTGGGAATTAACTCGGTTCATTGATCAGATAAGATCAGTTTAGCGCCACTAACTGTGGCGCAATTGTTTGATAATCTACCGCCATGGCGATACTCAAAGCGGTAATATTAATAATTGAAAACGCAAACACTTGGCGTGCCCAACGGGTGGTGTCTATGTTGTAGCGATACCCTCTAAGTGCCATGAGTAACCACCAAAAACTGGTGATACAGGCAACGGCCATAAAGGCAGCACCGGTATAACCACTAATTGGCAATAGCATCACCACTAAAGCATATACGGCAATATAAAGCACAATATGGCGCTTAGCTTTATTAACACCTTGTGCCACGGGCAATACTGGAATATTAGCGGCTTGGTAATCTTTAAAGCGAAAAATAGCAATTGCATATGAGTGCGGCATTTGCCACAAACTAAACATCACCAGCAGTATTAATGCGCCCATATCGAACACACCCGTAACGGCGCAATAGCCAACAACAGGTGGAACTGCGCCCGACAGACTACCAATAAAGGTACCGTAAACAGAGTTGCGTTTCATGTAGAGGCTGTAAACCCCTACATAGATGACATAGCCAAAGGCGGCAAAAAATACCGCCGCTTGAGTGGTAAAGGCAATTAATAAGCCAAAGCCAATTAGCCCTAATAACACCCCATGGCTTAAAGCGGCTTTTGCAGACATTTCGCCAGTTACAGTCACACGTGAGCGAGTACGCGCCATGGCAACATCAATGTCTCTATCAATAACATTGTTTATGGCACATCCCGATGCAACAACAAGCGATAAACCAACCAAGGTAACCAACATTAACCATGGGTCTATATCACCGCGGGCGGCGAGTAAAAAACCACCGGCAACGCTGATCAAATTCCCCATAATAATACCTGGCTTAGTAACAGCTAAATAACGACGAAACATCTGAAACCTCTAATACATCATCATTGCGTTTGATTCATAAATGATCCAAACAGACAGTCCAACCACCATGACGATGATCAACGCGCTAAACAAGAAGGTAAAGGTATTTGCTTTACCTTCATCAGTGGTGAAATTAAGGTGTAAAAAGTATTTTAAATGCACCCAAATTTGCACGATTGCTAAAGTAACGATACTCCAGAGTGTGGTGACCTTTGAAAAGTCGCCCTCCATCACCATCCAAAATGGAATGGCCGTTAAAATCACTGATAAGACAAAGCCAATCAGGTATGTTTTAACACTACCATGTGATTGATCATGATGTTGGCTTTGCATTTGCTCTAAAGCATGTGTTTCGCTATGGCTCATTACATTGCCCCCATTAAATAAACAACGGTAAATACACAAATCCACACAATATCTAAAAAGTGCCAAAATAAGCTTAAGCAACTTAAGCGCGTGACGGTTTGTTTACCTAAACCGCGCTTAATCACCTCAATCATCATTATGCTCATCCAGATAAGGCCTGCAGTTACATGTAAACCATGCAAGCCCACTAATGAGAAAAACGATGTTAAAAAAGCACTTTGCTGTGGGCCATTGCCATGAACAATTAAATGATGAAACTCATAAATTTCCATACCAATAAACACCGCGCCTAAACAAAAAGTGACCGCGAGCCAACCAAGCGTCAGCGCCTTTTTTTGCCCTTGAGCGGCAATCATGGCAAAACCAAAAGTAATACTACTTATAAGTAGCGCCGCAGTTTCAACGGCAACAAAATCAAGCTCAAAAATATCTTTGCCCGATACACCGCCTGCGGTGTTCATATAAAGCACTGCGTAGGTTGCAAAAAATGAGGCAAATAAAAGGCAATCGGTCATTAAATAAAGCCAAAAGCCAAAGATTGTATCGCCTGAGGTATCGTGATGTTCATGCGTATGACTTACGCTATGAGGCTCTAAATTTACATGGCCTTGAGTTGCAGATAACGTACTCATGCGCTTACCTCCTTCGTGTTACTGGCAATATGCGCGCCTTCAATTTGTAATATTTCATCGTTTTGCACGTAGTAATCTACATCACTGGTGTAAGCACGGTTAATAAACAGCGCAATCGCGCCAATAAAACCAAGCCCTGCTAGCCACCAAATATGCCAGATCATGGCAAAACAAAACGCCGTTAAACTCGCAGCAATAAGCACACCCGATGCGGTATTTTTTGGCATATGAATTGGGCTATAGCTAGATTTACCTTGATAAGCTAGGCCTTTTTCTTTCATATCAGTCCATGTATCAATATCATCAACATGCGGGATTTCAGCAAAGTTATAGTATTGCGGTGGTGATGACGTTGACCATTCAAGGGTGTGACCGTTCCAAGGATCGCCAGTGGTATCATCAAGCGCTTCGCGGTTTTTAAAGCTCACATATAGCTGAATAATTTGGCAAATAATACCGAACATAATAATCACGGCCCCCACTGCAGCAATATAAAGCCAGATATTCCAATCAGGATTATTAGAGTGGTTTAAGCGACGCGTCATGCCTAAAAAGCCGAGTACGTACAATGGCATAAAGGCTACGAAGAAACCGATTAACCAACACCAAAATGACGCTTTACCCCAACGCTCATCAAGTTTAAAGCCCATTGCTTTTGGAAACCAAAAAACAAATCCGGCTAAGTAGCCAAATACTGCGCCACCAATGATGGTGTTATGGAAATGAGCGATTAAAAATAAGCTGTTATGCAATACATAATCGGCACCAGGGATTGCCAGTAATACCCCCGTCATACCACCAATACTAAAGGTAACCATAAAACCAAGCGTCCAGAGTACCGGTACAGTAATGCGCAAACGGCCACGGTAAATAGTAAACAACCAACTAAATAACTTAACCCCAGTAGGCACAGCTATGACCATGGTCATCACCCCAAAGAAGGCATTTACATTAGCGCTTGAGCCCATAGTAAAGAAGTGATGTAACCATACAATAAAACCAAGAATAGAAATGGCACCGCTGGCATATACCATCGATTTATAACCAAATAAACGTTTACCAGTGAAGGTCGACACTATTTCAGAGAAGATACCAAAAGCTGGTAATACTAAAATGTATACCTCTGGGTGACCCCATGCCCAAAACAGGTTGATATACATCATGGCGTTACCGCCGGCTTCATTAGTGAAGAAGTGGAAATCTAAATAACGGTCTAGCGTTAGCATGGCCAGCACTGCGGTTAAAATTGGAAATGATGCCGCAATTAAGATATTTGCCCAGGTACATGCCCATGTGAAAATTGGCATTTTCATCAGTGTCATACCAGGGGCACGCATTTTAAATACTGTCACTAGGAAGTTAACAGCGGTTAATAGCGTACCGAGCCCCGATATTTGCAAGGCCCAAATATAATAATCGACCCCCACCCCAGGGCTAAAGGTCAACTCCGACAACGGTGGGTAAGCAACCCAGCCTGTTTTAGCAAACTCACCAAATATCAGCGATAAATTTATTAAAATGGCGCCACTGGCAGTAAACCAAAAACTTAAATTATTTAAAAATGGAAAAGCCACATCGCGAGCACCAATTTGCAGTGGTACAACAATATTCATTAAACCAATCATAAATGGCATCGCCATAAAGATGATCATAATAACGCCATGGGCGGTGAATATTTGGTCGTAATGTTCTGGTGGCAGATAACCTGGCGCGCCACTGGTAGCAAGCGCTAACTGCGCACGCATCATAATGGCATCAGAAAAACCACGAAACAGCATGATTAGCGCTAATAAAATGTACATAACGCCTAAGCGTTTATGATCAACCGAGGTGATCCAGTCGCGCCAAAGCACACCCCATTTTTTATATTTTGTTATTAGCCCAGCTATAATAAGCCCGACAACAGCAATCACCGCCATGGTAACCATGATAATAGGTTCATGAAACGGAATTGCATCTATAGATAATTTACCTAAAAACGACATGATTATTCCTCGCCCTGGCTGTGTGATGATGGCATTGAATGATTACCCATTGCCTGATGCTCATTACTCATCTGCTGATGTTTACCCATCGAGTGGTGTTTTTTGTTCATATCGCCATGCGCCTGCATGTATTTCATCACTATGGTATGAAATAAACCGTCATCAACCTTGCCATAATAAGCGACGGGATTGTTTTCACTTGCTTTGGCAAGCTCAACATAATTGGCATGAGTAAGGCTATTAGCGTTGGTTTTAACCTGTTCAACCCACTGGTTAAAGTCAGCTTTTGTTGGTGTTGCGATGGCATTAAATTTCATACCAGTAAAACCCGCACCACTGTAATTAGCCGAAAAGCCTTTAAACGTGCCTGGCTCATTAGCGATTAAATGCAGCTTAGTTTCCATGCCCGCCATTGAGTAAATTTGACTACCTAACTGGGGGATGAAAAACGAGTTCATGGTACTTTCTGACGTGATTTTGTATTCAACCGGAACATTAGCAGGAAATACCAATTCGTTTACCGTAGCAATACCTTGCTTAGGGTAAATAAATAACCACTTCCAATTAAGTGACACCACTTCAACAGTTAAGTGTTCACCTTTACCCTCTATCGGTTTATAAGGGTCAAGCTCTTGAGTTGACTGCCAGGTGATCACACCTAAAATAACAACAATAACAATAGGAACCGCCCATACAACAGCCTCAATCTTATTAGAGTGAGCCCATTTTGGTGCGTAAATTTCATGGTTTTGTGTGTCTCTGTATTTCCAAGCAAAATATAAAGTCATCACAATAACGGGGATCACAACTAACAACATAAGCACAGTAGCGATGATGATCAGATTTTTCTCATCAATACCTATCTGCCCTTTTGGGTCGAGTACCCCGCCATTACAGCCTGATAGAATCAGCGCCATACTAGCTAAAGCAATATTAAAAAGGTTACGAATTAACAAGGGACTATCCTAAAACCTAAAGAGTTTTTATTAGCTGCCAAAAATATTTAGCAACGATATTTGATAAAAACCCAAGTTAATTAAGATTGAATTACAAATAATGCAGAGCGAATGCAAGCATGAAGTATTGACTACTGGCTTAATAAAAAACACCTAGCAGAACCAACCCAGCTTTTTTAAACACATTAATATAACGCAATAAAAATTAACTTGGGTGAGGTGTGGTTGGCTGAGAGTGTGTAAAAACACTAAGCTACAATGAAAGTAATCGTTATTTACAGCAAGAATAAATAATTAGATACCACAGGTGTAACCTATACCCATAAAAATTAATGAGTAAACAGACAACCTGTAAAGCTAGGTGGAGCACGACAACCATGTGCAGCTTGCACGGGTTGCTGAACTTTAGCCTCGCTAAAAGCAAAGGCTGCTTTACGGAGGATTATTCCAGCACGACGCGCTGGAAACATGTGGAACAATAGCCAACAAAGGCCAATAAGTAACTGACACGATAAGATAGGATGAGCTAAAAATTCGGCAATAGTCAGTAATAATGGCTCTATAAAAAAGCCATCACTGATCAATGCTTCAAGCCTAAAGGCATCCTCGATAGCGCCACTAAGCAACATAACGGCATTAAAAACTAATAATGTTACAGCCACACTCACGCCTCTTTTCGCTTTATTAAAGCGCTCATGCAACACTGACTTACCTAAGGTAAGCAAAGCGCTGGTATGAAACAAAGAAAATGAGTTCAAAAACATTAACCTATTAAAATGACTAATAACAAAATTAGGTATACACCGTGGCAACAAAAACAAGTTGCAGCCGTAAAGCCTTATACAGTGACATGAAATACAGTCTCAACGCATTAGCACTATTTTGCTAAGCTAGAATTGATCCGAATCAATAGAACTTTCAAAACTTACTGAAAGTTCGGGCATGAGTATAACAAAGAGAGTTTTCTGTTCAAGATAAAAACACGATTATTTTATCAGCTGGTGATTTATTTATGACGATATAAATAAAAAACCTCCCGTAGTGAGCTACGAGAGGTTTTTTGTTTAAACAGAAATAAATCTATTTAAAGAATTTGGTTTTCTTTCCATACTTGCTCTTTGGCTAGACGCTTTTTGCGTTTATCGCATGGATCATCGCAATCACATGCTTTATCAATACCTACAGAGCCTAAGCCTCCGCAGCTACTCGCCATCGATTTTCTTTGAACTATCATGCCTATCGCCATCGCAGCGACAATTAAAATAAGTAAGCCAAAGGTTAGAAAAAAAAGTGACATTGCTTAGCCCCTATTGTTCAGCAATAAAATGAGCTCAAATAGCGTATTTGAGCTCCGTATATTATATACCCTCATGCTAAGGATATAAACCTAAAGACTATAAATAAGGCTTAAACGCAGGACTTGAATAAGTGACTAAACCATCAGGCGATTTAGCAATTAAATACACTGGTAAATCATGCTGCTGCGCATAACGTTGTGCTTTTTCCATTCCCATAACCGTTAAAGCAGTCGCTAAACCGTCGGCCGTCATAGCGCTAGGGTGTAAAACTGTAACAGAAACTAAGTCATGCTTAATTGGCATCCCTGTCATAGGATCAATAAGGTGAGTATAGGTTTTGCCATCCATTGTATAAAAGATTCGATAATCACCTGAGGTGGCAATACCGTTATTGCCTGGTGCAAGTACACGGTGTACTTTTCGCTCACCTGGGTTTGCATCAGGTTGTTCAATTGCTATTCGCCATGCTTGATTGTCTGGTTTTGTACCAGCAATACGTAACTCCCCGCCAATCTCAACCATGTAATCTGTAATGCCTTTGCTTTGTAATAGCTCAGCCACTTTATCAATACCATAGCCTTTTGCTGTAGCTGAAAACGACAACTCTAAATCAGCCATCGTTTTTGCTAAGCCTTGCTCGTTAAGGACCAGCTTATCTATACCAATGTTATTGATCATATTTGCCAGAGCTTCATTCGTTGGGCGCTTTGTTGGTTTTTTATCTGGGCCAAACCCCCATAAATCTATCAACGGCCCCATAGTCACATCTAGGGTCTTAGTTGAATTACCTATACGCATAGATTCACTAATAACTGCCCTGAAGTCATCACTGATTGGCATTACTTCGTTGGCATCTAAACGGTTAAAGGTGTTTATTTCTGAATCTTCGATATAGGTCGACATAGACTGGTTGATATCAACTAAAACCGCATCGATTTCTGCTTGTACTGCTTGAGGGTCAACTTGCTCAGCGTAAAACTTAATGTGATAAGTTGTACCCATCGTTTTACCTTCTAAGTAGGTTTCCTGTGGGACTGATTTTCCACATCCAGATAACAGTAAAGTCAGCGTGATTATAAATAAGGCGATTATGCCCTGGGGAGTATTTACTTTGTTCATAACAACCCTACTTAATAGGTTAAAAATTAATATAAAAAAGCCTCGTCACATAAAATGCGACGAGGCTGGTATTTTAACTAAATTTAATCAGTTTGGGTATTAGCCACCGAAATCATCTAGTAAGATGTTTTCTTCTTCAACACCTAAGTCTTTAAGCATAGTGATAACAGCCGCATTCATCATTGGAGGACCACACATGTAGAACTCACAATCTTCAGGCGCTTCGTGATCTTTAAGATAGTTCTCAAATAACACGTTATGGATAAAGCCAGTGTAGCCTTCCCAGTTATCTTCTGGTTGCGGATCTGAAAGCGCAGTATGCCAAACGAAGTTTTCGTTTTGCTCAGCTAGGCCGTCAAAATCTTCAACATAGAACATTTCACGTTTAGAACGCGCACCATACCAGAAACTAATTTTACGCTTAGAGTTTAAACGCTTAAGTTGGTCAAAGATATGTGAACGCATTGGTGCCATACCTGCACCACCACCTACGAATACCATTTCAGCGTCTGTGTCTTTAGCGAAGAACTCACCAAATGGACCAGAAATAGTTACTTTATCGCCTTCTTTAAGTGACCAAATGTACGAAGACATTTTACCACATGGTAGGCTTAGGTTTCTTGGCGGCGGCGTAGCGATACGCACGTTAAGCATGATGATGCCTTCTTCTTCTGGATAGTTAGCCATTGAGTAAGCACGAATTGTTTCTTCGTCTACTTTTGACTCCAGATCGAAGAAACCAAAATGGTTCCAATCGCCACGATACTCTTCAGGAATATCGAAATCTGCATATTTAACATGGTGAGCTGGCGCTTCGATCTGGATGTAACCACCCGCACGGAACGGCACTGACTCGCCATCAGGAATTTGTAGCTTAAGTTCTTTAATGAACGTCGCTTTGTTATCGTTAGAGATAACTTCACAATCCCATTTTTTAACACCGAAAATTGACTCTTCAAGTTCAATTTCCATGTCGTTTTTAACATTAACCTGACACGCTAGGCGACAACCTTCACGTGCTTCACCTTTAGAGATGTGGTCAAGTTCAGTTGGCAGAATATCACCGCCGCCTTCTTTAATGTGTACGCGACACTGGCCACAAGAGCCACCGCCACCACATGCAGAAGATACGAAAATACCTGACTCAGATAGTGCACCTAATAGCTTACTACCTGCTGATGTTTTGATGGCTTTGTCTGCATCGCCATTAATGCCGATGATGATATCACCGCTTGCAACTAGCTTAGATTTAGCACCAATGATGATTAAAACTAGTATTACAACGATAGCGATAAAAACACCAACGCCTAAGAAAATATCCATGATTGACCTCGCTATTATTACAGTGAAATACCAGAGAATGACATAAAGCCAAGACCCATCAAGCCAACAGTGATGAAGGTAATACCTAAACCACGTAAACCATCTGGTACGTCTGAATACTTCATTTTCTCACGGATACCTGCAAGTAATGTAATTGCAAGCGCCCAACCCACACCAGCGCCAATACCATAAACAACAGACCCGCCGAAGTTATAGTTACGCTCAACCATGAAGGCTACCGCACCAAAAATCGCACAGTTAACTGTGATTAGTGGTAAGAAAATACCTAATGCGTTGTAAAGCGGTGGGAAGAACTTATCTAATGCCATTTCAAGAATTTGCACTAGTGCTGCAATAACACCAATGAAAGTTAAGAAACGTAAAAAGCTAAGATCTGCTTCTGGGTAACCAAGCCACTCTAGTGAACCTGGTGCTAATACCGCATGGTAAACCAAGTTGTTAACCGGTACTGAAATACCTAATACAACAATAACCGCTACACCTAAGCCAATTGATGTAGTTACTTTTTTAGACACGGCTAAGAAAGTACACATACCTAGGAAGAATGCTAACGCTAAGTTTTCAATAAAAACGGCTTTTACAAATAAACTAATATAATGTTCCACTTATCGCCCCTTACGCTTTAGCTTCTACTTGGTCTTTCTTATAAGTACGAAGTACCCAAATGAATAAACCAATGATGAAGAATGCACTCGGTGGTAAGATCAATAGACCCATAGGTTGGTACCAACCACCATTTTGTACTAATGGAATAATATCAACACCGAATAGTGAACCTTTACCGAATAACTCACGAATAAAGCCAACAGTAAGTAACACTACAGAGTAACCTAAGCCATTACCAATACCATCAAGGAAAGACATTAATGGCGGCGACTTCATTGCATAAGCTTCAGCACGACCCATTACGATACAGTTAGTAATGATTAGACCAACGAATACTGATAACTCTTTTGCCGTAGCGTAAGAGAAAGCTTGTAGTACTTGGTCAACCACGATTACTAATGATGCAATAATCGTCATCTGTACGATGATACGTACTGATGAAGGGATATGGTTACGAATAGTCGAGATAAAAAGGCTAGAGAATGCAGTTACCAAGGTCAATGCAATTGACATGATTAATGCATTTTTTAAGCTAGACGTTACCGCTAGCGCAGAACAAATACCAAGTACTTGTAATGCGATTGGGTTGTTAGCGAAAACTGGACCAAATAGGACCGCCTTCATTTCTTTAGTATCAGCCATTAGTTCAATGCTCCTTTACGTACTTTCGCAAGGAAAGGGCCAAAGCCATTTTCGCCAGTCCAAAAATCAACTGCATGGTCAACACCATTAGACGTTAATGTAGCACCTGAAAGACCATCGATCTTATGCTCATCACCGGCTGCAGTCCCTTTAACGATTTGGATTGGTAACTCTTTACCTTCCCACGTTGCAGTCCACTGTGGGTTTTGAATTTCACCACCTAGACCAGGTGTTTCGTTATGTTTGTAGAAAATGATGTCTTTAATAGTTTCGCCATCGCTTTCAAGCGAGATAAAACCGTACATTAAACCCCATAAACCATAACCCTGAATAGGAAGGATGATTGCATCAGTAGAGCCATCGTCTTTTTTAGAGATATAAACAGGCGCACGCTTGGTAATACGTTGAATACCGGCGATGTCTTTAATACCATTCTCTTTTAAAGATTTACTTAAATCAGCATCGTATTTGCTTTTTTCAAAGTCAAAATCTTCTACCGGCTCAGCAAACTCACCACTTTGCATATCAACAAAGCGAGTTTCGATTTTAGCATCAAACGTTTCGGCAACGTTATCAACTTTGCCAATACCAGCAGCAGCTAAGATATTGCTTTGAATATCTTTTGCTTTATTTGCTTTTTGCAGAGGGCGTAGTTGTACAGATGTTAGCGATACAATAACTGCACACACTAAACATAATGAGACAACAACAGCTAGCGTTTTGCCAATTGATTCGTTATTACTAGACATTACGTGCCAACCTCCGCTTGATATTAGCTTGCACTACAAAGTGATCGAATAAAGGTGCAAACAAGTTAGCAAATAAGATTGCTAGCATGATGCCCTCTGGGTATGCAGGGTTAACAACACGGATCATGATAACCATAAAGCCAATAAGCGCACCGTATGCTAATTTACCTTTATCAGTAAATGCAGCAGATACAGGGTCAGTTGCCATAAAGAACATACCGAATGCAAAACCACCCAATACCATGTGCCAGTACCAAGGCATAGCAAACATCGCATTGGTTTCAGAACCAATGGTGTTCAGTATTGATGAGGTTACTACCATACCTAGGAATACACCTAGCACGATACGCCAAGACGCGATGCGCACGTAAATTAGGAATAAACCACCAATAAGTACAGCTAGTGTAGACGTTTCGCCCATAGAACCTTGAATGAATCCGTAAAACGCATTCCACCAAAGCTCAATATCAGTCGCGTAATTTAACGTACCAGCAAACGCTTGACCAAGCATAGTCGCGCCAGAGAATGAATCTACGGCAGTCCATACTGTGTCACCTGAAATTTGTGCAGGGTATGCGAAGAATAAAAACGCACGACCAGCAAGCGCAGGGTTTAAGAAGTTACGGCCTGTACCACCAAATATTTCTTTTGCTATAACTACACCAAAAGTAATACCTAGCGCAACTTGCCATAAAGGAATCGTTGCAGGCAGAATTAATGCAAACAATACAGAAGTTACGAAGAAACCTTCATTAACTTCATGCTTACGCACAGAAGCAAATAACACTTCCCAGAAACCACCAACAATAAAGGTAGTTGCATAAATAGGTAGGAAGAAACAGGCTCCGTAGAACATTTTCGCCCCCCAGCCTGCATCAACGGTTAATTCACCGCCAAGTAACTGGAATAAACCTACTTGCCAAATATTCGCTAGCTCAAAGCCATTACCAAGTGCAATTGCCGCTTGATGACCAATGTTGAACATACCAAAGAACATGGCAGGGAACGTCGCCATCCACACTAAAATCATCATGCGTTTTAGGTCGATGTTATCACGAACGTGAGTTGAACCTTTATTTACATAACCTGGCGTGTAAAAAATAGTCGCAGCAGCTTCATACAGCGCGTACCATTTTTCATGCTTACCACCTGGTTCAAAATGTGGTTCGATATCTTCTAAGAAAGTTTTTAAGCCCATTTTAGCCTTCCTTCTCGATCGTAGTTAAGCAATCGCGTAGGGCTGCGCCGTACTCGTATTTGCCAGGACAAACGAAGGTGCATAACGCTAAATCTTCTTCATCTAATTCAAGCGCACCTAATGAAATTGCACTGTCTAAATCACGAGACAATAAGTCACGTAATAAAAGCGTTGGCAAAATATCAAGTGGCATAACACGCTCATAGCTTCCAAGTGGAACCATGGCACGTTTTGAACCGCCTGTAGACGTTGTCATTTTAAATAAACGACTCGGTGTAAGGTGAGACAAGAATGTACGCGTTACAGAGAATTTATCACTACCTGGTGCAATCCAGCCAAACAACTCTTTTTCGCGACCTTCAAGTAATACAGATACTTGAACGTGGTAACGACCTAAGAATGCATGAACACCAGACGACGTAGCACCTGCAAGTACAGAACCAGAAATAACACGGTTATCACCGTCTTCTAATTCACCTGCAACTAAGTCATCTAGAGAAGCACCTAATTGTGTTTTCACTAAACGAGGATTCTTAACACGCGGACCTGCAAGCGAAATCACACGGGCTGTGTAAATTTCACCAGTAAGGAAAAGGTGACCATACGCAATAACGTCTTGGTAACCAATGTGCCAAACTTGCTTACTAGCAGATACTGGGTCAAGGTGATGGATATGAGTGCCAACAAGGCCAGCTGGGTGCACGCCACCAAACTCATGTACTTCTACTTGAGCAATAGGTGAACTAGGAACTTGACTGCCTGCTTGCTTACAAACAAATACTTTGCCATCGGTTAAACGTGACACGACAGCCAAACCTGCTTCAAACGCTTTCGCATTTTCAGCAATAACTACTGCAGGATCTGCAGCAAGTGGATTGGTATCGATAGCTGTCACAAAAATAGAGCTAGGATTTGCATCCAATGCCGCTATTTTACTAAATGGGCGAGCACGAAGTGCTGTCCATTGACCCGATTGAACTAGTACTTCTTTAGCTTTTTCACGGTCTAAGCTGTTAAGCTCAGTTTCCGAGAAAGAACCAAAGGTGATTTGCTCACTGCCGTTTACTTCAATAACAACAGATTGCAGAACACGTTTAGCACCGCGATTAATTTCTTTTACTGTACCAGAAGCTGGTGCAGTAAATAATACGCCTGGGTTCTTTTTATCTTCAAAAAGTACCTGGCCTTTTTTGACTTGGTCATCCACACGAACATGCATGGTTGGACGCATACCGATAAACTCTTCACCTAGCACAGCTACACGTTTGACGGCAGAACCATCATGAATAACTTGCTGAGGTGCGCCCTCTAAGGGTAAATCCAGACCTTTTTTTATATTGATCATACGCACTTGCACTACATTAACGGAAAGAAACTGAAAAATCGTACCAACCACGCCGCTATTTGTATTATTGCAAGCTATAAAATGACTCGCTATAGATACCAAACAAGCAGCGCAGTAAAACTCCTCACATATTGCTTTGATTTTAACATTATTGTGACTGACTATGCGAGTGTATTTATGAAAATTATACGAGAGAAACGTTTATTTAGTTTTGTAATTCATAATTAATAAAATACAAGCTAGACCAAAGTGGTAAATAAACCAACAAATAGCAAAATTTTTTTCAAATCAAGGCTAAAAAACAAAAAAGTCGCACTAGGCGACTTTTTCAAAATTGCATTACTAGCTACAGATTAATCAATCATATTTGCAATTGGCGCAACAGGATTAACATCTTGCTCGTAATCAACCGTATCAATGCCAAAACCAAATAGGCGTAAAAACTCATTATGGTAGCCCACGTAATCCGTTAACTCATCAATTGAACTTGTGTCTACACTATCCCAAATAGTTTGAACACGTGCTTGAACGTCATCTTCCAGCTCTTTGTAGTTTTGGAATAAATGTCCGCCCTCATCAAAACGTGGTGAATCACCGTATAGGTTTTCATTAAATAACGCATGAATTTGCTCAATTGTGCCCTCGTAAGTGCCATCAGCCTTCATCACTTTAAATAGTGCCGAAATGTAAAGCGGCATTATTGGGATTGCCGAGCTTGCTTGGGTAACAACCGCATTAAGTGAAGAAACGTAAGCTTCGCCATTTAAATCTTGGGTAGCGGCTTTAATAGCTGCAGTGGCACGGTCTAGATCTTCTTTTGCCTTACCTATGGTTGCATGTCCATATATTGGCCAAGTTAGTTCTTTACCAATGTATGTGTAAGCCGTTGTTTTAAAGTTATCTGCTAGTACATCAGCGTCTTTAAGGGCGTCAATCCACATTTCCCAGTCTTCGCCACCCATTACTTTAATGGTGTTGTCGATATCGTCTTGGTTTGCTGCTTCAACAGTTACTTCATCAATTTCACGCTTTGACGTATTTAAGTTTTTAGTCGTTACCGCATTACCAATTGGCTTAAGTGTTGAAGAAAACACTTCCCCTGTATTTGGATCAGTACGACGAGGTGATGCTAAGCTGTAAATAATACAGTCAACTTTACCTAATTCAGCTTTAATGGTGTCGATTGTTTTTTGTTTGATTTCGTTAGAAAACGCATCACCATTAATATTTTTAGACCACAAGCCTTCAGCTTCAGCGGCTGCTTGAAATGCCGCCGTGTTGTACCAACCCGCAGAGCCTGTTTTACGTTCAGTGCCTTCTTTTTCAAAGAACACACCCAATGTTTTAGCGCCACCACCAAATGCAGCGGTAATACGAGATGCAAGGCCATAACCTGTAGACGCACCAATAACTAATACATTTTTAGGCGCATTTTTTAATGCTCCTTGCTGCTTAACATAATTAATTTGTTCTTGAACATGCTCTGCACAGCCAACTGGGTGTGCATTGGTGCAGATAAATCCGCGAATTTTAGGCTTAATGACCATTGATCATCCTATATCTTTTACAATAAAAATTAGCGCTAGTTTAAAGGCTAAAACAAAAAAACTGATCTGATCAGTTACTCACTGCTCAAACCAATCCACTATTACCTGTTATCCAACTTTTGAGCCGCCCATACAATTAGGCGATTGCGGTGCCTCTCCGTCGTGCTCGGTAAACTCTTCAGGAGTGTAAGTGTGCATAGCAAGCGCATGAATATGATTTGCCAGCTCATCTTTTAAAATTTCATTAATTTCACGATGACGCTGCAATAATCGCTTACCAGCGAATTCTTCACTGACTACAATCACTTTAAAGTGAGATTCAGTCCCCGCACTGTGCATATGGCTTTCGTTAATAACATTTAAATGCTTACACGCAATAGCATTTGCTAGCTTGTCACGTATTTGTTGTTGCATTGACATAAAAACCACCCTCAAAATTCAGTTATATGGTTACTATAACAACTGCGGCTACACCATGGCTAATGCTATTTAACTGAAACTATTATTAATATAGCGAAACGTTAAACTTATCCGCGGGTGTTTAAGCGTAGTTTGTTTAGGCAACGCATGTTGGTAATTTTGTTGGCTCTGTCCGTTCATTATTAAACAACTACCACTTTGTAATTTGATGTTAGTAATGCTGTTGCTTACTTTGTGTTTAAGTTTAAATAACCGCTCTGCACCAAGCGACACACACGCTATGGTAGGCTCAGGCCCTAGCTCAGCCTCGTCATCGCTATGCCAACCCATACAATCGTGGCCATCCCGATAATAATTAACCAAAATTGAGTTAAATGGTTGCTGTAGGTGATTTTCTAAACGTGTTCGCATGGCAAGTAATACGTCTGGCCAAGGCTCTAAGTCGAGTTTATGCCCAGAATAACCGTACTCAAGATTTTCTTCGCTGATAAAACATTGTAGCCTAGGTATTGGCCCCGTTTTACCAAACACTGTAATGTTTGGCTGTTGCCAATTCAGGTTTTGCTGCAAATAATAAAATAAATCGAGGCTTTTTTGTGCGCTAAGTACCTTACTTTGATAAGAAAAGCCATTTGGTAACAGTTGGGGGTTGGCGTTTGGCGGTTGCATGTTAGAATTTACCTATCATTTGATTACCGATCATTAAACTATTATGACTACGCAAGCTACGCTCGGCGATAACACTTTTACTCTTGAACGCTTTCCTTTGGATCAAAAAAACCGCAGCTTACAAGCGTGGGATTCAGCAGACGAATACCTTATTGACTATGTTAATGAACACTATCCTGATTGTCGCTCGTTACTGATCTTAAACGACAGTTTTGGAGCACTTAGCTGCTACTTTAGCAAGCAACAATTAACAGTTTGTTCAGTAAACGACTCATATATTAGCCATCAGGCGGCTGCTTATAACTTAGCGGAAAACAAAATCGCGACGACTGCGTTTAGCCAGCTTGATAGTTTGTCGGCTCTGCCTGAGCAAGTAGACCTAGTGTTGGTAAAAGTACCACGCACGTTGGCTTTTTTACAATATCAGCTATCTGAATTAAGCGAGGTTCTCGCGCCAGATACGCCAGTTATTGGTGCTGCAAAAACTAAAGACGTACATAACTCTACTATTAAAGCATTTGAAAACTTTATTGGTGAGACGAAAACAAGTCTTGCAGTAAAAAAATCACGTTTAATTATTAGCCAAGCCGCTGGCGGTTATAAAGGCGCAGATTTCCCAGTCAGCTGGCCACTTGAAGGCACTGATTTTACAATAAGTAATCATGCAAATGTGTTTTCGCGTGATTCACTTGATATTGGCGCACGTTTCTTTTTCAATTACTTGCCGCAAACAAATAAAGCAAAAAATATTATTGATTTAGGCTGTGGTAATGGCGTGGTTGGTTTAATGACATTAGCGCGCTGTCCTAATGCTCATATTAGCTTTGTTGATGAGTCGTATATGGCGGTTGAATCAGCTCGACTCAACATTGAATTAAACATGGAAGACAAGTTTGAACAATGTACTTTTATAGAGAATGATTGTTTAACTGACTTTGAACGTGAAAGTGCTGATATTGTATTGTGTAATCCGCCATTTCACCAAGCACAAGCGGTTACCGACCACATCGCGTGGCAAATGTTTAAACAAGCAAAAGACACATTAAAAGAAGGTGGCGAGCTGCGTATTATTGGCAATCGTCATTTAGATTATCATGACAAACTAAACCGTATGTTTGGTAACTGTACTTTATTAGGCTCTAATAAAAAGTTTGTGGTACTCAGCGCAACTAAAAATAGTGGGACGTTATAAATGAAACTCTTAAAAGCATTATTGAGCTGTTGTACTTTAGTGATTTTTTCGGGATGTGCCAATCAGCCTAATCAGCTTATTCTCAATCCCGTCTATAAAAGTGGACAAATAAGCTCAATCAATAACAGCTTAAACACCAGCGTGATTGATTTACGTGGTGACAGTGCAACCTTAAAGCTTATTGAATCAAGCAAAACAAAAACCATTGCCAGCACGGGTATTACTGAGTCAGTTAAAAGTGCGCTAGACAGTGCGCTTAGTCGCAATGGCGCTAGCATTTCTAATTTAGCGCAATTGCGCTTTGAGTTAGATATTCACGCACTGCAAGCTGTGGTTACAGAAAAGCTAATGAGCCATACCAGTGATGCCAAGATTGAATTTGAAGTACGAGTGATTCGCCCTACCAGTAATTTCAGTAAGCGTTATAGCGGTAATGCTAATTTATCTGGACCACTTGGTCATGATAGGGCAAAAATTGAAGGTCAGCTCAATAAGTTGACTGAGCAGTTAATTACCCGCATTGTATCTGACCCTGAATTAATTGCATTTTTAGAAGGTTAATAATGAAGCAACTTTTTTTAATCTGCGTAAGCTTATTTTTTAGCGTAAATAGTTTAGCGGCACAAGAAGGCCGCTTTGTGCAAAAAGATAATATTTTCCCTCGAGTAGAAATTGTGACATCGTTGGGTAGTATTGTGGTTGAGCTAGACCGCTCAAGAGCCCCTATTACGGTTAATAACTTTTTGACTTACGTGTCTGATAAAAGCTATCAAGGCAGTGTGTTTCATCGTGTAGAACGCGATGTAGAAAATGATCGTGATTTTGTAATTCAAGGCGGTGGTTATGATAAAGATTACGATGGCCTGCATGAAAACGACCCTATTTTTAATGAAAGCGGTAACGGCCTAACTAACGATATGTATAGCATTGCTATGGCCTATCAAGATCGAGAACCACACTCAGGAACGCGTCAGTTCTTTTTTAACATGGATGACAATGACCATTTAAATCCAGGGCGAGATTGGGGATTTGCCGTGTTTGGCAGTGTTATGGAAGGTTATGAGACGCTCGATAAAATCATGGCTGTAAAAACGGGTTTTAATGATAAAATTGGCTACAACTTTGTCCCTGAAAAACCGGTTGTTATATTAAATATCAAGGTGCTTGAACAAGTTCCTTTATAACTTTTTATCAGAGCAGCTTTGGCTGCTCTTTCTATGAGCCAATGAGCCCCTATGAATAGCACACTTTCTGTTCGCGAATACTTTTCTTATTTTAAAGATAAACGTTTAATTAATGTTTTTATATTTGGAATGAGCAGTGGTTTTCCGTGGGTGTTAATTGGCTCGGTAATGTCGGCTTGGCTTAAAGATGAAGGTTTAAGTCGCAGCATGATAGGCTTATTTGGCATTGTGTTTGGTGCCTATAGTATCAATTTTTTATGGTCGCCTTTAATAGATCGCACTAAACTGCCCTTTTTGTACAACTGGCTTGGTCAGCGTCGTAGTTGGATCCTGTTTTGCCAAAGCTTTATTTTACTTGGCACGTTACTACTTGCAGGGCTTGATCTAAATGCAAACCTAGCGATTGCCGCCGCACTTTGCTTGCTGATCGCCATAGCCTCTGCAACGCAAGATATTGCTATAGATGCTTTTCGAATAGACACCCTTAGTGAAAATGAATCTCACAAAGCCACCGCAGCCGCCGCAATGGCTACATCAGGTTGGTGGACAGGTTATGCTTTATTAGGGGCTGTGCCCTTTTACATGGCAGATATGCCAAACATAGACTGGCCGCAGGTCTATTATTTTTTATCTGCGATTATGCTGTTATTAATTAGCTGTGTGTTTTGGGCTAAAGAGCCGCAATCAAATCGCGAAGCCGTTCATGCCGAGCTAGAACGTGTTTACCTTGAAAAGCTCGCAACAACTAAACAAACTCCACTGACAAAAACGCTTGCATGGTTAGGCGTTACCGTGGTTGACCCATTTAAAACCTTTTTTGCTAAAAATGGGGTTAAAACCGCTTTAGCACTGCTGGCATTTATTTTCTTATTTAAAATTGGTGAAGCATTTTTAGCACGAATGTCGATTGTATTTTATAAAGAAGTGGGCTTTAGTAATACCCAAATAGCAAATTACTCCAAGCTGGGCACGGGTTTAATCACCATTGTATTTGCCTTTTTGGGCAGTATTTTTAACCACAAATATGGCATAGTAAAAGGCTTATTTATTAGTGGTGTAGCCATGGCTGCATCTAACTTAATGTTTTCTTGGATTGCCCTAGCAGGGCCACAAGAACACTTATATGCAATGGCGATTGTAGTTGATGGTTTTACCCAAGCTTGGTCTTTAGTGGCGATGGTTGCTTTTATATCTATGCTGTGTGACAGAGCATTTAGCGCCACTCATTATGCGCTATTGGCATCCTTAGGGAACTTAGGGCGTACGTTATTATCGAGTTACAGCGGCGTGGTTATTGATGATTGGCTGATGGGGAATTGGTCATTATTTTTTGTTTTAACAGCACTTATGGTTTTACCTTCATTAATATTTTTATATCTAATTAGGCACAAACTATATGCATTAGAGCAAAATTATCATAGTAGGTAACACCTAATGCATCCCTGCATTAGTATTGGCTGTAGACGTTAGATTTAACTTTACGATTACAGCCTAACAGCGTTAGTCAGCTTTAATTAAGCTTAATGCTTCATACGGGTCGACTTCTAATGCATTACAGTAGCGAACAAACTCAATCACATCTAAGCGACGCTCTTGATTTTCAATTTTGCCAATAAAAGAATGTGGCGTACCCAAAATTTGCGCTAGGCTGCGCATTGTGTAGCCTTTTTCATGGCGCTTAGTTTTAAGCCACTTTGTTAACTTTGCATTTTCTTCCGAAGATACGGTTTTACCCATCATATACAACTCCTACTCGTTGTTTAACTGTACATATTGCCAAGTGCTCATTGTGATCAACACTATAAACTCACTGCCACTAACTAAGGCGCAGTGTAAACGCTTACAATTCAATCAACAAAAACACTAAAATATGTACTAACTCTTTATTATTGTGAAAAATGAAACCTTGCCCGTTTCATTCTTGGATACATTATATACCATTCACCGTTGATCTGAATGATTAATTGGTAATTCTACGATTAAAGTTTAACAACAAATATTTACTAAGTCTGAATAAGGTTAAATATTTTATAACTTTTTTGTTTCATTTAAATATAAGCTGTTTATTATTAAGGTCTATTGACCCTAGCTTATAGAGATCAAATCATGTTTAGACTACTCTTTTTACTACCTATTATTTTGTGCTTAGGTTGGTACTTTTTTTTACGCCATTATGCTATTCCATTAAAGCAGGGTAAAAAAGGCTTTATCTATATTTTAGCTTTCTCTGCGTTTGTGCTTGGCTTTTTTGTGTTAATGATGCAAATAACAGAGTACAGCCCAACTGAGTTATGATTTTTTAAGCACATAAAAAAACCGCTGATTAAGCGGTTTTTTTGGATAACGATATTTTTATACGCTAAAACTAGCACCACAGCCACACGTTGTTGTGGCATTAGGGTTAGAGACAAAAAAGCGTGCCCCCTCTAATCCTTCAGTGTAGTCAACTTCGCCATCAACTAAATACTGGATACTCATAGGGTCAATGACTAAGGTAACCCCATTTTTAACAATTTCTAAATCGCCAGGATTCGCTTTTTCATCAAAAGTAAAGCCGTATTGAAAACCTGAACACCCACCGCCTGTGACATAAACACGCAGTTTTAGATCTGGGTTTTCTTCTTCGTCGATTAACTGTTTAACACGCACAGCGGCTGCGTCGCTAAACTTAATGGGTAATTCTTCAGACATCTTATAACCCTCAATACCTTAATACTAATGCGCGAGATTATCTAATACCTGAGTATTTTAATCAAGTATAGTTAATCCATGCTTCCACGCCCCAATGATAACATGGCTTGTTTAGCTCACTCTGTGAATAGGTGCAGATTAAATTAAATTTAAATTAATCTGTTGTTAAAAATCTCAAGGACTTCCCTAGACTATTTTGATAAACTTGACGCCTAAAAATGCTACGGGGAAATAAAGCATGTGGCTTGAGCGACTGAGACGTCGATTAGCAAAACCAAAAACATCCGTACAATTATGCTTATTAGGCGTAAGTGCCGGATTAATTGCTGCATTTTTTATTATACTGTTTCGTTTAACCATTTTATTTTTTCAAAGTTTATTTCTAGAAACCCCTGACGATTTTACCACCCTTCCCACTTTAGAACGGGTATTAATGCCTTTAGTTGCAGCGTTATTAATAGCTACATTTGCGGCTTTCACTGGCTTTAAACATTACCGCTTAGGTATTCCTTTTGTAATACACAGAATTAAGCGCCATTACGGGCAAATGCCACTGTATAACACGGTTAATCAGTTTGTTGGTGGTGCACTGGCGCTGATCAGCGGTTTCTCTGTTGGCCGCGAAGGCCCATCAGTTCACATGGGGGCTGCCGGGGCAAGCATATTAGCGAATAAATTACACTTACCTCACAACGCTATGCGTACCCTCAGTGGATGTGGCGTTGCTGCGGGAATTGCTGCGTCGTTCAATACCCCGCTTGCTGCGGTTATTTTTGTAATGGAAGTGGTGCTCAGAGAATACAAAGTGCATATTTTTGTGCCGATAATGCTCGCAGCCGTTACCGGTGCATTAGCCACTCAATTTGTATTTGGTGAAGGCTCAGAACTTGCGCTAATAAGCATTGCCCCTTTAAGTGGGTGGCATTACCCCTATTTAATTTTGTGCGGCATGGGGCTGGGCGCGGTGGCTTATGCTTTTAATCAAAACTTAATGCTGATTATTAAAACCTTTAAACCACTAAGTATGTTTCCTCGTTTAATAATTGCAGGGTGTATTGCCAGCTTAATTGCCTATGCAGTTCCACAAGCTATGGGCTCAGGGATGAGTGCGATAACCATTGCTGTAGAGTCACCTGAAAACATGCAACTACTTACCACTATTTTAATTGCTAAGTTATTAGCCACCTTGTTTGCTATTGGCTTAGGTATTCCTGGTGGGTTAATTGGTCCGGTTATTGGACTTGGCGTTTTAACCGGCACTTTAATGGCATTTTTTGCCCAGTTTATTAGCCCAGGAACTGACATAGCTGGTACTTATGGGGTGCTCGGCATGGCAGGCTTACTAGCTGCCACATTGCACTCTCCCTTAGCGGCACTAACTACCGTGATGGAGCTGACCTCTTCACCTGAAATTATTGTACCGGCGATGATCGTCATTACCACCGCCTACGTTACAGCTTTGCAGGTGTTTGGTAACCGCTCTATATTTTTACAGCAATTAGACTTTCAGGGATTACCTTACCATGTATCTCCGGCCACTGAGGCATTACAAAAAGTAGGGGTGATGGATGACATGGATGAAGACTTTAAACTGCTCTACTCTGACGATAAAGAGCAAATAAAAAACAGTCTAGATGCCATGGACAGCCAAACACCGTTAATTGTGTTTGACGAGGAAAATGGTTATCGCCTAGCTGAATATGACTTAAGTTTAATGTCTGATCAGGCGGTCAATATAAAGTACATTAGCTTACAAGGTATCAGCAGCCAGGCCACTCTTGCAGATGCCTTTGAAATTTTAAATGATAAACGCAGTGGTGCACTTTATGTATATAACTTATTAGATAATCAACAAATTATGGGATTACTAAGGTGGGATCAAATCCATCATATTCTAACCATACGTAACAGTTTACTTTAACAATAATGAGAACAGTATGAGCGCATTATTAATTTACAAAACCTTGCACGTATTTTTTATGATTGCTTGGTTTGCCGGTATTTTTTACCTACCTCGACTTTTTGTTTATCACGCTATGAGTGAAGAAAAATCGTGTAACTCAATGCTAAAAGTAATGGAACGTCGGCTGCTTTATTTTGTTACCCCCTTTGCTGTGCTTACCGCAGTGTTTGGCGTATTAACTATTGTTGAATACGGCCGCGAATGGTTTCGTTACAGTATGTGGCTCCATTATAAACTAGTGCTGGTAATCATTTTATATATTTATCATGGCTACTGTTTCAAATTATTAGCTGATTTTAAACACGATAGAAATACAAAAAGCGATCGGTTTTACCGAATTTTCAACGAGCTACCTGTTTTAGCGTTACTCGTTATAGTTGCTTTAGCCATTATTAAGCCAAGCTTTTAAATACAGGATTATAAATTACACTGCCAAGTCGCAAACTAAGTTTGTATAATACGCGCGATTGCGTGCTCCTTTATGGATTATCGCGCCTTTTTGAATAACTAGGAATAACCCCATGTTCAGTTTCCAAGGTGAAAATATACTCTCTGTTAATCAACTCGATCGAGACTGTATTGAACGCATATTTGCTGTAGCAAAAAAAATGGAGCCATACGCAAAAAAACAAAAGCGTACCAATGTGCTTGAAGGCGCTATTTTAGCGAATCTATTTTTTGAACCTAGTACGCGTACTCGTGTTAGTTTTGGCACTGCGTTTAACTTACTCGGTGGACTGGTTCGTGAAACCACCGGTATGCAAAGCTCTGCGCTTGCTAAGGGCGAGTCACTATATGATACCGCACGTGTTATTTCAGCCTATGCTGATGCGGTTGCAATGCGCCATCCAGACTCAGGCTCGGTAGCTGAATTTGCAACAGGTTGCAGCGTACCAGTAATAAACGGTGGCGATGGACCCAATGAGCACCCTACTCAAGCACTGCTTGATTTATTAACCATTGAGCGTGAACTTAGCCGCTTCGATCAAAATATTGATGGTATGCACATTGCGCTAGTCGGCGATTTAAAATATGGCCGAACCGTTCACTCGCTATCAAAGCTACTATGTCATTACAAAAACATTCGCTTTTCAATGGTTGCCCCTTATGGCTTGCAAATGCCTGACTCAATTTTATCTGCCGTTGAAAATGCAGGACATAAAATTGAACTGGTTGATAAAATGGAAGGTAACTTAGCGGCCGATATTGTTTATCAAACACGCATTCAAGAAGAGCGTTTTCCGTCTCAAGAGGAAGCTAATAAATACCGTGGTGGATTTAGAATTAGCCAGTCTATTTACAATTCCCATTGCAAACCGAACTCGGTGTTAATGCACCCGCTTCCTCGCGATAGCCGTTTAGAGGCAAACGAACTTGATAACGACTTAAATGCTAACGACAATCTAGCAATATTCCGCCAAGTACAAAATGGCGTACTTATTCGTATGGCGCTGTTTGCTTTAACCCTCGGCGTAGAAAACAAAGTCGAGCAGTATGAAGTAGACGTTCCTTGGTTTAGCCGCAAACGCGATAGCTAAGCTTTTAATTTTAAAGTGATAAAACAATAGGATTTTTCATGACAATTAGCCAAGACTTATTTAAACGAGCTCAAGACTCTATTCCTGGTGGCGTAAATTCACCAGTGCGTGCTTTTAATGGTGTAGGTGGTACTCCGCTGTTTATTACTAAAGCACAGGGCGCGTTTACATTTGATGCTGATGGCAACCGTTACATTGATTATGTGGGCTCTTGGGGCCCAATGATTATGGGCCACAATCACCCTGAAATAAAACAAGCAGTGCATGATGCGGTAGAAAATGGTTTAAGCTACGGTGCACCTACCGAAGCTGAAATTTTAATGGCTGAAAAAGTTAAAGAGCTAGTCCCATCTATCGAAAAAGTACGTATGGTAAGCTCAGGTACTGAAGCAACAATGAGTGCAATTCGCTTAGCTCGTGGTTTTACTGGTCGTGACAAAATTTTAAAGTTTGAGGGTTGTTACCACGGCCATGCAGATTCACTGCTAGTAAAAGCCGGCTCTGGTGCATTAACTATGGGTGTACCTAACTCTCCAGGCATTCCTGAAGATTTAGCTAAGCACACCCTTACGGTTTCGTTTAACAATATTGAAGAAGTGAAAGCAGTTTTTGCTAAATACGCCGATGAAATCGCGTGTATTATTGTTGAGCCAGTTGCAGGTAACATGAACTGTATCCCACCAGTACCTGGCTTTTTAGAAGGACTGCGTGAAGTCTGTGATCAGTACCAATCTGTGCTTATTTTTGACGAAGTAATGACAGGTTTTCGTGTAGCCCTTGGTGGCGCTCAAGCTTATTACAACATCAAGCCAGACCTAACCTGTTTAGGTAAAGTAATTGGTGGTGGCATGCCAGTTGGCGCATTTGGTGGTAAAACAGAGATTATGGATTACATAGCCCCTGTAGGCCCTGTTTATCAAGCAGGTACACTGTCAGGAAATCCAATTGCGATGGCTGCAGGTTTAAAATCACTTGAGTTACTTAGTGCACCTGGCGTTCACGAAAAACTAGAAGCCATTAGTAAAGCGATTTGTGAAGGCTTTGAAGCCGCAGCTAAAAAAGTAGGTATTGCCTTAACTACTAACTACGCTGGCGGCATGTATGGCTTTTTCTTTACTGATGCAGAAAAAGTAACTACTTACCAACAAGCTACTGAATGTGATTTAGAGCGCTTTAAAAAGTTCTTCCACTTAATGCTTGAAGAAGGTGTTTATTTAGCGCCTTCAGCGTTTGAAGCTGGTTTTGTTTGTGCTGCGCATACAGAGCAAGAAGTTCAGGCAACGATTGAAGCGGCAGAGCGCGCTTTTGCTAAACTATAACGTTTAGCTCATAAGATCGCTTACCCATAAAAAAAGCCCTTTCGGGCTTTTTTTGTTTTTATTACTTAGCGAATACATTGGGGCCTTGGTTTAAACTCACTGGCCCTAAGCGGTAATTGAATCACTTTGCCACACCCTGGTGGTGCTTGCTTCCCGGTTTGCTCGTTTACAAATGCCCACCGAATTGAAGGTGGACGGGTATCGGCAATTGCTTGCGGGTTTAAGGGTTTTAAATAACGAATATAGGTTTCAAGCGCGCCGACACTGCCGGTTAAGCCAGTACTTTTATTATCATCACGACCTAACCATGCAACCGTCACTGTATTTTGATCAAACCCAGCAAACCAGCTGTCGCGTAATTCGTTACTGGTACCTGTTTTTCCTGCGAGCTGAATCGACGGAAAATGTAAATTTAAGCGTTTAGCGGTGCCATCTTTAGTTACTCGCTTCATAGCGTATTTGGTCATGTACATGGCATCTTTATCAAAGCGTTGTTCGTTACTCACTTTATGCTTATAAAGTACTTTACCAACAGAGTCGGTTAATGCCGAGATAGACGTCAGCTCTCTGTATTCGCCATCAGCAGCAATTGTGGTATAAAGCTGAGCCACTTCAAAACTCGACATTTCAATAGCCCCTAATAGCAGCGACGGATATTCATTAATATGGCCTTTAGCACCTAGTCCTCTGAGTGTATTAGCAACTTTATCAACCCCAACATCAAGCCCTAAGTTAACTGCCGGAATATTAATGCTGTGGCTGAATGCTTTATAAAGAGGCACGGCACCTCGATATTGATGATCAAAGTTTTCTGGCTGCCATACTTTTCCCTCTTCATTGGTGACTTGCACGGGTGAATCATCAAGCAACGTCGCTAAATTATAATGAGGAAGCTGCAGTGCACTTAAATACACTGCCGGTTTAACTAATGAGCCAATATTGCGCTTGGTATCAAGTACGCGGTTAAAGCCTGAATAGCGCACATCACGTCCAGAGACTAACGCTGATACACCAGCTTTTTCAACATTAACGGAGATCATCGCCGCTTCTAATTCTTTGGTATTTGGACGCCTTTCCAAATAAGGTAAACTGGCCTTAATCGATTCTTCCATTGCGGTTTGTTTTTGCAAGTCGAAGTAGGTAAATACGCGCACCCCTGCATCTAATACTTCTTGATCAGGTAGCAGCTGTTTCAACTCGCGATTAACCAACTCCAAGTAACCTGGGTAAGACTTTTGTAAGCTGGCTTTCATTGGCGCAATATCAATTGCGCGCTTTAACGAGGATCGATACTCTTTAGTGGAAATAAGTTTGTTATCGACCATTAAACGCAGCACTAAGTCACGACGCTCCATAGCACGTTCTTTATAACGTCTAGGGTTATAATAAGAAGGGCCTTTAACCATGGCCACCAGCAGAGCAATTTGGTCGTACTCAAGTTCATCAACGGGTTTTGCAAAGTAAAACTCAGCAGCCAGCCCCATCCCATGTACTCCTTGGTTATAAGACTGACCTAGGTAGACTTCGTTTAAATAGGCTTCGAGAATCTGATCTTTTGAATAACGATAATCAAGAATAAGCGCAATAAAAGCTTCATTGATTTTACGTACTAATGAACGTTCACGGGTAAGGTAAATATTTTTAGCTAGCTGTTGCGTCAGTGTGCTGCCCCCTTGCACGGTTCTTCCTGCGCGAATATTGGTATATAAAGCCCGTAAAATAGAAAATACCGATACCCCGTGGTGATCATAAAAATCGCGGTCTTCGACCACTAACAAAGCATTCTTAAGCATGTCTGGAAATTTATCTAATGGCACAAATTCGCGGTCTTGTTTTGAGTCATTACCTATACGGGCTATTTGTACAGGCTCTAATCTGGCAGTGTTTAAGCGACGACCAAATTTATCCTTAATACTGGCAACCTTTTCCCCAGAGAAACGTAATTCAATTACATGAGCATTTTCTAAACCATCATAAAATTCAAAATCACGACGAAAAATCTTAATACTATTAGCTGTTTTAATATATTGCCCTGTGCGGCTCAAGCGATTAACTGCCGTGTAATTTAAACGTTTAAGCTCCCATAAAACTTCTTGCTCAGATAAAAACTGCCCAGGAAAAAACGTCATTGAACGCGCATACACTTGGGCTGGAAGTTGCCATTTGTTGCCTTCAAATTGGCGGGTGATTTTTGCATCAAGATAAATAAAGTAAAGTGCTACAGCGATGAAAGTCGCCAGACTCAGTTTCCAAAAAATAGAAAACAAAGTTTTTAAAAATGGCCGTTTAGCCGAACTTGCGGTTTTTTTTGCAGCACTTTTTCGCGCTGATGTTTTAGATGACTTAGTAGCACGCTTAGTCGAGGATTTACTGGTCGGTGTTTTCTTTTTTTCAGCCATTTAAGTGTAATACATTCCAAAGGTTGATTTAACGCGAGGAGCTTATCACATTACTCTAACACCTGAAAAATTAACCCTTCCTGAAATCAAAAAAGCCCTAACTGAGTAGGGCTTTGATTGAACACACAATACTTTTACTTTTAATTACTTCTTACTGAAACAAATTCTGGGTAAGCATCAATACCACAATCATGTTGATCCATACCGTTTAGCTCTTCCTCTTCGGTAACACGAATACCCATGGTTTGTTTTAAGACTGCCCAAACAATGAATGAAGCGATATACACAAAGCCAATGATACATAGTAAACCAATTAACTGTGCCACAAGGTTAGCCTCGGCATTAGTAACCGGCACTAATACCACACCTAATATGCCACATACACCATGCACAGAGATGGCACCTACAGGGTCGTCAATTTTCACTTTATCAAGTGCCACAATGCTTAGTACAACCAAAGATCCACCTAGTAGGCCATATAAACACGCCATTAATGGTGATGGTGATAATGGATCTGCAGTAATAACCACTAAGCCTGCAAGTGCGCCATTAAGTACCATGGTTAAATCTGCCTTACCCCATAATAATTTACATAAGAACAAGGCTGATATTGCACCCATAGCTGCAGCAGCATTGGTGTTAAGTAGTATTTGACCTACTGCAGTTGCATTTTCTTTATCTGAAATTAATAACTGTGATCCACCGTTAAAGCCAAACCAACCCATCCATAAAATAAATGTACCCAATGTAGCAAGTGGCAAGTTTGAACCTGGAATTGGGTAAATTTCACCATTTTTACCATATTTACCTTTACGTGCACCCAGTAGAATTACACCCGCAAGCGCTGCAGCTGCACCGGTTGCATGGACAATGGCAGAACCTGCAAAATCAACAAAGCCTAATTCAGATAGGAAGCCGCCACCCCATGTCCAGTAACCTTCAATTGGGTAAATTAATCCTGTAAGTACTACTGTAAACACTAAGAAAGCCCATAACTTCATACGCTCCGCTACGGCGCCAGATACAATAGACATAGCCGTTGCAACAAATACTACTTGGAAGAAAAAATCAGACTCTAGTGAATGATCGGCGTCTGCCGCTTGACTACCTATTAGGCCACCAAATGAAGGAATTATTCCGCCTTCAACGTTGTCTACATACATAATGTTGTAACCGACCAACAAAAACATAGTACAAGCGATAGAATAAAGTGCGATATTTTTAGTTAGAATTTCTGTGGTATTTTTTGAGCGCACTAAACCTGCTTCTAACATTGCAAAACCAGCTGCCATCCACATAACTAGGATGCCAGAGATTAAAAAGTAAAACGTATCGAGCGAAAACTTCAGCTCTATAATTGTATTTTCCATGTTGCCCCCTTAAATAGCATCATCATCAAGTTCGCCAGTACGAATACGGACAATTTGATCTAAGTCGTAAACAAAAATTTTGCCGTCACCAATTTTGCCCGTTCCAGCAACTTTGGTAATGGTTTCTACAACGCGTTGGCAATTTTCACTACGAGTGGCAATTTCAAGTTTAATTTTAGGTATAAAGTCAACTTGGTACTCTGCACCACGGTATAACTCTGTATGACCTCTTTGACGTCCAAACCCCTTAACGTCAACCACGGTCATTCCTTCGATGCCTAAATCAGCGAGTGCTTCACGCACATCATCTAGTTTGAATGGCTTTATTATTGCACTGATCATTTTCACAAAGGCCCCCTTAGGACACTAGCTTGTTATTGTATTTGCTCTATGCAATCCAACCTTTGTGCCACCTTTAAATTACAAATAAAAACAGAGGGTTATTAAATTAAATAATATAAAAAACAAAAAAGCGCACCATTTAGGTGCGCTTTTTTTAAGCAAAATACAGAATTGGTGCGAGTCGATAAATACGCAAATAATCGTCTTTAACTAATCGTTACACTCTCGCCAAATACACATTGATAATGTATTTAAGATTAAAGTTACTCTGTCGCATCGAAAGACAAAGCCGGTTTTTTAGCATCACTTAGCCATATTGACTCCATAGTTTGCACCACTCGAAAGTGAAACTCTTCATGGGTGAAGGGTTTAGTTAAAAAGTCATTCGCACCTGATTTAATAAATCGTGCAGCAACGCCATAACTATATACATCAGCTAAACCAATAATGGCCAATTGCTCACGGCTTTTAATATTACGAATAGCTCTAATTAATTCAAAACCATTCATACCTGATAAGTTATGGTCAGTGATCACTAAGTTGATAGCCTGATCATGCTCAAGTATATGAAGAGCTTGCGCACTATTATCAACAGTAATGACGTCAAACAATTGTTTTTCGAGCATTTGCTTAACCAAGCTACTGCTCAATAAGGAATTATCTACAACCAGCGCTTTGCGCCCCTGGTTACGCAATAACTGTGCTACAAATTTTATGGCGTAAAGATAAGAGTCGCGATTATCTTTAATGACGTAATCGATAATACCTAATTCCAGCATTTTTAAACGTGTATGTTCATCTGTTTGCGTTGTCATCACCAACGTAGGGATACCTTGCGACAGTGTAAAGCGAGTTATATCAGTATCGATTTGACCACCAACAGATAAATCAACTAACGCGAGCGAGTAACTAGTTTGATTTAGTAACTTTTTACATTGAGTAAGTGACTGAGCGAAATCAACCCGCACATCAAGATAATGAGCAGCAATATGTTTGAGTACCTGTTGTACCCTTATATTATCTTCAACAATTAAAACCCGTTGCATAAACTCCCTTTCATTTACGTTCACCCTTTATGGTAATAAACCTAAAAATAAATCACTCTCAAGCATCCATTTAAAAACAATTAAAGCGACCAATAACCTAAAAAACTTAATTAATAATTAAATTTTTTAATCGCCTTAAACTTACAGTATGGCATACACATCAAGTATATTTCGCCCGTTTGCTATGTTGAGATTAATCTTAATTACATAAACTCAACGATTATTATCGGCAGCTAGTCTCAATACTTTTGTTTTTTACTCAAATATCGCTATAACTGCAGTACATAAAACAAAAAGGGTTAGTTATGAAATTTAGTCGAAGTCTATTTTTACCCATTGCCGCTATTGCACTTACATTTTCGAGTGCAACGTTTGCCGATAATCAACGCCGTATTGATATCGACAGTAAAGTAGTTACTCAGCACAAAGCAAAAATAAATAACGAACGATTTTCTTATACGGTAGCAACAGGCACACAGCCAGTATGGGATAACAAGGGTGATGCCATTGCAACCCTTCAATACACTTACTACACCCGCGATAAAGTAGATGATAGAACAAAGCGTCCATTACTTATTTCATTTAATGGTGGCCCTGGTTCAGCATCAGTTTGGATGCATTTAGCTTACACCGGCCCTCGTGTTTTAAAAATTGACGACGAAGGCTACCCAATTCAACCTTATGGTGTAAAAGATAACCCTTATTCGGTTTTAGATGTAGCGGATATCGTTTATGTAAATCCTGTAAATACAGGTTATTCACGTGTTGTAGAAGATAAAGACGGTAACCTTTTACCCAAAGATAAACAAAAAGAGCTATTTTTTGGCGTTAATGCCGATATAAAGTACCTCGCAGAATGGCTTAATACTTTTGTATCTCGAAATGAACGTTGGCGCTCTCCAAAGTTTTTAATTGGTGAAAGCTATGGTACTACTCGTGTATCGGGTTTAGCGCATGAGCTGCAAAAT
This sequence comes from Pseudoalteromonas undina, assembly GCF_000238275.3. Taxonomy (NCBI): domain Bacteria; kingdom Pseudomonadati; phylum Pseudomonadota; class Gammaproteobacteria; order Alteromonadales; family Pseudoalteromonadaceae; genus Pseudoalteromonas; species Pseudoalteromonas undina. The sequence continues at coordinate 2,092,827 of NZ_AHCF03000003.1, forward strand.
AGTCAGTGGATGTACATTAACGGTGTTGTACTCGTATCTCCTACCGATATCGGTATTAAACGCGACGGACCAGTAAAAGCAGCTAACCGCCTACCTTACTTTGCAGCTACTGCATGGTACCACAAAGCATTAAACGCCGATTTACAAGCAAAAGATTTAGACGAGCTATTACTGGAAGTTGAACAGTTTACCGTTAATGAGCTTATTCCTGCGCTTGCAAAAGGCGGCTTTATTGCGCCTGAAGAAAAACGTCGTATTATTAAAAAAATGGCTGAATATGCGGGTTTATCTGAAACATTTGTTAGTCAAAACAATTTAGATATTCCAACACAGTTTTTTTGGAAAGAGTTATTGCGTGAACGCGGACAAATGGTTGGTCGACTGGATTCGCGCTATTTAGGCATAGATAAACGCGATGCTGGTGAGTCACCAGATTACTGGGCAGAGCTTACATCATGGCTGCACTCTTTCACTCCTGCAATTAACTATTATCTTCGTGAAGAGCTTAATTACAAAACCGATATCAAATATAACTTATTTGGTAACGTTCACCCATGGGATAGAAGCGGAAATAATACCGGTGAAAATTTACGCTTAGCCATGGCTCAAAACCCTTATTTAAATGTAATGGTTCAGGCGGGCTACTTTGACGGTGCAACCAATTACTTTGATGCCAAATATACTATGTGGCAATTAGATCCAAGTGGTAAAATGCAAGATAGATTAAGCTTTAAAGGCTACCGCAGTGGCCATATGATGTATCTACGCCACGCAGATTTAGAAAGCTCTAATAACGATTTACGCGAGTTTATAAATCAGTCTTTACCCAAAGACGGTGAATCCGCTAAATACTAATTAGCTTTTACCCACTAAAAAGTGACCTCTTAGGTCACTTTTTTGCTTATAACTGCGGCGGTTCGGTATGTGTGCAATTACCGGTGCGAATAACGGTTGGCTTTGCTATGTACTGCTTAGTAGTGAGTATTTCAGCAAGATTTATTAGCGTCTTAAGGTTACTTTTTAGGGCGATCCGATTATTTAACCACGTGGGTATCTTACCGCCTGGTAACGCATATACCTGATAACTAATGTGCAAATTTTTCGCCTGTTGAGTTAACAGCCACATTGCATCTAAGGTGCTTATTCTTATTGCCCCTTTAGTTTTAGGTAAAAAATCTGGGCGCGCGTGAATACTAAGCTGCGTTTGCAACGAACTCACCCTTGTATAGCACGAATAAGTAATCACATCTCTATTGCTAACAGGCCACGGGCTATCAATATAACTGTAAACTAAGTTTTCTGAAGGGCTTAAACTTTTGAGTAACGTGACCTTAGTAATGTTTTCTATCCAGCTAGGGGCTGTATCGGTATCACTAAGTAAAGCAACTAAATCCTCTGCGGTGACATTGTTAACCACCGTTTCAGCTTTCATTTTTAAGGTATCGTCAGTTAAACGCTGAAAATAAACACTTACCCCTTGTTTACTTTCGTAAAGTTGCCAAGATGGCTGTGAACACACATAGGTAGCAAAACACAAAAGTGAAAAAATCATGCACTTTTGCAGCAAAGTCCGGCTACAAAAGTGCTTAGCCATTAAAGCCAATAAGGTTCTGTATCAAATGAGGCGTGTCGACTTTGCTCCATGGCACTGACTAAAAAGTCAGATTTTTGCTCTAACCATAGTTGTATTTTTGCCAATTGAGCATCCTCTTGCCCGCCACATAGCTGTTTTAAATAATCAAGCGTGCTTAACTCATACATCCCATGAGAAATATCCAACCAAGGAAGCCTAAACTCTAATCGCTCATCTTTATTAAACAGTGCCCCTAAACAGTTACCACTGAGTAAACTATTTTCTAATTGAGTGCGGAAGTTTAAGTAATCATTGCCTGCTAAGCTTTGCTCTTTAGGCAGTAAGCGATGTAAGTTTTTCCAATCTTTATCAAATAGGCGGTGAGCAATATCTACGATAGGTTGCTCTGCATTTTGAAGCTCTGCTTGGCTCCAATCTTTACGCCACTGCTTGTTTATTAACCATGTGGTTAAGCTCAGCAATAAACGGTTGTAGCGTGCACTATGAAAAAGCGAAAAAATATCGTCAATGCTCGGCTGTAACTCTTTTAAATCGTTAATAACTTGCGTTAACGCTGGGGCGCTATTTATTTTTTTATAAAAAGCATGGCGCTTAGAGGTATAAGTTTTTAACTGAATTGCATTTTCAACCCATGCTAACTCACTTAATAGCCACTTGAGTTCTGTTCTGAGTTGCTCGGTACTTTCTTTACTAACAATATCGTCAAACAACCAAAAGTTGTGTCTAATTAAACTAATGCCGTCGGTTACACGTTTTAATGTTTTTAAACTTGGCTTATCGAAATAGCATTGCTCGTGTTTTTGCACAAAGCGAATACCAAACCCCATAGCTTCAATAAGGGCTTGCTCTTGAGTGGCTTGCTTATTAAGTTTCACAAAGCCGATTGATTTACTTGGTTGAAGCGGCGTGTCATCCGCAAGGCGGTAGCCTCTTGCTGCTTTTGAATAGAGCCCTAAACGAATGCTGTTTTGGCTCACTAATATATCTGCAAAAGCAAATAGCTCCTCACGACTACCTTCAACCAGCTCGATTTCAAGCTCGCTGATGATTTCTACCTTACCTGACGCAGCAATTTCACCTTTATCTAATACCACTTCAATTTTGGCACCATTTGGGGTTTCTATTAACCACGTACGGCGAATAAAATTAGTACTAAAAATAGGGAATAGATTTTGTGATATGGCATCAATTTGCATACCGTGAGGCCAAATTGATGAATCAAACGCCATTAGATTTGGCCGGTTTGTTTCTATTGGAAGATTGTACTCTGGGCGCTGATGTAAGCCCCCTACCACTTCTCCAGCTAGCTTAATTGTTTGCTCACAGCGCTCGTCTGTACAACGCGTTCTAAAGCCAATATCGAGTGCTCTTAACTCTCTGCTTGGTGTATCATAATAAGCATTTTGCAAACTTTTAGAAGGTTTGTTTGTGACTGTTTTTGCAAATTGAGTAATTAGTGAGGGGATCAGTGGAATGACGTCATCTGATACCAAAAATTTCAGTTCTATCTCAGTATCCATTAGGCTTGCGGATTACCCTTAAAATTAATAAGTGCTCAAAATAAACAAAGCAGCCCTATATTGCAAATTTTTTAGTCATAAACACACAAGCAAAATGCTCTGGTTACAATATCTGTCTTGCTATTAAACTATTAAATCCATACTATCTATATACTTATGCGAAATAAAAATCACGTTCACAACGGACACTGCTAGATTAACAAGGTAGATAAATGCTAAAACACTGTTTACTATGGCTGCTTTTAACAGCCGCCCCGTTTATGAGCCAAGCAGAGGAAGCTCAATCAACGTCGCCGACTAATGCTAAAACAGCTTATATAATCGATAATTTGTATACTTTCATGCGCTCAGGTGCCAGTAAAGACTATCGTTTACTTGGTTCAATAGATGCAGGTACGCAACTCACTTTATTATCTGATGAACAAAATGGTTTTATAAAAGTTAAAGATGATAAAGATCGTGAAGGCTGGGTAGAAGCTAAATTCATTAGTGAATCAGCTGGTTTAAAACAACAATACCAAGCCCTCAATAATGAAATAAGCACTATGCAAAATAGACTTCGTCAAGCGCAAGTTGAGTTACCTGAGCTGCAAGAGCAAAACGCACAGTTAACCGAACAAAACGCGCAACTATTAGCACAAATTAGTCAGTTACAAGGTGAGCTTTCTCAAGAACAACAGCTAAAACAAGCAACCAGTGCTAAAGAAAAACGCCAGTTACTTACTTACGGTGGAGCCATTGCATTTTTAGGTTTGTTCTTAGGAATTATCTTAACTATCGTGTTATCACGCAGAAAACGCTATGAAGGTTGGGCATAAGCTTAACTTAATACAGCAGGCATAAAAAAAGCATCATATGATGCTTTTTTTATGCCTGCTGTGTTTTTTTTAAAAGAATATCTACGTTATATATCTAAACGAAGCCCAGGGTCTTGTTTGATTTTTTCTATTACCATGTAAGTGTGGTGTGTGCCCACTCCCGGAATATCAACCAAATCACCTAATACTTCTCTGTATTCATCCATGTTGGAAACGCGAATTTTTAATAAATAGTCATAACCACCCGCTACCATATCACACTCAACAACCTGCTTAATTTTAAGAATGTGTTCACGAAATACTTTAAATACGGCTGTATTTGAAGTAACTAATGATACCTGCACATGGGCCACTAGGCTTTGATTAAGTTTTTCCTCACTTAATTTAGCGAAATACCCCTCAATATAGCCCTCTTGCTCTAAACGTTTAACCCTATCTAAACAGGGACTGGGGCTTAAATTCACCTGCTTTGCGAGGTTAACATTTGAAATTCTACCATTGCGCTGCAAAACGTCTAAAATTGATATATCGATACGATCAAGCAGGCGTAATCTATTCGGATTAGTCATATCAGTATTTTATATGGATAAGTTAATAATATGCCCTGTAAATTATCGTAAAACGGCGAAATTAACCAGCATATTCTGCTGGATTTTAATTAGAATGCACGCTTTACACCAACAACATTTAGCGGTAATTAACAATTATCCTAAGTCTTAACACTCCTGAGGGTTGCTTATGTTATTCAATGGCGATTTAACAACGACTTGTCCGATCAGACAAAAGATCCGTGACTTTTACCGTATTGATGAAAATGCGGTTATTGATCACATTTTACCACTTGCAGAAGTCGGTGTTAAAGCACGAAGCCGTGCATGGGAAAGAGCTCGCCAAATAGTATTAAACATTCGTAAAGACCAAGATGGTCAAAGCGGTGTTGATGCGCTATTAAATGAATTTTCACTATCGAGTGAAGAGGGTGTGGTATTAATGTGTTTAGCCGAAGCATTGCTTCGCGTTCCTGATAAAGCAACTCAAGAAACATTAATACGTGATAAATTAGCAAATGGCGATTGGAGCTCTCACTTAGGCAGTAGTGATTCTTTATTCGTTAATGCTTCGTCTTGGGGATTATTAGTAACCGGTAAAATGGTTAACTATAACGACAAAACGAAAGAGCAACAATTTGGTATGCTCAAAAAAACCATTGGTCGTTTAGGCGAGCCTGTTATTCGTAAGTCTGTGAACTTTGCCATGAAAATTATGGGTAAACAGTTCGTAATGGGCCGCACTATTGACGAGGCCATTGAACGTGCAGCCGATACAGAGAAAAAAGGCTATGTATATTCTTACGATATGCTAGGCGAAGGCGCTCGCACAATGAAAGATGCTAAGCGCTACTTCGACAGCTACATGAATGCAATTCATTCTATTGGTAAAGCAGCAAATGGCCGTGGTCCAATAAAAAGCCCGGGCATTTCTGTAAAGTTATCAGCTATTCATCCGCGTTATGAATTTACTCATAAAGAACGCGTGATGGAAGAAATCGTTCCAAAACTAAAAGAACTTGCACTTGCCGCTAAAAAATACGACATCGGGTTTACTGTTGATGCTGAAGAAGCTGACCGTTTAGATATTTCTCTTGATGTTATTGAAGCGGTATTTAGCGATGAAGACCTTGGCGATTGGCAAGGTTTTGGCTTAGCGGTTCAGGCGTATCAAAAGCGCGCTATTTTTGTTATTGAATGGCTAACAGACCTAGCAACCCGTGTGGGTCGTAAAATGATGGTGCGTTTAGTAAAAGGCGCATACTGGGATACCGAAATCAAAACCACACAACAAGATGGTTTAGACTTCTTCCCGGTATTTACCCGTAAAGCAACCACTGATGTGTCATACAAAGCATGTGCGATTAAAATGCTTGAAGCACGAGATGTACTTTACCCGCAATTTGCAACACACAACGCCTACACTGCTGCAACTATTTTAGAAGTAGCTAAAGGTGATAACCAAGGTTTTGAATTCCAACGTCTACACGGTATGGGCGAATCTTTATTTGACCAAATCGTTAATGCAGAAAAAATCCAGTGTCGTGTATACGCACCAGTAGGCCAGCACGAAGACTTACTTGCTTACCTTGTTCGTCGTTTACTAGAAAATGGTGCTAACTCATCTTTTGTAAATGCCATTGTAGATACCACTCAACCGGTTGAAGCATTATTACCAGATCCTGTTGAAACGCTGCAAGGTTTACGTAATAAATACAACACGCAAATAAAAATGCCAATTGATTTATACGGTGAAGAACGTGCCAACTCAAAAGGTATGGATTTAACTGATATTAACGTGATCACCCCGTTTAAAGAAAATTTAGACACTTGGTTTGAAGAGCACTTAATTGAAGAAAGCCAAGTACCAGAAGGCGCGCTGGCAGTTAAAAATCCAGCAAACCATAAAGAAATTATTGGCCACGTAAAATTACAAAATAGCGATGAAATGAAAGTGTTGCTAGCCAATGCTGAAACCGCTTTTGAATCATGGTCACAAACACCAGTAAAAGAGCGTGCTAATCTATTGCGTCGCGTTGCTGATATTTTAGAGCGTCATCATGATGAGCTTGTTGCTATCTGTATTAAAGAAGCAGGTAAAGTGGCACAAGATGGTATTGATGAAGTACGCGAAGCGGTTGATTTTTGTCGTTACTACGCAGCCCGTGCTGAAGAGCTTGCTCAAGATGAGCGCTTTGAAGCTCGTGGTGTGATTTTATGTATTAGCCCATGGAACTTCCCACTCGCTATTTTCTTAGGTCAAGTTGCAGCTGCTATCGTTACGGGTAACACAGTAATTGCAAAACCTGCAGAACAGACGAGCTTAATTGCTCTACGCGCTATTGAATTAATGCTTTCTGTTGGTTTACCTGAGCACGTTGTACAGCCTGTGGTTGCTCGCGGTAGCGAAGTAGGTAAAACCATTGTGCCAGATGAGCGCATTCAAGCAGTTATGTTTACAGGTTCAACTGAAACGGGCACGCTTATTTCGCAAACATTAGCGGCACGTAACGATATTCAGGTGCCTTTAATTGCAGAAACTGGCGGCCAAAACTGTATGATTGTTGACTCAACAGCGCTGCCTGAGCAAGTTGTTGATGATGTAATCAGTTCTGGTTTCCAAAGTGCAGGTCAACGTTGTTCAGCATTACGTGTGCTCTTTATTCAAGAAGATGTTGCTGATGGCATTATCGACATGCTCAAGGGCGCGCTTGCTGAATTACACATTGGCGACCCATCATTACTCTCTACAGACGTAGGCCCTGTAATTGATGAAAAAGCGCTGAAAACACTCAACGACCATGTTGAATACCTAAAGGGTAATGCAACACTTCACTATGAGTGTAAAATTCCTGATAACAGCGAAAACGGTGCGTTTTTCTTTGCCCCACGTTTATACGAAATCAAAGACTTATCGGTATTAAAGCGTGAAGTATTTGGCCCGTGTGTACACGTGATCCGCTTTAAAGCAAGTGAGCTTGATAGTGTTGTCGACCAAATTAACAACACCGGTTACGGCTTAACAATGGGTATTCATTCTCGTATTGAAGAGCGCTGTGAACACTTAGCTAAAATGTCGCGCGCAGGTAATGTTTACGTAAACCGTAATATGATTGGTGCGATTGTTGGCGTGCAACCCTTTGGCGGCCGTGGACTATCAGGTACTGGCCCTAAAGCCGGTGGACCAAACTACCTACAACGCTTAATCAAAGAAAAAGCATCACCAGATAACGTACAAATGACTAACCTAACGCCAGACGAGCTTGATTTACACCACTACAGTGGCGCAAATGAGCAAGTAGAAAAGCTAATGGTTAACTCTATGCGCGATGAAAAAATTTGGCGTGCAACACCACTGAATGACCGTGTTTCTGCGGTGCGTCAGTTATTAGCGAAAGTAGCAACCGTTGAAATTATTGATGACCTTGCAGACGATTTAGCGTTAACACTTGCCGATGCACGTGCTCAGTTAAACCGCTTAGAAAAGCACATGCGTAAATATACAACATTGCCAGGGCCAACGGGTGAATCGAATACACTTCACCTTGAAGCACGCGGCTGTGTAGTATGTTACGCAGATAAGAGCACCTCATTTAACTTTTGGGCACTATCGATTATTACCGCGCTTGCTGCTGGTAACACGGTAATAACAGTAGCATCTGAAATATTTTATGATGAAGCGGTTGCTTTTAGAGATAAGTTTATTGCAACCGGCGTTGCAGAAGGTGTTTTCCAAGTAGCTAAACCAAATCAGTTACAAGCGATATTAGCGCATCCTCACCTAGCCGGAGCGGTAGTTGCTGCACGTTCTTCTCGCTTAGGCTACTTCAGCCAACAGCTTGCACAACGTAAAGGCGCTATACTGCCAGTGATCAGCTCTGAGTATTACGACACGCTAATTAAGCGCTTAATTACTGAAAAAACAATCAGTATAGACACGACGGCATCAGGCGGTAACACCTCCTTGATGACCCTTGTTGAAGATGATGAATAGAAAATAATCATTATTTAATTAAAAAGGCATCAAATTGATGCCTTTTTTATTTCTAAATGTGAATTTATTTGTTACTTTCTCTAATCATACTTGTTAATAAGAGTTCACTTTGAAAACCATTCCAACTTCACAGCTTAAGCCTGGTATGTTTGTACAAAAAGTTGTTAAACAAACTGGTAGCATTAGAATAAAAAACCAAGGCTGGGTTAAAACTCAAAGTGGAATTGATAAATTAATAAAATCAGGAATTTTAGAGGTTGAAATCGACCCTGATAAAATGCTCGCCTCTGAAGAACCTGAAACACAAACAACCTTACCTACTCAGCACGAAGTCAAAAAACGCGATCCTTGGTTAATTACCCACAGTGCTGAGCAAGAAATGAGTAAAGCTAAAAAGCTTTACGATGAAGCAAAAAACCTGCAAACCAAAGCGTTTGGCGATATAGAGTCTGGCCGCACTGTTGATGTTGCGCCTTTTAAAGAACTGGCTAGTGGGTTTATTGACTCCGTATTTAGAAATCAAGATGCGCTGGCGTGCATCACGCAAATGCGCCAAAAAGATGCCTACCTGTTAGAGCACTCGATAAATGTGTCTATTTTGATGAGTATTTTTGCTAAACATCTCGGTATTGAAAAACCGATCATTGAAGAACTTGCCACCGGCGCCCTTTTGCATGATATGGGAAAAATAAAAATCCCTGATGCTATTCTCAACAAACCAGGCCGCTACAGTGACGAAGAATTCAAAGTGATGCAAAATCATGCGCTCTTTAGCAAAGAAATACTAGAAGACGCAGGATTAACGGGGATTGCCGTAGATATTGCTGGTATGCATCACGAGCGCTTAGATGGCAAAGGCTACCCCTTTGGTAAAAAAGGCGATGAAATAAGCCAGTACGTCCGCATGGCGTCTATTGTTGATGTTTATGATGCATTAACTGCTGAACGTGTTTATAAAGCAGGTATGGAACCAATTAGAGCATTTAAAATTTTAAAGCAAGGCTGCCCAGATAGCTTTGATGGAGTGCTACTTAATAAGTTTATTCAGTGCATTGGTATTCACCCTGTGGGCACACTGGTAAAACTTTCTAGCCAAAAAGTGGGACTCGTTACTCAAAGCAATCCTGCAACACCATTAAAGCCAGTAGTAAAAACGTTTTTTAATGCAAAGCATGGGCGTTACACTGAAGTTCAAGACGTTGACTTATCAAATAAAAGAACGCAGGACACGCTTGAATCAGCAATAAAACCCAAAGAGTATAATATAGATTTAGAAGGCTTTTATAAGCACTCTATCTTTAGTTAATTGGCCACTATTGTGGCCAATCTTGCAGGGCTTTTAAGCTAAATTCATAACCGTCAAAATCAAGTACGCTCTGATCTGGCGCTATTTCTAACACCTTCAACGCACCAATAGACTCCCCTTCATATAGCTCTCTGCCATTGAGCTTTATCCAGCGTTTATCCGCCGCTGAAGAATAAATGTGCGCCTGATATTTAATGCTTGGTAACATACTTTGTAAGCCATCAGGAAGTAGCTCAACAGGCTGTACTCGTGATGAAAGGCGAGAGCCTTGAGTTACTTCATAGTCAGCTGTTGTTTCTGTGCTATTAACGGCTTGCGCAAACGCATTTCTCAGCGTGTCGGGAACCGTATCGAGTTCATCATTTAACTCTGGCTGCGCAGGCACATTTTGGTTAAGTGGTTTACCTAACACCTTGTATTTACTCAACTCATCTGCAGTGATTGTTCTTTTCGCCGGTTGAGTTGGTACACTTTGCGGTTGGCTGCTCGGTGATTGAAAACTAGATGAAGCGTTATTCTGCGTCGAGAAATTTTGCGTTTGCCCTTGAGACGCTTGATTAACGCTCATAGGTAAATATTGTCCTTGTGGCGTCAGCAACATTTGCTGCACACCCGTTGAGGTTTGTACATAAACCAACTGCCCTGCCAGCGGCACAGAATTGTTAGGCGCAGCTGTTACAATGGGCACTTGAGGGGTTGTTACTGTTTGAGCAACCGTTCTTTGTACCTCTTCTGCGCTTGTTGGTTTTTCTACAACCCCTGACTCTTTTTGACTAAGGTCATTTTGAACAGGCTCATTTTTAACGGTTACATTTTCTTGTTGCGCCCACTTGCCGACAAAGAAGCCACTGGCCAATATACCCGTTGCCAATAAACTTCCTGCGAGTAGAAAACTAATTCGACGATAGGTCATCAACTGGCGTTGTTGTTTTAATTGTTGCGCTTGCAAGTCATATTGCTCAGCGCTCATGGTATCGTGCTTTGATTGCTTTAACGCATCTAATAAATAAGACATGAATCACCTAACTAAAAAATAAAAGACAGGCCAATTCCTGCACCAAAAAGCATTAACGCAGCAGCGCTATAAGGCCAAATCGAACCAGCTTTACTCACCTTCTTATTTGTAACAATAAAGTCGATAGGTAAAGATTCACTCGCCGCTTGCTTAACAATATCACTGCCAACAATTTCTTGTTGTTTCGAAAATGCCCCTACTAATGCGCGTTCACATACCAGATTCATTAATCGTGGCACACCGCCTGTGAGCTGATGCACCATTTGCATTGCTTCCATTGAAAATATTTTCTTGTCACAACCTGCAATATGCAGCCGATGTTGAATATAAGCAATGGTTTGCCCTGGTGTTAGTGCTAACAAGTGATATCTGGCAGTAATACGCTGTGCCAGTTGCCTTAACTCATTTCGCTTTAGAAGTACCTGTAACTCAGGCTGCCCTACTAATACTATTTGTAATAACTTTTTATGATCCGTTTCAATATTGGTTAATAAGCGAAGTTGTTCTAGCACATCAGGGGCAAGTAACTGTGCTTCATCAATAATCAAAATAGTATGCCCCCCCGCTTTATTATTAAACTCAAGGTGCTTTTTAATGACATCCGTTAGACTTTTCAGCGTTGCATTTTTGGCGTCGTACGTTATTTGTAATTCATCGCAAATACTGGCTAACAGTTCAAGCTCTGATAACGCAGGATTATGGATCATGGCTACTTGGGTATTTTCAGGCAGTCGCTCTAACATACTACGTGTTATTGTGGTTTTACCCGTACCCACTTCACCTGTTAACAGCACAAAGCCGCCGTCTTCACCTAACCCATAGGTAAGGTGTGCTAATGCTTCTTTGTGGCGTTCACTTAAAAATAAGTAGTGGGGATTAGGCGAAATTGAGAATGGCTTTTCTTGTAAACCAAAATAGCTTAAATACACCTTTATAGTCCTTGGTCGTTAATTCACGGCCTATAATGGCAAAAAAATAGCCTGGGTGACAACTACAACCAGGCTTTATTATTAAAATAGTGTAAATAAAAAGGCTAACCGTAAATAAAAGCGCATTTTTAGATTCGCTAATACATTAATTAACTACTTTTCATAACGTACTAGGCGTAAATATACGTTACTTGTTTTAGCATGTAAGCTATTTAAACCACTGGAAAATTGATAAACCCATGCCGAATTTATGTTGCTAATACCCGAGGTGTTAGACCAATAATTTTGCGACTGCGTTGCTAAAAAAATACCCGCATTAATACTTGGATCGGTACAACGGTGATCTACTATACTGGCTAACTCTTTAATACTTGGTACTTGCCAGTCGTTATAATCTGCTGTGCTGTCATTAACTGCGCCTTTAAGTGAAGCTTGCCAATTTAATGGTTGAGTATCACCATCGCAGCTAGTTGTTTCGCTATTATAAACTTGACCATAATTACAGCGCTGCCACATTAGCCCTGTTTTAGTATCTGACACAGTGCCATCAATATTAATCACAAATCGGTCGGTATCATCGCTAGTCGCTACCTCTTCATAACACTGCTGCGCTGCAAGTGACTGGCTCAATCCCAAGGCTAATAACATAGAGACTTTAATTAATTTCATAATAATCACCTTAACGATTTCTAACTAAGCGCACGTAAGCGGTATTATCTTTTGGATAGGCTAAATCATTGCCATCCATCATATCGATAGTGTAAGCCTGAGATAAACTGGCACCATCAACTGCGGTCTGTGAGGTCCAGTAGCGTAAATGCCCGACACTATTAGTCGATAGTGTATTAGGAAAAAATGCAGTATCTATCAATACATTTTGCCCTTGTTTACCGTAGTCGATTAAACCTAACAGCTCAGTATAAGTAGGTAAACGCCAATTACTGCCGCCACAAAAATCAAGCGTGTTAACCTCATCAATATAGGTTTGCAATCCACAATCAGTACCGCTCGGGCACGTAGTATTAGCACTACCCGTTACATCGCCACTATTGACAGTCCCTTGCCAAATATAGCGGTTTTGTCCATCACGCAGTGAGGTATTTGGTAACACACCGGAATAAGGACTTTTCACTTCCCAAACAAGGCCGGTAGTATTATCGCGAATACAGCTAAAGTTCGACGCATCATCAAGAAGCTCATCGGCAAACTCATTAAGTTTTGTGTAATCAAAAGCCAAATTCCCTTTACCCACTTTACCTAAACGATTGGCAAAACTATCACGCCCAAGATCAGCATCTTGAGCTGGAAACTCATCATTATTACAATTAATACGTTGAGTATTATTATAACACTCACCTACTCCGGTATCGTTTATTAACCCAAGCGCTTTAGGTGTTACATCAATAAATACGGTATCTGTGTCGGTGCGCCCTTTTAAGTCCATAACTTGTACTTCAAAGCTAAGGGTTGCATTTAAATCAATATCAGAGGCAAAAAAGCTGGCAGTACATGACTGTGGTTCAAGAAGAGCTTCGGTATTTCCGGTAAGTTGTTGCCACTTACATTGGTAAGTCTGAGTTGCCGCTTCGCTTGCCGTCGCATCTAAAATAACCTTATCAAACTCTTCTACTGTTTGGTCTGCACCCGCATCGGCAATAATCACTTGGGCTGTTTTATTAAGGGTCATATCAAATTGTGATGCAGATACTCCGCCCTCATCATCAGTTACGGTGAGTTGCCATTTTAAGTTGGTGTTATTTTCTAATAATGGATGAGGAAAACTAAGCGTTGGATTGGTATAGCTATCAATTGTTAAATCAGGCCCAGATAATAATTGCCACAAGTAACTACTAATTTCGCCATTTTCATCGGGGTCTGCGGAGGTTAAACCACTAAGGGTTACAGTATCTTTATAAACTGAGGGTAAGTTTGCAGGAGCAACTTGAGTAACAACAGCAAGAGGAAGCTGATTATTAGAGGCAATGAAAACACTCAAGTCGTCATTCACTAAACTACCATCTGGCGTTTGATAGCTTACTCTTAAGACCAATTCACTATCAGATTTTACATCCGGTGCAGTGATGGTTTGTTCAGCCCCTTCAAGCGGAAACACATCTATAAGAGGACCGCTTACACGCTGCCAAGTAAAAGTACCATCTGCAGGAGAGCCTTTTGCAGAAATAGTAAACTCTGATTTTTCTACAACTTGGAGATCGTTACCTGCAAATACTGACGTTTTAATATCACTGTTATCAGCACCGCCTCCCCCTCCACATGCAGCCAAAAGCAAGCATGCCATAAGTGGTATTAACGAAATTGCTTTCATACTAAGCACCTTTGTGTCTTATAATTATCTAATAAGACTGTGAAGCAAAAAAAGTGCCATTATGAGTTATAAATAGCTATCTTGATGAATACGAACAAATAATTTAGTGCCAACTTTACTGTAATCTACTTTATATTCGCGGCCATCTAAGGATTGAATAAACAACAACTGTTTTTCCTCGCTAAATACATCTGGACTTGCGATATAAACCATATCTAAGTAGCGCTCTTTTGCATCACGGCGGTTTTTTGGCAGCTCTTCTTTAAATGGTTCTAGACCATTCGCTGTTACTTTAATTCGAGGATGTTCCTCACCATTAACAATCACTAAATCTAGTTTTCTATCTTTATGAATTATGGTGTTTCGACCACTTTTAATAAAAGATCTGTCTTGGCTCATAGTTATTCCTAATCCCGCAGTGAGTGCTTATATTATTATTCACACTGCGACTTGATAAACTGAGAGGGATCACGCTTCCATTTATTTAAATTTGCGCAAAATTCCCAAATATCACTTTCTATTACACTGGCAGGTAACAGTAAGTCATACCCTGTTAAAAGCTGAAGATGCTTAGCCCTATTAGCAAACATCGCTATAAGCCCATTATAGTCAATTCCTTTTTTTGACCTAAATTTATTATCTTCAACTAACCATTCTGATGGGCAATGCCCATTTTTGCAATTTTTTTGAACAACTTGCATAAATAAGTGCCGCTGTTCTATTAGTAATTTACCCGCAATTCTTGGTGCTAAAGCAGCTAAAAATGTATCTATATCATTTAACTTAATACCAATCGCGTTAAGCTCAAGATGATCAATACCGTTATCAACTTTAGGAATACCGCAATGGTGGAGATTTTCTTGGTGTAAATCCCATTGCCCGTACTTATGCTGATATGTTAATTGCTGCTCAGTTAAAATAATACTATAAAAAGGTTCTTGTGTTTTAAAAAATCCAATTAAAATTGCTGCAATACATAAACTTACTAAAAAAATTTCAATAATACTGATTTCACCTGGACGCAATAAATTAAATAGCATGATAAAGATTAAACCAATGCTACCTACAACCAGTATTTCAATCCCATTTTTAGCGCCTTGCGCTCGGTATTTAAGTGTGTGTTTTTTTATATTAGCCATACTGAAAAAACGCCATATAAAATATAAACATAATAATAGCCCACAATACTAACTTTCTCAGTGTTAAACAGCGTTTGCATGATGTTTTGAAGTTCATCAATTAACTCCTATTATTACTGTTAAATAAGCGCAATGACTAAGTATCAGTTATTTTTACGCCTAACGCACAAATTAATGAGATACATAACCGCCTTTTTTTGTCCTGATTTCGTACAATACTTATAATCTATTTTCAGGTATGAAAACAATGCACTCTAAACAATCCGGCAAAGCCCTATTTCCATTTATTATTTCGGTATTAATAATTTTTAGCGTTTATTTATATTTGCCCGCATCACAGGGCGAGCAAGCTGATTACTCGGCAATGACAACACAAGTCTCTGCGCACACTGTCGAGTCGCAAGAAAATGCCATTATGATTGAAGCCATTGGCAGTGCCCGTGCTAATCAGGCTATTTACATTAAAAGCGCACAAAACGATTATGTCACCAGCATTTACTTTGAAGACGGCGACTTGGTCAGCAAAGGACAAAAATTAGTGCAACTGCAAAACCAACAAGAACAATTTGCAGTAAAAGAACTTAGCATTAATTTACAAGAAGAAAAACGCCAATTAGCTAGGCTTACCGAACTTTCTCGCTCACAAGCGACTGCCAAGTCGTTACTTGAAGAACAGTTAGCCCGTGTTGATGCCAGCGAAGCTCAACTTGAAAGTGCCAAAACTAAACTCAATGAAATGGCTATTACCGCGCCTTTTTCTGGGTTACTCGGTAAACGCGAAATATCGGTAGGCGCTTATATTAGTAACAGTACGATAATTACAACCTTAGATGATATCAGTATCATAAAAGTTGATTTTAAAGTGCCTGAAAAGTATTTAGCTCAACTGAAAAATGGAATGACGGTTCGCACTCAAAACGATGCTTACCCTGATCAAACCTTCACCGGTAAAGTAACCCATATAAGCTCACGTATTGATTCAATCACTCGCAGTGTAGAAGTAACAGCTAGTTTTGCTAATAAATCGGGTTTACTTCGCCCTGGTATGCTACTTAAAACTGCACTAGAGCTAAGCAGCAATCAAGCGCTCATCGTGCCTGAAAAAGCAATTATTCCTCTGCAAGATAAACACTATGTTTTTCAAATTGAAGATGGCATAGCTAATCGCATAGAGGTACATGTTGCAAGTAGAAACAATGGCTGGGTTGCAATAGACAAGGGGTTAAAGAACGGCGAGCAGATTGTTACCGAGGGAATAATCAAAATCCGCTCTGGTAGCAAAGTAAGCGTTAAGGGGTAACACGTGAAAATTACCGATACTAGCGTCAAACGCCCCGTTTTTGCGATTGTTATTAACTTACTGTTACTCACTTTTGGCTTAGTTGCTTTTAGTATGCTGCCTTTGCGTGAGTATCCAGATATTGAAACACCGATTGTAAATATTAGTACTGAATATACCGGTGCATCTGCTGAAATTATTGAAACAAAAATAACCCAAGTTATCGAAAACCGTATTTCGGGGATTGAGGGTATTAAAAGTATTAACTCATCGAGTCGTAATGGCCGCTCAAACATTACCATTGAGTTTAATATTAACCGCGACATAGACGATGCCTCTAACGATGTACGTGAACGTGTTGCACGGGCATTAGACAGCCTACCAGAGCAAGTACGCCCTCCTGAAGTATCAAAATCAAATAGTGACGAAAGCCCTATCGCGTGGTTTGTACTTAACAGTGAAACCATGGATTCATTGCAGCTTTCTGATTATGCACAGCGTTTTATTGTCGACCGTTTGGCCGTTGTTGATGGTGTATCAAATGTGCGTATTGGGGGAGAGCGAAAGTATGCTATGAAAGTATGGCTTAACCGCCAAGCGATGGCAGCTCGTGGCATTACCTCTAGTGATATAGAGCAAACACTTCGCAGTGAAAATGTAGAGCTTCCGGCGGGTGAAATTGAATCGGTAGACCGTGATTTTACTGTGCGCACTGCACGCAGCTATAAAAACCAACGTGATTTTCAAAACCTTGTCATTAAGCGAGGTGAAGATGGTTATTTAGTACGTCTAGGCGAAGTGGCTGACGTAAAATTAGAAGCCGCCGATGATGAAAGCTTATTTCGCGGAAATGGCCGTAATATGATTGGTATGGGTATTGTTAAACAAGCCAAAGCAAATACCCTTACAGTAGTTGATAACGCCCGCAGTGAACTGGAAAAAATAAAACGTAATTTACCTGAAGGCACTACTATAGAAGACAGTTACGACTCTTCAGTATTTATCAAAGAATCAATTAATGAGGTTTATAAAACTTTAGCAATATCTATGGGGTTAGTAGTGCTTATTATCTTTATATTTTTAGGTAATATTCGCGCCACACTTATTCCTGCGGTCACCGTACCGGTCGCCTTAGTCGGTAGTTTTATGTTTTTATTAGCAATGGGTTATTCAATTAACTTATTAACTCTACTGGCACTAGTATTAGCAATAGGCTTAGTGGTAGATGATGCCATTGTAATGCTAGAGAATATTCACCGCCGCATAGAGCTTGGGGAGCCGCCTTTATTGGCAGCTTATCGCGGCGCCCGTGAGGTAGGCTTTGCAATTATAGCCACCACCCTAGTGCTGATCTCTGTGTTTGTACCATTGGTGTTTATGGAAGGACGAATAGGCGCACTATTTACAGAATTTGCAATGGCAGTAAGTGCCGCCGTGTTCTTCTCCAGTATTACTGCATTAACACTCTCTCCGGCATTGTGTTCAAAGGTTTTAAAGGCCTCTGAAAAAGAAAGTAAATTTAGCCAAGCAATGGATCGCTTTTTTACTAAATTAGAAAATGGATACCGTAATGCTTTAGCGTCAAACATGACCCGTAAATGGGGCTTAATGCTGAGCTTAGTTTTGGCTGGGTTTGTTAGTTATTCACTATTTTTACAAATACCGTCTGAACTTACCCCTAAAGAAGACCGTGGTACCTTTTTTGTACTTATGAATGGCCCTGAAGGCGCTAGCTATGAGAATAATGCCGCTAATATGGCAAAGATAGAAGAACGCTTAATGCCTTACTCTGAATCTGGCGAACTAAGCCGAGTTTTAGTGCGAGTTCCAGGCTGGGGTGGCAGTGGTGGTGTAGCCATTGTTGGTATGGCGGATTGGGATAAACGCAAACGCTCAACCTGGGAAGTCATGGATGAAATTAGCGGTAAAATGCAAGAGGTCACCGATGTACGTGCTTTTGCAATTATGCGCCGTGGTATTGGCGGTGGTGGTTCATCGCGACCGATAGAGTTTGTTTTACAAGGTAATGATTATGCTCAGCTAGCTGATTGGCGCGATAGAATTATTAAACGTGCAGAGAAAAACCCTGGGTTAGTGCGCATTGATCATGATTATAAAGAAACCTTCCCACAGTTTTTAGTCAGTATTGATAAAAATAAAGCCGCTGATTTAGGCGTATCAGTCTCAGATGTGGGTCGTACACTTGAAACCATGCTTGGCCAACGCCGTGTAACCACTTTTATTGATCGCGGTGAAGAGTACGATGTAATTTTAAAGGGAACTAAAGAAGACTTTGCAAACCCTACTGATATTTCAAATATTTACCTTAAATCTCGCAGCAATGAATTGGTGCCACTCGACAGCCTTATAAGCTTGAAAGAAGAAGCCACCGCCTCGCGTTTAAATCGCTATAATCGTATGCGTGCAATTACTCTAAGTGCCAACTTAGCTGATGGCTATACGCTAGAACAAGCACTAAACTTTTTAAACAATGTTGCCGCAGAAGAAAATGACATTGATGGCGCCATTGATTACAAAGGTGAGTCACAATTGTTTTATGAAGGTGCCTCAGCCATGACCTATGTGTTTGTGCTGGCATTGACCGTGACCTTTTTAGTACTCGCTGCTCAGTTTGAAAGCTTTATGCATCCGCTTGTTATTATGCTCACCGTTCCACTTGGGCTAATGGGCGCTATGTTTGGCCTGTGGAGTATGGGCTTAACACTTAATATATACAGCCAAATTGGTATTGTGATGCTTATCGGGTTAAGCGCTAAAAACGGTATTCTGATTGTTGAATTTACCAATCAGTTACGTGATAAAGGGTTGGAATTTAGTGAAGCTATTTTACAAGCCGCTACCCAGCGTTTACGTCCTATTATAATGACCTCCCTAACCACAGTTATGAGTGCAGTACCTTTGGTACTCGCCTCAGGGCCTGGCTCGGAAAGTAGAATGGTAATTGGTGTGGTGGTATTTACCGGCGTAACGGTTGCCACCATACTGACTCTGTTTGTGGTGCCAGCTGCCTATTACGCACTAGCGCGAAATACACAATCACCAGAGTTTTTACAGCAAAAGCTAGATAAACAAGCAGCTGAAAAACCACTTAAAGAGATCTAAGTCACTCTGAGCGTCGTAATTAGCTGTTACGGCGCTATTTTGGTGCATATAACCATATAATTGAGGAAGTACTTATGAGTTCGACCACACAGGTAGCAACACTAGGCGGCGGCTGTTTTTGGTGTATTGATGCGGCATTTAGGCGTGTTAGAGGGGTACTCAGTGTTTGTTCTGGTTACACGGGTGGACATACTGATAACCCAACCTACAAAGCCATTTGCACAGGCAACAGCGGACATGCCGAAGTGGTTAAGGTTGAATTTGATTCTAGTGTGATAAGCTTTGAAACCTTACTCGCAATGTTTTTTACCTTGCATGATGCCACCCAGTTAAATCGCCAAGGTAACGATATAGGTACTCAATACCGCAGCGTTGTGTATTACCATGATCAGCAACAACAATTGCAAACACAGGCCGTTATTGCAGAGCTGCAAACTCATGTTAGCGAGCCTATAGTAACAGAGGTAAGCCCAGCAACCACTTTTTACCCTGCTGAAAGTTTTCATCAAGACTATTACAATGAAAACCCAGAACAAGGCTACTGTAGTATTTTAATTGCGCCTAAGTTGCACAAGTTTGAAACCGAATTTAGCGAGTTTTTAAGTGAATAAAGTGCTTTAAAGCGCTAACCAAATAGCCCAGCAATTTGCTGGGCTATTTGTTTTTCGGCAACTAAAAGTGATAATTAAAACTGATAATTTGCCCCCACAAAGAAAGTTCTTCCTGCGCTGTTATAACCTAATAGCTCACCACTGGCAGCAAACCCTGTTGCTGCAGTAAAATATTCCTTATCAGTAATATTTTCTATTCGAGCAGCTAACGACAAATTATCGAGCAACTGGTAATTGGCTGCTAAATTAAATACCGTATAGTCAGCGAGTTCAGAATCATAATACGCAATTGATGGACGCGATGAGCGATACTGCATATCTAAACTAGCATCAAAATCGCCCCATGACTTAGCGAGTTGATAATTAAACGACTCTGAAGGCCTGCGTGGTAAATCTGTATTCGTCTTTTCATCTGTAGCATCTAAAAAACTAACATTAACAGAGTGTTCAAAGCCTAACGCTGAAAACTCAGCCGATAATTCTATCCCCTGCATAGATACTTTATCTATGTTAGTTGCAATATATTTACCTGAGTCTGCATCATAATTATTACTAATTAAATTATTGATACGGTTATCGAAAATAGCAATATCATAACGTCCCCATTGAGTTTCTAGGGTAACACCAAACTCATTGTTTAAGGCTTCCTCTGGCTTAATATTATTATTTGGTAGATAGTATGGGCTGTTAGTTACAAACGCATTAATTAAAGACGGCGCCCTAAATGCGGTGCCATGATTTAAACGTACCGTTACATACTGATTCGCTTTATATCCAAGCCCAGTACTGTAAGTATTGGCACGGCCGTGAAAGTCATAATCATCGGTTCTGATAACCGCATTTGCTAACCATTGTTCATGACTATAAAACGCGCCTATAAACAATGCGTTGTTATCGCGTTTTTCTTCTGATGACGTTGCTGACGAGTTTGATAAATCCTCAGACAAGTAATTAAAACCACCTGATAAATCAAGCTCTTTCGTTAGGCTATAAAGCCCTCGGTATTCAAACTCAACACGCTCTGTGCTATACACTTGCTGAACATCGGTGCCAGTTTGAGTATTTTCTTCTTGCGATATACTCAATGAAGTACTTTGGGTATATATTTCTGAGGCTTTTTTCCAGCCTAGCTTAGCGGTATAGTTTTCAAAATCGTAGGCATCGTTACCCCATGCGTTATCATACTGCGCTTCACCTTCACTGTACTGAGACTGTAAGCTCAACTTACCTAGTTCAGCCAGTTCATACGCTAAATTAAAGCCAATGTTTTTATTTTTGTAGCCATCATCATCGTGATCTTTGGTGTATTCAGCCACAGGGTCTTTGCCAGTAACATCAAAACCATCTGTCTCTTCATAGCCTAGATTATAATTAAAGCTAAGCGCCTCTTTTGCAAGCCCACCAGCAAGCTGATAATTACTGTAACTATGACTGCCCAAAGTAGCCGAAAGCGTATTATTTGAGGCTTTACGGGTAATGATATTAATTACTCCGGCTACCGCATCAGAGCCATAAATAGCTGCTCTGGCACCTTTAATAACTTCAACACGCTCGATACTATTAACTGGAATATTAGTTAGCGATACACTACCTGAGCTTGCATCGCTCACTCTTACGCCATCAACCAATACTAAGGCATATTTAGCGCTAGCACCGCGAACAAATATATCTGCTTTTTGACCTAATCCGCCGTTACGGACAATATCAATACCAGCAATGGTATTTAATATTGCAGGTAAGTCTCGGTAATTCGCTTTTTCAATATCAGCGCGGTCGACAACTGCCACACTTGCTAATACATCATTTATAGGTTGTTCAAATTTATTTGCAGTAACGGTTATTCTTTCAATTGTTTGCTCTGCAGATGCAGAAAAAGACAGCGCAGCCGAAATAGCCACACCCAATGCAGTTTTATTTATCATGATGTTCCCTATCTCTGCCCACCGCAAAGATGTTAATAAGTAAGATTACATCAAGGCCGGTCTCCGGACTCAGTTACCATAATTTAATACAGCATAACTTTACCGTTGCGGGGGCAGTGTTGGGATTGACTTCATCAATGAAAACGCACCAACTTCCCGATTATCCTACTAAAAAAATCACACCGTTGAAGTGTTTAGCAAGCACCTTGAAAATAGGCAGCTATTGTTATCTGTTTACTAAAAAATGTCAACGGACGTCTAAACATCTACAAATCGGGGTTTGGGGTTCGATGCTCGATGCTCGATGCTCGATGCTCGATGCTCGATGCTCGATGCTCGATAATTATCATAGGTCCAAAAATAAAAAAGCCAAACAATATAACGTGTTTGGCTAAATACATGTTGCTTTGAACTAAGCGCCTATAGTGCCTAGCTCGAAACAATAAATTAATCGCGGAAGTTTTTAAACTGAAATGGCTGACCTAAATCGGCAGTGCGTACAACTTGCATAGCAGCTTGTAAGTCATCACGCTTTTTACCCGTTACGCGTACTTCTTCGCCTTGAATAGCCGCTTGCACTTTTACTTTAGAATCTTTAATGGCTTTTACTACTTTTTTAGCCATATCTTTTTCGATACCCTGCTTTAGTGCAACGTTACGAAAAACATTTTTGCCTGCGCGAGAAATCTCTTGAAGTTCTAGGCTCGCAACATCCATTCCACGCTTTGAAACTTTTCCAGCTAAAATATCAAACAACTGCATAACCTGAGCATCTGCTTCAGCTTTTAATTTAATTGTTTTATCGTTTAATTCAATTGAGGCATCGACCCCTCTAAAATCAAATCGTGTTTCTAATTCACGATTGGCGTTATCAACCGCGTTTTGTGCTTCGTTCATTTCTACTTCAGATACAATATCAAATGAAGGCATGATGTTCTCCTAACTAGCTAATCTTAATTTTATGCGGCAATTATAACGTTAAAATGATAAATCTTTACATTTTTCTGCATCTTGTTCAGGTGCGATACTAATTTAGTTTGATATACTGAGGCTTCTTTTTTATACGATTTTAGGATTTTTTGTGACGAGGCGTGTTTACCAAGCTATTTTTTTAATTAGTATTGTCGCATTTACCTTCTTATTTGCTAAAGAGGTAAAAGGGGCTGCAAACTTATTTCCGCATGTAGATAAAGTGGCGCATTTTGGTATTTTCTTTTTACTTGCCATTATAATGGATAAAGCCTTTAAACTGCCGTTATATGCACAAATATTGCTGTTAGCCGGCTATGGTGCCGCAATAGAAATTATGCAAGATAGCCTCCCTTACAGACAAGCATCACTGGCCGATTTTGTTGCCGACTTTATTGGTGCGGCGAGCTACTTTTTAGCTAAAGCCCTATTAACACTGCGTAAAAAGAAGCATTATGGCTAACATACTCGTTGTTGGTGATGGTGCTATAGGCTTGTTATTTAGTCATTTCTTAGCTAAATATCACACAGTTTATGTTCTTACCAAAAAAGGCACAGTAAATACTCGCTTTTACAGCCACAGTAACGCTGCGTCTGAAAAAATTAACGCCACTTTCATCTCACAACAGCAATTAGCCCAAGCTCCCGAGTTTGACATTGTTTTATTCACTGTTAAAGCGTTTGCAGTGCAACAAGCCTATGCCCAAGTAAAGCCTTATCTTGGTAATAATACCCATATTGTACTGAGTCATAATGGCATGGGTAATGTTGAACAATTAAATGCACAGTTAACACAGCAGCAGTCGTTGTACTTTTTAACCACCAGCATGGCTGGGTTCAAATCAAACCCTAATATTGTGCAGCATACCGGAAATGGACAAAGTGTATTAGGGGGCTGTAATCAACTAGCTATGCAAAATCTTCAACAGTTTAGTGCGCAATTACACACTATTCCGCAATTAATTGTCAGCAACAATATTGAGCAACTTAGGTTTGAAAAGCTACTAGTTAATATTGCCATAAATCCATTAACCGCTCTGTACAATATAAAAAATGGCCAGTTGCGTGCGCCACAGTTTAATAGCTCAATTATTAATTTATTAACAGAGGCGTGCCATATTGCGACCGCGCTTAAACTTAATATTAAGCTTATCGATGCTCTCGAGCGCGCCTACAAGGTAATGAGTTTAACGACAGAGAATTACTCATCTATGCATCAAGACGTTTTGCATAATAGGCAAACTGAGATCATGGCAATTTGTGGTTATATTAGTGAGCAAGGCAAGCGACATAATATTGCGACCCCGTATAACGACGCTTTACTTGCTGAAATTCTGACAAAAAAAAGCGCGGAATAAATCCGCGCTTTTAAAATATTTAGCCATTAACGACGATAGACTTTTACAGTGGTAAAGCCTTCTTCGTGAAGAATAAGTGCTTGTAACTGGCTCATTACCCCTTTTTGGCAATATAAGTAATAGTCTTTACCTTTAGGTAAATCACCAAACTTAGTTGCTAAACGGAAAAACGGTAAATGAATAACTTCAATACCATCAATTTCAAGCGGAGCGGCATCTTCTTCCTCAGGTGAGCGAATATCAACAACAACCGCTCCCTCTGGTAACTCTGTAACTGACTCAGCTTCTTTAAGCTCTTGCTTAGCTTCAACATCGATATCGCGCACATCCATAACACGGGCGTTATCAATAACGGTATTTAATACATCAAAATCAAACTTCTCTTCTTCTGCTTTAATGACTTCAATTTTGGCTTTAACCGTCGGCTTTTTAGAGATCACACCACAGTATTCAGGCATCGTTTCTGCCATTTCTGCAGTGCCTATTTGGCGCGCTATATTAATGATCTCTTGCTTATCATGTTGGATAAGTGGACGTAAAATCAGCGTTTCGGTTACACGGTCAATCACACTTAAGTTAGCTAAGGTTTGGCTAGACACCTGACCTATACTTTCACCCGTTACCAAAGCTTGAATATTTAGTTTTTCAGCAACGGCACTACCCGCTCGCATCATCATACGTTTAAGCACAACACCCATTTGGCTGTTCTCAACGTTTTCTAAAATTTCCGCAACAACTGGTTCAAAATCAACAGTAATAAACTTAACTTTATGCGTAGAGCTGTATTGTTTCCATAGGTAGTAGCTCGCTTGCTTAACCCCAATTTCGTGGGCAGCACCACCTAAGTTAAAGAATAAAAAGTGTGTACGAGCGCCTTTACGGATCATCTGATAACTGGCAACGCCAGAATCAAATCCACCAGACATAAGCGATAATACATCGTCTTGTGTTGGCAGTGGAAAGCCCGCCATTCCTAAATGGGTTTGCGTCACTATGTAGGCTTTTTCGTCTTTAATTTCTAAACGAATCGTTACCTCAGGGCGGCTTAGCTTTACTCGAGCTCCTTCAACATGTTGATTAAGCCCGCCACCAACGTAGCGCTCTAGTTCAGTTGAAGTAAAATCATGTTGACCTATGCGCTTAGCACGTACACAAAAGGTTTTACCAATAATAGTGTGGCCAACTAACGCAATGGTTTTTTGATAGATGTCATCAAGGGTTTTAAAGTCTGTTTCGGTCACTTCAATAAACTGTACGATGCCAGGAATGCGCTGCAAGCTATCAATAAAATCAAGGCGAGTTTGAGCATCATCTAGTTTTGTAACAACTGAAATATTATCCCAGTTATTACGTACTTGTACTTTTTCGTCAACACGACGCAATACAATTTTAATGTTATTTTCTAACACTTTGGTAAAGCGTTTACGGACTGAACGGCTTTTAATGGCTATTTCAGGGTGAAGTTTGACGATAAATTTAAGCATAGTTCAACTCTTAGACTGCGGGAATTCGCGCACCCAGGCATTGGGCGCGGCGGATTATAGCAAAAAATTTAGCGCCTAGGAACTAACCAACTCAACAGGCTTAAGGATTCTGGGGGGCAGCATTTGCTAAAAGTGCGTACTTGTCTCTTAACTGATTAATTTTATTTGCGCTTTTTTCTGTACTGTAAGCCTTAAATAAAGTCAGTACTTTTACAATGCCAGGGTAAATATCTTGCTCAACCAGCACACCACTTAGTCTTCTTGCTTTCATATAGGGTGTCCAAAAGCTAACCGTTAATTTTAGCGTATGAGCAAGTTCAATGGCATCTTGTTCATCAATGGCAATAATTTCACTATCCCGCAAGGCCAAAATGATGTTACGTACCTGCTCAAGTAATTCCTGCTGAAAATCAATGTAACCCTGTTTTAAATGGCTATCGCGAGCAAGAATATCGCCAAGGTTGTCGTAAAAAAAATGATAGCGCCACATTAATTCAAATAGCGAATCTAAATAAGGGCCAAGATGCTCAAAAGCATCGTCGCCTTTATCAACTGGCTTAAAGTGAGTACTTAAATGATCACGATAAAGTGCAAATATATGGCGAATAATGTCTTCTTTATTTTTAAAGTGGTAGTAAAGATTACCCGGACTCATGCCTAAACTCGATGCAATATGATTAGTTGATATTGCTCTTTCACCATGTTCATTAAACAATGAAATACTGGTTTGAATTATTTTATCCTTGGTATTCATATACTCATTACTCAATTTTCGAAAATACGATGCTGCATTAAAACAATCCACTAGTATAAACAAATAGTCAGCGTTAAAACAATCAAGGCATGAAGTTCTTCACAATTTACTTACAAGGCTGCTTTGCACACTAAACACTGCTACACTACGGCTAAAAATAATAACACAGTAAATATTATGAAAGTGACCGCAATCTACCCAGGCACATTTGACCCTCTTACCAACGGCCACACTGATTTAATTCAGCGTGCGGCTAAAATGTTCGATACCGTTATTGTTGCTATTGCTCATAACCCGAGTAAAAAACCGTGTTTTACTTTAGAAGAACGCGTTGATTTAGCAAATGAAATTTTAAGCCATTTAGATAATGTAAAAGTGATTGGCTTTTCAGGACTGCTGGCTGATCTCGCTCGTGACCATAACGCAAATGTATTGATTAGAGGTATAAGAGCGGTTTCTGATTTTGATTATGAATTTCAGCTCGCAAATATGAACCGCCGTTTAAACCCTGATTTAGAAAGTGTATTTTTAACACCTGCTGAGCGTAATACCTTTATATCATCAACGCTCGTAAAAGAAGTTGCACGCCATAACGGGGATGTGAGTGAGTTTGTTGATAGCATAGTAATGAAAGCATTGCAGTCGAGGCTAGGGAAAACCAAGCATTAATAATTTTTTCAGAAAGTAGCGTATAAATGAGACGCTACTTTTAGACTCCTAAAATAAAACGGCCTTTAAATTTCTTCCCTAACCAGAGTATTTTTAATACGTCTTTATTTATGATTAAAACTATCGCCATAACACAATCACTGACAACTTGACCTATTGCATAAAGCGCCCAAAACCACCAGTAATCGGTATTATCCTGCATGCTGACATCGTAATGCATACCTAAAAACATGAGTGCATTAAAGCTAAGCCCTACAATAAGGTAATAAAAAGCAACAGGAATAATTTTGCCCTTAATAAAGTATCCCCAAATAACTAGCAAAACAATAGTCACTATATCAAACATAAACATTTTAAGATGAGGTGTCTCTGTAGTTGGATCAATAAACATGCTTGAAGTGTAAGATAGCATCATAATAAAAGAGAGAAGCAAAAGGTTTTTATTGCGATTGTTTATACTTGTCGATAGGTTATACAAAAAAGAGATTACAAATAACCAAGTTATAAAAATCGACATATAATCAAAAATCGCGACTAACTGCCAAAGAAAATCAGCCATTAATAATAGCCTTATTAATACTAATTTTTACAAGCCAATTTTTAAATTTCACTACTCTCAAAAAGTCTTTATTGATAAAGAAAATGGCTATCATCATAAAATCCATAAGATTAATTCCCAAAGAATAAAATGACCAGAACCACCATGGTGAGCTGTTACTAAAAACAAATACATCCAGATGCATGCCAAAAAATAACAGTGAGTTTATGCTTAGCCCTAATAATAGATAAGAAGATATAATGTTTTTATTTAAGAAGTTACTTACAACCAAAATAGCCAAAATAGTCATTAGATCAAAAAGTAATAGTTGCATGTAAGAAATGTTTTGAATATCAATAAACAAGCTGGAAGAATATGAAACTGACATTATCAGTGACAGCCATAAGGCCTCTTTTTTGGGTTTATTTATACTCGTTACTAATGAGTATAAAAAAGCCATTAAAAAGCCCCACTGAACAAATGCGCCGAGGTAAAGAGATACATATGGGTTGAGCAAAAAATTATCCATTTGAAGGATTATTTCGAATAGCTAAATTAAGTTGCTTTTTTACCTGTCGTTTTTTTAAGATATTTGTATTTATTACCAAAGAAATAATCATTAATACATCAATAAAATTTACTCCTAAAGAGTAAACACTCCAAAGCCACCATTCATCAATATTATCACGTACAAATAGGTCATAATAAATGAAAAATGTTAGCAGACTATTTATTAGTAAGCCTGGGATAATATAATAGCTAGCGAGGGGAGCTTTAAGGCAGAAATTCAATAAAATGAGAATAATAGAAATGGTTATATAATCGAAGAGGATCCAATCTAAATATACATTTTCTAATATCGGAAAAAAATCACTACAAAAGTAAGAGGAAAACATAATAGCGGCTAAGTATGTTAACGACTTGTCTGCCTTATTTATACTCGAAACAAGTGAGTATAAAAACGCCATTAAAAAACCCCATTGAGTGAAGGCACTTACGTAATCAACCATGCTGTAATCGATATACAACTTAGTTACAATCCCTTGCTATTTTTGGTCTTTGAAATGATGGTAGTATTTTCTTTTTGAACTTATGTAATCCCAAGAAATCTCTATCAACAATTAATACAACTATCATAATGAAGTCTACAAGATTAACTGTATATGTATAAGCATCCCACAAAAACCATGGTTCTTTGTTTTTTAATATATAGATATCTAGATACATGCAAAGAAAAAGGATTGAATTTATTGATAGACCAATAATTAAATATATAAAAGATGGGGTTGTTTTCTTTATAATTTTATACATGCATGCGAGAGCGATGATCGTGACAATATCATACATGGCCCAATCAAGATAAATTGAATCTTTCATCGATAGCCACGTATAAAAATAATCAGGAAGGGTATAAGATACCATCATGATAAATGAACTGAGTAAGAGAGTTGTTCCCCTTTTTACATCTAATGAATATACAAATATATTAAAAAAGAAAGTCATTAGAAATCCCCACATCGTAAAAGCAGACAGTGAGAACAACCCAAAAAGCTCAGTTAAAATCATTTAAAACCTTTATAATTATTTAGGTTTCCATGTTGGTATAACAGTACCACCACCTCGCTGTAAATCCGCAGTAGCAGCCGTCATCGCCTCTTTAGAAAAGCTTACTGTATCAGATTGTAGGGTTTTAGGGCTAGCAGTTTGTTCCATTGCAGGCTTTAATTGTTGCGTTTTATTGTATGCTTGCATTTGTACTTGGCTATTAGCTGAAATTTGCATGTAATTAATCCTTTTGAGTATTAAATTTATTATTGGCGCAAATTTAAATCACACCACCTTAAGCAGTACTAAGTAACTGCTGTAACGTACTGCATATGTTAGTTAATTGACTAATGAACACGTTACACAAAAATAAAGCAAACAACATGCCAACCTTAACTTTTCAACGTAAATATTTAAAAATCATTTTATTTTACTCAAAAAAAAACGCATCGGGGTCACCGTGCGTTTTTTATCCTAGGGATTGCTCAAGCCACGTTTTTACAGGGGATCTCCATGCTATTACTTGGCTTTAACATATATTCCATTGCGACTTCATCACAGTTTTCTTTGCGTAAACATAGCTCGCAATCTTTCATTACTTTTTCAGGTAGGCTCTCTTTATTACAGAAACTAAACCGCTGATTTTCGAAAAAGTCAGGTACACGAGTCAGAACAATGACACGCTTGAGTGCCAACTTTTTGGCTTTCACTAATAAGTGTTCAACCAGTTCTCGTCCCTGCCCCGTTACTGCGCTTTTAGGATCAATGCCTAATGAACGTATTTCAGCTAACCCTGTGTCGTAAATATAAAGTGAAGCACAACCCGATACCTGACCGTCTATCTCGGTTACGGCAAACTCATTAATTGAGTGCACCATATCACTTTTAGCTCGCGGTAAATTTTCGCCGACTGTTGCCCAGTGCTGTACGAGTTTAGCAATTGCTTCTACGTCATCTAAGTTGGCATCACGAACCGTTATTTGCTGTTTTTTTTTCGCGTCTTTCACCGCTTTGCTTACTTGCTCTAATGATGTACCGCCAAGCGCTTGGCGTGCTTTTATACAGGCGTCAATTTCAAGTACCGGATACACGTCATCTTCAAACACTGGATTTACTGATTTATACTGCTCTAGTGAAAGCTCCTCTAACGTTTTACCTTCACTAATAGCTAATTGCACCAACACCCCAACAATATGATGCCCTTCTCTGAACGGCACTCCTTTAGCGACTAAGTAATCAGCAAGTTCGGTTGCATTCGCGTGGCCACCTTTTGCCGCTGCAAGGGTTTTATCTGCTTTCACTTTTATACCTTTGATACACGCTTGTGCCATATGAATACACGCAAGCCATGTTGGCATGGCATCAAAAATGCCTTCTTTGTCTTCTTGCATGTCTTTATTGTAGGCAAGCGGTAGTGCTTTTAGAGTCATCATCATTGCGCTAAACGCACCAAACACCCGGCCAGTTTTACCGCGAATTAGCTCTAATGCATCTGGGTTTTTTTTCTGTGGCATTAAAGATGAACCCGAGGTCACATTATCGGCCAGTTCAATAAAGCCAGCTTCTCCCGAGTTATAAAAAATCAGGTCTTCAGACATCCGCGATAAGTGGATCATCGAAATAGACGCACAGCTTAATAGTTCCACAACAAAGTCACGATCAGATACACCATCTAAACTATTTTTAGTCGCGCCAGTAAATCCTAACCCTTGTGCAAGTGCATGGCGATCAATCGGGTATGCAGTGCCCGCAAGTGCACCACTGCCGAGTGGGCAATAATTCATTCGTGCTTGGGCATCTTTTAGTCGGCTTTCATCACGCTCAAGCATTTCTACATAAGCCATACACCAATGAC
This sequence comes from Pseudoalteromonas undina, assembly GCF_000238275.3. Lineage (NCBI taxonomy): Bacteria > Pseudomonadati > Pseudomonadota > Gammaproteobacteria > Alteromonadales > Pseudoalteromonadaceae > Pseudoalteromonas > Pseudoalteromonas undina. The sequence goes on from NZ_AHCF03000003.1 coordinate 2,124,123, forward strand.
TAAATAACACCGGTTGTGCACGTTGTAAGTGGGTATAACCTGGTAATATTGTGCCAAGCTCACGTTCAGCTAAGCCAATAAACTCTGCTTTAAGTTGCGCAATCGCTTTTAAAATATGATCGGCGGTATCGCGGCACCAGAGTCTAAAGTCGGTAGCAACTTGGTCGTTACGGCTTCGGCCTGTGTGTAACTTTTTAGCTAAGTCACCTACTTTTTCAATTAGTGCAGCTTCAACATGCGAGTGAATATCCTCTGCACCTGAAGTGGCAACAGCGTGTGGATTTGCTTTTACTTCTTCAAATAACTCATAAAGTGCCGATACCAGCTTTTTGTGCTCATCACTAGATAACACATTCACTTGTTCTAGTGCGCCAGCCCATGCAACAGAGCCAATTATATCTTGCTCTGCTAATTGATAATCGAAGGGAAGTGAATCGTTAAACTGTTTAAACGCTTCATCTGGACCCGTAGAAAAACGTCCGCCCCATAATGCCATGAAATTTCTCCAAACCCGATAATAGCCCCTTAATTCCAAGGGGCATAAAAAATTACTTTTTAGCTAATGCTGAAATTCTGCTTGATAGCGAGAATAAACGAATAAAGCCTTCTGCGTGCGATTGGTCATAAACATCGTCTTCACCAAAGGTAGCAAAATCTTCGCTATATAAACTGTTAGGTGATTTTTTCTGAACCGCAGTGACTTGGCCTTTATAAAGCTTAAGTACCACTTCGCCCGTTGCTAATGTAGACAGCGCTTCTGCACCGACTAAAATAGAATCTTTTAGCGGCGTAAACCAACGACCGTCGTAGACTAAGTGTGAAAATTCACCACCGAGTACTTCTTTCCATTTGCGGCTCGCTTTATCAAGTACTAACTCATCAATAGCTTGCAGCGCTGCCATGATCACAGTACCGCCTGGCGTTTCATAACAACCACGCGATTTCATGCCCACTAAACGGTTTTCTACAATATCGACACGGCCCACACCATGAGGTGATGCAATATCGTTTAATTTAACTAAACAATCATAAGGTTTAAGCTCTTCGCCATTTACAGCAACTACTTCACCTTCAACAACCGATAAAGTGACGTGTTCAGCTTTATCAGGTGCTTGCTCTGGTGAATTAGTCCAGGTCCATACTTGCTCACTTGGTTCACACCAAGGGTCTTCAAGTTCACCGCCTTCGTGAGAAATATGCCATGCGTTAGCATCACGACTGTAAATTTTAGTTGCTGACGCAGAACATGGAATGTCACGTTCAGCTAGGTAATCAAGCAATGATTCACGGCTTGATAAATCCCACTCACGCCATGGCGCAATCACTTTTAAATCAGGTGCGAGTGCGGCAAAACATGACTCAAAACGTACTTGGTCGTTACCTTTACCCGTACAGCCATGAGAAAGTGCATCGGCACCTACTTTACGTGCAATTTCAACTTGCGCTTTAGCAATGATTGGACGCGCCATAGAAGTACCAAGTAAATAAGTCCCTTCATATATAGAACCCGTTTTAAGCGTTGGGTAAATATAATCGCTTACCATCTCATCTTTTAAATCAACCACGTAACACTCAGATGCACCAGACGCTATAGCTTTAGCTTCTACGCCTTCAAGTTCTTCAGCTCCTTGGCCAACATCGGCAACAAAGGCAATAACTTCACAGCCGTAGTTCTCTTTTAACCATGGCACGATAGCCGATGTATCAAGACCACCTGAATAGGCTAAAACGACTTTTTTAATTGAACTCATAGGTGTTCCTTAACAAAATTTGGATTTAACAATGTAACTAATAGCGCATTTTGCGCATGCATGCGGTTTTCTGCTTGCTGTATAATTTTTGATGCAGGGCCATCCATTACCTCAGAAGTAATTTCAAACTCACGGTGTGCCGGTTGGCAATGTAATACCGTAGTTGCACCGGTTTTTTCTAACAATGCCTGGTTTAATTGATAAGGCATGTATTTTTCTTTTACTTGCTCAAGAGGAGTTGTATCCCCCATTGATACCCAGGTATCGGCGTAAACAACATTAGCGCCTACGGCAGCCTCAACCCTGTCACTTACCATTACAGAAGCGCCATTCATCGCTGCTATTTGCTCTGCTTTTTTAAGTACTTGCGAATCAGGTGAGCTGCCTTTTGGTGTTACAGCGACAAAGTCTGTTCCTAAAGTAGCGGCTAATAGCATTAATGAGTGCGTTACATTATTGCCCTCACCTAGGTAGGCAAGCTTTAACTGGCTAACATCACCATGTACTTCTTGTAGCGTTAAAAAATCAGCTAATGCTTGGCATGGGTGATATAAATCACACAAACTGTTAATCACAGGAACGGATGAATACTCACCGAGTGTCGTTAACGTACTGTGCTGATTAACCCGCGCAACAATCCCGTCTGCCCAAGTCGAAATATTTAAGGCAAAATCTTTTATTGATTCGCGGGCGCCCATTGCACCATTTTGTTGGTCAAGGTAAACCGCATGGCCCCCTAAACGGTTTATACCAATATCAAATGAAAGGCGAGTACGTAAACTTTGCTTTTCAAACAAAGTAACCACTGACTTACCAGCTAGCACTTGGCTATATTTACTTGGGCTTTCTTTAATATCTTGCGCTAACTTTAATAAATTTAGTGCGCCTTGTTGGTCTAATTCTAGACCCGTTAAAAAATCTTTAAACATGTTCAACCTATGGTGTTACTTTAGTTCCGACATGCTCGCCTTGCAGCAAAGCAGTTAAGTTTTCTGGCTTTTGCCAGCTGGAAATGTACACACCGCGTCGTAAATGTTGGGCAGCGTGAAGACTGGTCTTAACTTTGACCTCCATCCCGCCCAAAATTACTCCCTCTGCAATTAAAGTATCAATGTGTTTTGTGTCAAGTTGATGTAAAGGCTGCTTATTGGCATCAAGTACCGCCTCTACGTCCGTCATAAAAATAAGTTCTGCATTTAAATTATTTGCCATTGCGGCGGCTGCTTCATCGGCATTAACGTTGTATAACAAGCCCTGCTCATCAAAGCCGATAGAACTGATGATTGGTAACCGGCCAGCACTGAGTAAATCATTAATAATAGAATCAGCATTGTTGTGACATTGACCTACTTGACCCAATGCTTTTAATTTTTGCGAGGCGGTGATCCCTGCTTCATATAAACTTAACCCCACCGGCTTATGACCAACACTAATTGCTTGCGCCATGAGTTGTTTGTTTGCCGCACCCGCAAGGGCTCCAACAATATAAGGCATCTGTTCTTTAGGGCTAATACGTAAACCTTGGTGTTTAGCACTGGCAAAACCAGCCTCTTTTAACCAGCTATCAACTAATGAGCCACCACCATGCACAATTACAAACTGAGCATCATCTTGCTCGTTGAGTATTTCAAATAATGCTTTAGCGGCATTTTCAGTATTGAGTACTGCACCACCGAGTTTAATAACCCACGTTTTACTGCTCATCTAAACGCTCCTATTAGACCTGTAGTGTGGGGAAGCCCCATTGATAAATTAATACATTGCAAAGCCTGACCAGCTGCCCCTTTTAATAAGTTGTCAATTGCTGCCATTACTATTAACTGTGAGCCTTGCTGCTGCCACGCAATATCTACATAAGGTTGTTTGGCCACCCCTTTAATCGAAGGGATTTTGCTGCCAAGCAAACGAATTAATGGCTCATCAGCCAATACTTGATAAGCTTTAGCTACTTGCTCACTGGCCACACCCGGCTTTAATTGCACATAAATAGTTTCTAAAATACCGCGCGGGAAATTACCTAAATGAGGAGTAAATAACACCTCATGACCTAGGTGCTGTTGTATTTCAGGCCCGTGACGGTGATTAAACAAACCATAGGGTGCAAGTGATACCTCACAAAAATGCGTACCGATGCTGGCTTTTCGCCCTGCGCCAGTTACGCCAGAAACCGCATTAATAATAATTTTTTCATCACTCAATAAGCACGCTTGTTGAAGAGGCTTTAATGCATTTAATGCAGCCGTTGGATAGCAGCCAGCAACAGCAATTAACTGAGCATCAGCAATGGCTTTACTATTCCATTCAGCAAGACCATATGCCGCTTGATTAAGTAGTTCAGGGTGTTGGTGTTCAAAACCATAATAAGTAAGGTAATCATCATTACTTGCAAGACGATAGCCACCGGAAAGGTCAAATACCTTTTTGCCCATCGCTAAAAACTGAGGCGCTAAATCCACACTTACTTTATGATCGGTGCACAGACAAACGTAATCTGCTGAATGAGTGATATCAGCAAGTGCATGTTCATTTAGTGGCTGCAGAGGTAAATCAAGTAATCCTAAATGCTCAGGATACAATTCACTAAGCAATTTATGTTTATCTAAACTTTGCGCTGATACATAACAACCAGTTAGCGAAAGAGTTGGATGTTTTGCTACTAAGCTAGCCAGTTCTGCGCCGCTGTAACCGCTGGCACCTATAATTACTACGTTCATTATTTACTCTTTATCTAAAATTAGTGACCACATTCCATGTTGTTTGTTTACACTAGGGTATAACCCAGCCAAACAGGTTAAATTTATGAGTGATAACTATCGTCGTATTATTTTCATGGCGTAACTTCAACATATTTATGCTTAAAAAGTGAATTGATATTCATAGTAAATACTTTTATATTGTTATGCAATTAAAATGAATACTTATTTTGGAATTTTTTATGTCTCTGCCGTCATTTATTTCGATGTACCAGCAATTGATTGCTGCCCCCTCTATCAGTGCCATTGAAGATCATTTATGTATGAGTAATAAAAGTGTCATTGAATTGCTAGCGCAATGGTGTGAAAGCTTAGGTTTTAACTGTGAAATAATAGAGTTAGAAGGCAACAAAGGTCGCTACAACTTATTAGCAAAACGCGGTCAAGGCGACGGCGGTTTAATGCTGGCAGGTCACACTGATACGGTGCCATTTGATGATAGTCGTTGGAATCACAACCCATTTAAGTTAACTGAGCGAGATAACAAACTATTTGGCTTAGGTAGCATTGATATGAAAGGTTTTTTTGCTTTTGTACTGCAGGCTATTAGTGAGCTTGATGAAAAGCAACAAACACAACCAATTTTAATATTAGCCACCGCAGACGAAGAAACCACTATGGCTGGCGCACAACAAATCTGTAAGCACCCAAATTTAAAGCCAAGTCGCTGTATTATTGGTGAACCTACTGATATGACGCCAGTATTTACTCATAAAGGTCATATGAGTACAGCAATAAGAGTTGTCGGCCGTTCAGGACATAGCTCAGATCCCGAACGGGGTCTTAACGCCATCGAAGTGATGCATAAAGTGATTACAAAATTGCTAATCTTAAAAGAACAACTTAAGAATAAATATTCAATAAATTACTTTGAAATTCCTCACCCAACGCTCAATTTAGGTAATATTCATGGGGGCGATAATGCAAATCGGATTTGCGGTTGCTGTGAAATGCACATTGATATGCGCCCTCTTCCTGGCTTAAGTGTACAAGAGCTGCAAGCATTGCTGCTTGATGCAACCTACGATATAAATCAGCAATACCCAAATTCGGTCAGTGTGATTGATTTACATGAGCCAATTCCAGCATTTACAGGAAGCACAGACAGCGCGTTAGTTAAACTAGCCGAAAATATAGCAGGGCAAAAAGCGGTGGCTGTTAATTACTGTACTGAGGCACCATTTATACAACAACTGGGTTGTGAAACCATCGTCATGGGACCGGGTTCAATTAACCAAGCGCATCAGCCCGATGAATATTTAGCGATGGAAAAAATAAAGCCTTCGCAACAAATTATCAGCAACCTCATAAAGGCGAGTTGCTTTTAATCAGTAACAAAAAAGACGCTATTAAGCGTCTTTTTTATAGCATTTATATTTAACCTGAACTCTGAATAATAAATCTATCTCAAGCAGCTATTTTTAGCGCTAACTGCGTTGAATTTACTTGCAATAGGCTAGCTATTGACGCGTAAGCTCGCCTTGTTTTCACTGAAAATCTCTGGCTAGAGAAAATAAAAATAAATATCATTTTTAATTCAATATGTTAATAAACCTCTTAACCAGAGTTCAGGTTAGTTACATATATTTTCGTAAATACTTTTTAAATACAGGGTCGGTTTGAGCTAGTTCTTTCTGCTCTTCTAATATCTCTTTTAATATTGCACCTGATGTAAGCGGATTCGCAAGCACCACTCTAAATACCACGGTTGGTTGGTTATCATATTGAACTGGCGTTAAACGTGTACGCGATACAAACGAGCGACCTGATTCACGTTGACGTTTTTGCATGCTTGCAGTAAAACGATTAAGCGCGGCAAAGATATCTAAACGGGTTTGTGCGTCGGCCTGTGCTATCGCATTTTTAATTTGCTTAGGGACATAACGATAAGTTAGCAAACATAGCTCAGGTTCTGATATTAATTCAAAGTCTTCATCTGCTTTTATCAAATCAGCAAAGTAACGTGCTTTTTTAATACTGCGATCGATAAGCATTTCGTAGCCTTTACGACCAATAACACGTAAGCAAGCATGCACTAACATAGCCATACCAGGGCGGCTTCCCTCAAGGGTATGGCTGCCTAAATCTTTAGAGCCTTTACGTAAAATATACTCAGCATGGTGTTCGATGGCATCAGTTGCAGCAGGGTCTTTAAACAGCACCAAACCTGCCCCCATCGGTACATACATTTGTTTATGCGCATCAATCGTGATTGAATCTGCATGCTCAATACCTTTTAAAAGGTGCCTATGGGTATTAGAGAGTAAAGTAGCTCCGCCCCACGCCGCATCAACATGAAAGTGGCAATTAATCTCTTGTGCTAAATTAGCCATGTCTTCTAGTGGATCGATATTACCAGTTTCAGTCGTTCCGGCTACGCCAATAATTGCCATCACTTTAATGCCTTGCGCTTCAAGCTCTAGCGCTTTTTCTCGCATAGCAGCTACATCAACTTTATTATCAGCCGATGTTTTAATACCAATTAAATTCTCACGGCCAATACCTAATAAATCAACCGATTTGCCTAATGAGTAATGACCTCGCTCAGAGATTAAAACCGCCAGTCCTTTGTAACCATAGTGGAGCATTCCCGCCACTAAACCTTGTGCAGCAATGCCTTTAAAGTTGCCATCCGCTTTCAATAAGCGGTTGCGGGCAATCCAAAGTGCTGTAATGTTAGCTACTGTGCCACCAGAGCAAAATGCTCCTAAAGAGGTTTTTGCACTGTGCATCCATTTAGAATAAAAGCCATCATTTTGTCCATAAGCTAAATGATGCATCATTCCTAAAACTTGACGCTCTAATGGGGTAAACGCTTTTGAGGTTTCTATTTTTACAAGGTTTTGATTTAGCCCAACCATTAATTTCGATAACGGCAGTAAAAAATGTGGCAGAGCAGATGTCATGTGACCAATAAAGCTTGGCGCTGCGGTATGTACAGAATGAGCAACCAGCTGTTCCATAATATCTTGGGCATAGCAAGACACAAACGTTGGCTCTTCAGGGATAGCCGCAGATTGAAAATCTTTTTCTATTTCATGTAATGGTTTTTCAATTGCCGCGATATTTTCGTTTAAGAAACCTGCTAAATTACTCGAAATTTCAAGCTCTATTTTGCTCAAAGTTGAGTCAGGGGCCTCTGGAACGGTAAATATCCGTTTGAGGCTTTCTTTAGAGGCGACGGCACAACGCTTTTGATCCATCTTCATACCTAGTGTGTGACTAAAACACCTGTTAGTTTGTAAAACACGCTAATTTAAGGTGTTTTTAAGCAACGGCATTTCTAAAAAATTGCGCTAACTTTACTGCAATATGACAAAAATGTCTCGTTTTAAGCCATAAAAGACAATACAAAATAGATAACATTTCACTATTTTTTATATTTAGTACAAAGGGTAATTAAAATATTGGGCATTTATAATTTTTAAGTATAATAAATCTAACAAAAAATAAGGATGTTACATGCTAAAAGGAAATCTAAAATTAACTCGGTTGGCGCTCGGTACCGTCTTTTTTTTAGTCAGCTTAATAATCTACAGTTACTACACCTACACTGCCATCAATAATGATGTGATACGCAGCATTGATAATCGTTTATTAAATGCAGCCACCAGCGTAAAGTACATTTTAGGTAGTGATTATCACGATAAAGTAGCGCAAGAAATTAGCTTTTCAAGCTATCAAAATAAAGCCGACCAGCTTTCGGCATTGGCCAATGATTTAAATATAGATTATTTATATTCAATGGTACTGATTGATGAGAATGTTTATTTTACTGCCTCTAGCTACACTCAAGATGATCAAAATAACGGTAAAGTTACTCAGTTTTTAGATCTTTATCCCGAAGCCACGCCAATAACTATGGCTGCATTTTTATCAACGGCCCCTATTTTTGAAACCTCAACAGCGCATCGCGGCCATTCTAAAACAGTATATATTCCTCATCTGGCAAAAAATGGCAGAACCTATATTACAGCTGCAGATATTAGCGTTGATAAAATTAGCAATGCGTTAAAAACAGACTTATATCAATCTATGTTTCATTTTTGCTGCGTCATTATTATTTTATTAATAGTTTATACTCTTTATTACTATGGAGTACGTCGTTCATTAATGAGCGACCATGCAAGCGGATTCGAAAATCATATTGCCTTAGAAAAACGGCTAAAAAAAAGCAATGAACATCATTTACAAATTGCGATTATTTTAGTGAACGAAATTGATAATATCAGCCGTTTTTTTGGCACAAAAACAGCCGATGAAGTGATGAAAAAGCTGCTCACTCACTTTAAGCAGCAAGCCCGTTTGCACGCACGTATTTATCGTATTGCAACTAATAAACTCGCTATTTTGACTGATAAAGAAACTCCCTTTGATGAGCTATATAGCATCATACAATCGCATAATAAAAATATACCGTTTTTAAATCAGCCTTTTATTTATATTACACTTAACGCTGGTGTAGCTAGAGGCAATAAGTCATTACTGCTTAAGAATGCTCATATTGCGTTACTGCAATCTAAGCAGGGCGATCAGAGCATAGTTAACTACTGTGAGGCAATTAACGACGCTAAATCTCTATATTTATATAATGTTGAAATAGCAAAAGAAATTCGTGAAGCATTTGATGCTCATCGTGTTGTCCCTTACTTCCAGCCGGTTATAAATACTCATACCGATGAAGTTATTAGGTATGATTGCTCACCGAGAATAGTCACTTCACAAGGGGAGATTTTAACCCCTGATACCTTTGCAAATGCACTAGATAGACTGCGTATGAATGGCATGTTAACCCATGCTCTGTTTACTCAATGTGTTTCACGTTTTCGTAAATCAGCAATTTGTTGGGAGTTAACGCTGTGCGCTGAAAACATTGCAGATCCCACTATTTATGATCATATTGCGTATGAGCTTCATCGCTACCCTAATCCTGAAAACATTACTATTTCGATTTTAGAGTCGCAGGTTATTTCACATTACTATGAAATAAAGTCATTTATCGCAATGGTAAAAAGTAAGGGGGCAAAGGTGGTGATGCACTGCTGGGGTAATGAGTTTATTAATACTCTTAATACTTTAAAAGTGGAGGTTGATGGTATAAAACTCGATGGAGCAATCACAAAGCAGCTATTAAATGATGCAAATACGTCGCTATTTATATCCTACATCACTGATATAGCCCAGCAGCTTGAACTTGAATTGGTTGTTGAAGCGGTAGAAAGTAATACGGTTGCAGAGTTACTCAGTCAACTAAATGTGACGCTGATGCAAGGTAGTTTCCTTGGCAAACCAACGCCACATGTTACTGAGTTTAAAAAAGCAATGAATTAGTTATTAATATTAATGGCTAGTCGGTGGCTTTGCTGACCACTGGCCCAGTACTTACGCTCAAAAGGTGTAATTGCTTCGTCTGATTCAAACAATTCGGTTTCACATGGATGGCCTGCTAATTCGAGCGCTCTGGCGAACTCTTTAACATAGATATCCCAATTACTTCGCACTTCAAGTAAACCACCTAGCTTTACAATAAACGGGAAGATAGCCGCCCCATGCCAGCGCCGTTGAATGTGCTTAGACTTAGGCCACGGGTTAGGGTAAAGCAAATAGTGATGGCTAGGCTGCCAATTAGCAGCCACCGCTAAACGCCAAAAATCATTTAAGTCAGCTTGCACCAAAATGTATTGACCACTCTCAGTTTGTTTATACTCAACATCGTGCTTATCAAGTCGATGAGATGACTTGTCAATGCCTACCACTAACGCTTCAGGATGACGTTTCGCTAAATTAGCAGTGCTTTCGCCAACGCCACAACAGGAGTCTAGGATAAGCGGTCCATCAAAAGCTTGCACCTTAGCATTAACTTCATCAAATGCGGTTTGAGTATGCGCTGCAATTGGCTTTTTAAACTCGGCTTGTAAGTGTTTATTAACTATTTCATCAAGCTTTTCATGAAGTCCCGCTTGATTAGATACAATACTACGTGAATTTGCATCGCTCATTAGTGTCTTAGCCCCACACCTTTTTTAATTAGCGTCAGTGCTAAAGTAAATAATACGCTGATAAACACCAACAACACCGCAATCGCAACTGTTAAATCAACATCAGAAACACCTAAAAATCCGTATCTGAATGCGTTAACCATATAAATAATTGGGTTTATTTGCGATACCATCTGCCAAAAATCAGGCAGTAAAGTGATTGAGTAAAACACCCCGCCTAAATAAGTTAGAGGCGTTAAAATAAAGGTCGGAATAATACTTATGTCATCAAAGCTGTTTGCATAAATAGCGTTGATTAACCCGCCCAAGGCAAACACCGCCGAGGTAAGAATAACAGTGGCTATAATCACAAAAATATTATGTATTTGTATATCTACAAAAAATAAAGAAACGCACGTTACAATAAAACCCACCATAATGCCTCGGGTCATGCCTCCGCCCATATAACCCAACACAATGATGTAATTAGGCACAGGTGCAACCAATAACTCTTCAATACTTTTTTGAAACTTAGTTGAGTAAAAGCTTGAAGCCACATTCGAGTAAGAGTTTGTTATGACTGACATCATAATAAGGCCAGGAACAATAAACTCCATATAACTAAAGCCGCCCATATCACCAATACGCGAGCCTATTAAGTTCCCAAAAATAACAAAATATAAGCTCATAGTAATCGCTGGCGGCACTAAGGTTTGCACCCAAATACGCAAAAAGCGAATACACTCTTTAATCCAAATACTTTTTAAGGCTACGCCATACTTAAACATTTATTCGCCCCGCCCTTGCTCTAATAAACCTACAAATAATTCTTCTAATCGATTCGCTTTATTACGCATGCTTAGCACAGTATTACCTTGTTCGGTTAACGCGCTAAATACAGCATTAAGCCCTTGTGATTTAGCCACCTCAACTTCAATGGTGTGATCATCAGTCATGGTAAAATTATACCCTTCAAGCGTCACCGGATTGGTAGGCTGTTTTAAATCCAATACAAAGGTTTCTTTGTCTAATTTAGCCAACAAGGCCTTTATGGTGGTGTTTTCAACTATACGGCCGGTATCAATTATAGCGATGTTTTTACACAGTAATTCGGCTTCTTCAAGGTAGTGAGTGGTTAAAATAATGGTCACACCTTGTTCGTTAATTTGCCTTAAGAAGTCCCACATTGAGCGGCGCAGCTCTATATCAACGCCCGCTGTTGGTTCGTCTAAAATAAGTAACTTTGGTTCATGCATTAAGGCGCGTGCAATCATCAAGCGACGCTTCATACCACCAGAAAGGGTACGCGCTTGCTTATCTTTTTTCTCAAGTAGCCCAAGCTGTGCTAAGTACTTGTCAGCACGTTTGTGCGCTTCGCCGCGCGGTACACCGTAGTAACCTGCTTGATTAACGAGTATTTGGGTTAGGGTTTCAAACTGACTGAAGTTAAACTCTTGTGGCACTAAGCCCAAGTTGGCTTTCGCCGCTTCAAGGTCGGTATCAATATCATGACCAAATACTTCAACTTTACCTTTGGTCTTATTAACCAAAGAAGATATCACCCCAATAGTGGTTGACTTACCCGCCCCATTTGGACCTAACAGTGCAAAAAAGTCACCTTCATGCACTTGTAAATCAACACCTTTTACTGCCTCAACCCCATTTTTGTAAACCTTGGTAAGGCCTTCAATATTTAAAGCAATATTTTGCTTATTCATTTCTTACCCTCACCATAACCCCAGCGCTTTGTGAGATTATGTTCAATATTTAAATGATCTAAAATTCGCGCCACCATAAAATCAACTAAGTCTTCTATGCTTTGTGGTTGATGATAAAACCCAGGTGCAGCGGGCATGATAGTGACCCCTAAACGCGACAATTTAAGCATATTTTCTAAGTGAATTTCGCTAAACGGGGTTTCGCGTGGCACTAAAATAAGTTGACCTCGCTCTTTTATCACCACATCGGCAGCGCGCTCTAATAAGTTATCTGATGCGCCGATTGCAATCGCAGACACTGACCCGGCACTACATGGACATACTATCATTTTTTTCGGTGCTGCTGAGCCCGAAGCCACCGGACTGAACCAGTTATCTTTGCCAAATACCTTTAATTGTTCAGGCTTGGCGTTAAATAATGCACTTAACTGCTCGGTAGCTTTATCTTCATTCCCTGATAGCTTTATATTGGACTCGGTATCAAAAACTACGCGCGCGGCACTTGAGATAAGCACATACACTTGAAATTGTTGTTCAAGTAACACTTCCAACAGCCTTAACCCATATGGTGCGCCTGATGCGCCACTAAATGCTAAGGTAATTGTATCTTTAAATTGCACATTATTCTCCGCTGTATTTATCGGTCAAACCATCAACAAGTTGCTGATGAAGACCATTAAAACCACCATTACTCATAATTAAAACATGTTGATTTGGCTCAACATTCTCAAGCACTGTATCAATAATAGCGGTTGTAGAATCAAAGCACTGCATACCCGTTTTGTCAGCTTGCTCTTTAAGTGACCAGTTTAAATTTTCTGGTTCAAATAACAGCACATCATCTGCATCGCGAAGTGAATCGAGAAGTGTAAATTGATGCACTCCCATTTTCATGGTGTTAGAGCGCGGCTCTAAAATCGCAATAATTTTTTCATCCCCCACTTTAGCACGCAGCCCCGCAAGTGTTGTTTGAATCGCGGTAGGGTGATGGGCGAAATCGTCATACACTTTAATATGATTAATATCTGCTTTAAGCTCCATCCGCCTTTTTGGGCTGATAAACTCGCCCAAAGCTTCAATACTGTGCTCTATTGCAATTCCCACATGACGAGCTGCTGCAATAGCCATCATGGCATTTTTAACGTTATGCTCACCAATCGCTTGCCAGCTAACAACGCCTTGTAACTGCTTATTTAGTAAAACATTAAATTGAGAACCATCGGCTTTGAGTAATTCATAATTCCAGTCATCGCCTAGAGTTTCGCTCTCGCTCCACAAGCCTTTTGTAATCACATCGCTCAGTGCTTCATCATTTTTTGGCCACAGCACTTTGCCGCTTTGCGGTAGTGTACGAATCAAATGGTGAAATTGTTTTTTAATTGCGTTTAAATCTTCAAAAATATCAGCATGATCAAATTCAAGATTATTTAAAATAAGTGTTCGAGGTAAATAATGAACAAATTTACTGCGTTTATCAAAAAAGGCCGTGTCGTACTCATCGGCTTCTATAACAAAAAATGGCGTTTGCCCAACTCGCGCAGAAAGACCAAAATTTTGTACAATTCCGCCAATTAAAAAGCCAGGCTTTAAACCCGCATATTCAAGTATCCACGCCAACATACTGGCGGTGGTTGTTTTACCATGAGTTCCTGCCACAGCCAGCACCCACGAATCTTGTAGTAAGTTATGTTTTAGCCACTCAGGTCCTGAAGTATAAGGCAGGCTCTTATCGAGTACATATTCAACACACGGGTTACCACGGCTCATAGCATTACCAATAACAACGATATCTGGAGCTGGCTCTAGTTGAGATACGTCATAGCCCTGTGTTAGTTCAATACCCAGTTCTTGTAGCTGAGTACTCATTGGTGGGTAAACGTTTTGATCTGACCCAGTAACGTGGTGACCCAATGATTTTGCTATAGCGGCAATACCACCCATAAATGTGCCACAAATACCCAAAATATGTATATGCATTTACTATCCTTTCATCCTGCGCGGAGTTTGCTCTAGGGCAAAATTTAATGGCGCTATAATGCCAAAATTTAGCTTAAGTTACCATTAACCCTTGGCGCAAATAAAAAAGCCTCCCAAAGTGGGAGGCTTTCCTGAAGATTAATAGCTTATAGCATTAAAAAGAATATTAAACCGACACCTAATAATAAACGATAAATAACAAATGGTAGCATTCCCATTCGCTCAATCACTTTTAAAAACATAAAAATACAAGCATAAGCTGATAAAAACGACAGCACTACACCTAACAATAATGCCGTCCAATCTACGATATGATCGCCAAGGGCAAGCTCTGCAGTATAATAAAGACCCATCATTGAAATGATTGGAATAGCTAATAAAAACGAAAAGCGCGCTGCACTTTGTTTGTTCATACCTAACATTAAACCCGCTGTCATGGTAATACCTGAACGTGAAGTGCCAGGGATCATTGCAACGGCCTGTGCAAAGCCAATAATGAGGGCCGTTTTCCAGTTTAGCTGATAGATTGTTTTTATTTGCTTACCTTTGGCATCGGCGTACCAAAGCAATAGACCAAATACGATTGTTGTGGTCGCAATCACCCATGCACTGCGTAAGTACAGTTCAACAAAATCTTTTAATAACAAGCCTAAAATAGCTGCTGGCACAGTACCTAAAATGATCCACCAACCTAGTTTGCTATCATCTGTTGTGCCCTGCACGCCAAACGATTTAAACCAAGCACCGAGTATATCGGCTACTTCTTTACGGAAATAAATAACAACCGCAATTAAAGTGCCTACGTGAACAGCAACATCGAACGCTAACCCTTGATCCTCCCAGCCTAAAATTTGTGATGGTAAAATTAAGTGTGCCGAACTCGATATAGGTAAAAACTCAGTAAATCCCTGAATTAGGGCTAAAACAATTATTTCTATAATACTCATGGGTTAGAAAACTCCACCTTCCATAGTTTTTGTTGAGGGTTGTTATATGCATTCCATATTTGGGCAATCGTTTGTTTTGCGACCGGATGATAAAAATCAGGGGCCACCTCAGCTAAAGGCTGTAAAACAAAGGCGTTTTTAGTAATTTCGTCACGCGGTAATTGTGCTGGGCTCTCGCAAATCACATCATCATAAAAGAGTAAGTCGAGATCCAAAGTACGTGGGCTAAATTTTTTATCATTTGCTTGGCGGCCATTGTCGCGTTCAATTTGTTTTAATAACGCGCACACATCAACCAGCGCCATGTCAGTGGTGGCGGCAAGCACTGAGTTATAAAAGTTATTACCGGCAAAACCCACAGCTTCACTTTCAAATACTGATGAGTGATGTGTGTTTTCAAAGTGCTGATTTAACGCCACTAGAGCACGCCGAATATGCTCAGCTTTATTAATGTTTGACCCTAGGCTAATAAATATCTGCGCCATTTAAGCCGTAGCCTTAATGCGCGTAATCTCTACACCCACTGTTTGCGCTTGTGGAACTGCAGCTGGCTTGCTAACTTTTATTGTTACTTGAGGAGTATTATATTCGGTTAAGATAATTTGCGCTAATTGCTCCACCAGCGTTTCTAAAAGCTCGACTGGTTTAGCAGTGCTGTGCTCGATAACTCGCTCACTCACCTTAGCGTAATCTAATGCTAAGTTAATATCGTCGTTTTGTGCTGCGGGCTTAATGTCGCTTAGCATCTCAATATCAAAGTACAGGCTTTGTTTACTTTTCTTTTCAAAATCATACACCCCGATAATCGTTTCGACATGCAATTGTGATATAAATACCTTGTCCATTGATACTCCAAATGACTGTAACAAGTCACTGAGTTAATTACATATTGTATCAATCAAATTAATACTGTATATACTTTAATCAGTGTTTAAATATACTAAAATTACTTCTACAATAGAATAGTTACAAAATTGCGAGTAATTTAAGAAGCCCGTAAATTTTGACGCCAATAATAGCTTAAAAGTAATGATTAAAAAATAAGGAAGCGCGTGTTAGTCATTTTAATGTTTGTATTAGCCTATTTGCTCGGCTCGATTTCATCGGCCATTTTAGTGTCGCGGCTATTCAAACTTCCCGATCCACGCACAAATGGCTCCAATAACCCAGGAGCAACCAATGTCTACCGTTTAGGCGGCGCTCTCCCCGCATGCTTAGTTTTAATATTTGATATTTTAAAGGGCACTATCCCTGTTTGGGGCGCTTACTTTTTAAAACTTGAGCCGCTAGAGCTTGGTTTAATTGCGGTTGCAGCATGTTTAGGGCACATGTACCCATTATTTTTTAGTTTTAAAGGGGGTAAAGCGGTCGCAACAGCATTTGGCTCGTTACTGCCGATAGGGCTCTCTTTAGGTGGGTTATTGATTGGTACTTGGCTGATTATTGTCGCGATTACCCGCTACTCATCCCTTGCAGCGTTAGTAGCTGTGACGCTAGCGCCTTTATATACATGGTGGATAAAGCCGTTATATACCTTACCAGTGACCTTTATTACGCTACTGATCATTATTAGGCATCGCACTAATATTGTGCGTTTATTTAAGGGTGAAGAACCAAAAGTAGGGACTAAACAAGCCCCTACAAATGATAAGAAGTAATAACTAACCTAGGTTCTGGTTAACTATATTGCTTCTAAGCTATCGATTGGCCAGCGCGGTTTAGTTTTCATATCAAGCGTAGCAAACTGCCCCGCTTTTAAACGCTGCATACCAGCATAAGCAATCATTGCGCCATTGTCGGTACAAAACTCAGTGCGTGGGTAATACACTTCGCCCTTCATACCTTGCATCACACGCTCTAGTTGCAAACGTAGTTGCGTATTAGCACTTACACCACCGGCTATTACTAAACGTTTAATACCCGTTTGTTTTAGTGCTCGCTTACACTTAATCACTAAAGTATCTATAACGGCTGTTTGAAATGCATGGGCAATATCTGCTTTAGTTTGCTCGTCACTATCATTTTCACGAATAGCAATCGAAGCGGCGGTTTTTAAGCCACTAAAGCTAAAATCAAGACCAGGTTTATCAGTCATCGGGCGTGGAAAAACAAATCGTTTGGCAACGCCTTGCTCAGCCATTTTAGCTAAACGAGGACCGCCAGGGTAATCAAGCCCAAGTAATTTAGCAGTTTTATCAAATGCTTCACCTGCAGCGTCATCTACCGACTCACCCAATACTTCGTATTGGCCAATGCCCGCAACCTTTACCATCATGGTATGACCGCCAGATACGAGTAAAGCAATAAATGGAAATTCGGGAACGTTTTCCTCAAGCATTGGCGCTAATAAATGCCCTTCCATGTGATGCACTGCCACCGCAGGAATATCCCAACCATACGCTAAAGAGCGACCAATTGAGGTACCTACTAACAAAGCCCCTACTAAACCTGGTCCTGCCGTGTAGGCAATACCGTCTAAATCTTCCGGTCCACAGCCAGCTTGCGCAAATGCCGCATCGATAAGCGGCAATGTTTTACGTACATGATCGCGAGATGCAAGCTCAGGTACCACACCACCGTAATCAGCATGTACTTTTACTTGGCTATATAATTGATGAGCCAGTAGCCCTTTTTCATCATCATAAATAGCAATACCAGTTTCATCGCATGATGATTCAATGCCTAAAATTCGCATTGTTAATTCTCCTGCCACCTAACAAGGTGTTTAAAACAAATAACTTAAAGTGCTAAACCAATGTTAGTTTGGCCATCAGCAAGGACATGCTTTTTCAATGCTTTTACATTTTCAGCAGTAATACGCCCCATTGCCTCTACAAAATCAATTAGTTCACCTAATACCTCTATTTCGTATTGCATTAGTGGGTGTTCACGTACTGCTTTATTATCAGCAACCCCCCCTTCAACCGTCATCTGATACTCAATAAAGCGAGCCACAGTTGCCTGCGATATTTTACTCACATTAACAAATTCTTGCTCGTCTTGTGCTAAAAGGCCATGCATTAAGCTCAATAATGAAGTTGCAGCGTCAATGGCAGGGTAAGTGCCAAACATATCAAAATCAGCAAGTTCAGGTACATTAGGTTCAATTTTTTCGACTTGCTTTTCTAAATCAATCTTACTTTTAGGAAGCAGTATCTTTTCCCAACATACATTTAAAGCATTACGTAAAATAACCTCATCGCCAAAACCGGTAGCCTCACTAAATAGTCCATAATTAGGCAACATACGCTCTATTAACGCACTGGCCAATACCGCTTTTTGCAGGTAATTTAACTCTCTAATACGCTGAAAATTATTCGCTTTTGTCATTCTTTAAAGTCCCACATGACCAACAAAAATCAAATGTTGATCCATTATGCTCATTACAGTTAGGGCACACCCAATCTGGAGCGGATTGTTTTACTTGCTGATAGTTTACCAATATTTCGCGTGCATGGCGCTCTTTTATCGCATAAACCTGCACACTTACTTGTGTTTGCTCAAACGGGATCTCGCCCATTGCACCTTGCAGCATTTCGCCTTTAATTTGACACTCAATTCCCGCATTCAGAATCAATCCTTTTATTATATTGGCCTCTAAACTATTTTCTGCGTTATAAAGCGTAACCCAATCAAATGATGTTATATTTGAATCGCTATTATTAATATTTTGCAATATCCACCTCATTTACTTTATGTGTACAATTTGCCTGCGTAACCTAAAGCAAATAATATGATTTAAGGACACATTATGACGCTAACTACTCCAGGTTTACTTTTTCCAGCAATCTCGTTGTTGTTACTCGCCTATACAAACCGATTTTTAGTGCTAGCGCAACTAATACGAGAACTGAATGCACGTGAAGGGGAATCTATTCGTCCTGTTGTGGTGGCGCAAATAACCAACCTTAGAAAGCGAATAAAATTAATAAGAACCATGCAAGTATACGGAGTGGCTGCTTTTTTATTATGTACGCTATCTATGTTCGCATTATTTATAGAATTTAATACCACGGGCATTATTTTATTTGGTGTCAGTTTAAGTTGCTTAAGCTTATCTTTGCTTACTTCATTATTTGAAATTCACATCTCTTGTGATGCCATAGAAATTGAATTGCAAAACATTGAAAATAAGCCTTTAAGTAACCGAGTAAGTAAAAATTTTATTGAGCCCAATCCTAAAAGCAAAAGCAGCAATTAACAAACCGAGACTTTAATAAAGCTGTTATAAAATTGCATAAACTTGGTCAATAATAAAACCCTACAGTTATTTAACATTACCCAAAGGTATAACAACTTTTAGCAACTATTCTCTTTAAATACGATGAAAAGAAAGTTAATCTAAGGAGGTGGTTAAAAACATTATTTCAACTGATCTGTAGGGATATAAAGTCAGTATTTAATCTGCAATTCCCCTAGCTTACCTATAAAAAAGGACTATATAGTGAGATTTGAACAATTAGAACAGTTTGTAGCGCTTGGCCTACTTCGTCATTTTAGGCAAGCTGCAGAACAAACCCAAATTAGCACATCTGCGTTAACTCGAAGTATTCAAACTCTTGAAACAGAGCTTGGCTACGAACTTGTTACCCGCTCTACTCGCTCGGTTAAATTAACTCAAGCAGGCGAACTTTTCCTCGACTTTGCAAAAAATACCCTCAATGAGCTAGAGCAAATAAAACATCGCGCTTTTCAGTCAATTAATGGCACTGAAGAGAAAAAATTGGTCATTGGTTACACCACAACAACCAGCAGCATAGTACCAATTACCTGCGGTGAATTTTTAAGCCAATACCCGCATATTAAAATCGAAATGCAGCTACAAAACAAAACTGAGCTTCATAGAAAGTTACTTCAGGGTGAAATTGACATTAGTGTATGCTCGCAAATAGTCAATAGCATTGGTAGCGACATACAATTACCTGATCAGCTTATTTTATTTTGTTCAAAACAACACCCTTTAGCAAATAAAAGCGATATTAGTAAAAAAGAACTCGAAAGTTATCCAATGTTCAGTTGTTTTTCACAGTCAAAACAAGTGCAATCAATGCTTAATGAAGTAATAGACTCATTAAATAAAGTATCAACTATTAAAGTGGGCAGTATTGATCAGGTAATGGCCGGACTTGAAAAGTCAGACCATTTTGCCATTGCCGGTATTGAACACACCAGTTCTGTGGCAGAAAACCATAACTTGATTCAACTTAAAACTAATAACGATATTAGCCATGAGCAACTTATTGTGCAAACCAGCCAACAAATAGAAGCAGGTGAGCATGTTGACCACTTACTCTCGCTAATAAATAAAGTCTCAAAAGCATAACATTACACCATGCGCTTTGGTGAACGCGATAAATTTGTAGCTTTAAAGTTTTTTTACATTAAACTAACGCTCCCTACTATTATGACTAGCGTTAATGAACAACTTTACAGCTTCTGGAATTTATCTAGAGCAGATTGAAACGCATGGTTATGCCATTATTGAAAACGCCATTGATAGTGACCTAATCTTTGATTTAATGGCAGATTGCTACAGAATAAATCCACACTTTAGCCTTGCTGGTATTGGTCGATTAAATAACTTGCAAATTGATAATACAGTTCGTAAAGACAAAACCTATTGGTTTGATGGCAGTTCAAATGCACAACTTGGCTACCTGCAAGTAATGGAAGCAGTTCGTAATACGCTTAATCGAACTTTCTTTATGGGTTTGTTTGATTATGAATGTCACTATGCAAAATATACGCAAGGTGATTTTTATAAAAAACATGTAGATGCATTTAAAGGTCGTTCAAACCGTGTTTTTACTACCGTATTATATTTGAACTCTCCAGAGAAAGGTGGAGAGCTAGTTATTTACAAGCCTAAAAGTAAAGGCATAGAAATAGTAATAAAACCCACGGCAGGCACTTTGGTATTATTTGAAAGCGAACGCTTTGTACATGAAGTACTTCCTGCTGTTGATAACCGCTATTCGATTGCTGGTTGGTTCAGAAAAAACGCGTCAATTAGTGGCATTATCGACCCGCCCCGTTAAGCAAAAACGGGGTAAGAAAATAATAAACCAATAAAAATAGCCAGTCCTACGTAATGGTTATTTAAAAATGCTTTAAAACAATTATCTCGCTGGCGTAAATGAATCAAACGCTGTTGATACACAAGTAACATTGCTGCAATAGCTAATCCCAACCAAAAACTAAATCCTATTTGATTCATCAACCCAATTAAAACCATCAACGCAAAAAAGCTAAAGTTAAGTAGCGCTATAATATGGCGGTCATAACTGGCGAATAAAATAGCGGTTGATTTTACTCCTATTTTTAAATCATCGTCTCTATCAACCATTGCGTACATAGTGTCGTAAGCCACCGTCCAGCAAATATTGGCAATAAATAGCAACCATGCCTGCACGGGTAGAGAGTTTATTGATGCCATAAAAGCCATAGGGATTGCCCAACCAAAAGCCGCGCCCAATACAACTTGAGGAAGTTGTGTGTAACGTTTCATAAAGGGATAACAAAACGCTAATCCAAGTGCACCAAACGATAACAAAATAGTATTGGTATTAAGCAGTAATACTAATATAAAAGCGATGACAACGAGTAATAAAAACAAACTAATGGCTTCGCCACTACTTACCGCTCCGGTCGCTAGCGGCCGCTGACAAGTACGCTTTACTGAGCCATCAATTTTTCTATCGGCAAAGTCATTGATAACGCATCCTGCGCTTCGCATAACTATTACTCCAAGGGTAAACACAATGAAATTCGTTAAGCTAGGCAGACCATCATTCGCTATCCATAATGCCCAATAAGTTGGCCAAAGTAGCAATAAAGTGCCTATGGGCTTATCAATTCGCATTAACTGGATGTAATAGGGCATATGATTAACAGACAAAGCGGCTAGTTTCATGAGTATAAGTAAGCTCCTGGTAAAAAAACCTCACAGACCAAAAATTGATAGTTATGTAAAGAAAATACGCTGCGTCTGCCCAGTAAAGAGTGATTCGGTAAATTAAGTTCGCTCACCAGTGATTGCAATGAGTGATTATCATCAAAGCGAGCAATTTCAATATCAGTGCGCCTTAACGCAGGATCTTGAAAGATAACATCACCTAACGGGCGTTCTCCCATATTGTGCAGCTGATTGTTTGTATTATTGCTTGTTACTGGCAACCAACTTTGAGCATAAACAATCGGTTGTTCATCACACAACAGTAGCACTTCACGGTTAAGTACTGTACTTACCTGCTCACTTAATAGCGTTTGCTGTGATTGAGAAAGGTCTACTTTTTGCTCACTCAATACTTTTACAGCAAAACGCTGAGACTGACTTTTTAATTTAGCTGTTAAAGAATGCGGTTCAAATAACCACTCTTTCTCAGCGTTAGATAAGCCAGTCACTTGAGCGGTACTCTGCCAATTGGCAGATAAAGAAAGAGGAAAAGTAATCACAATAACTCTACTTGAAAAAAATCAGAGAGATCATAACATTGCCAACGAATTTGAAAAAGCGCGATTTACTCAATACCAAGCACATCCTGTGTCATAAAAAGCTAATCAGCATTTGACTCTCGCTATTGCCTATCCCAAACTTGAATCCAGAGTACTTTTACAAACACAACAAATAACAGCATCTTGCTGTATCTTATTTACTAATAAGTATAAACTATTTGTAACCAGTTTACGGAAACGCTTTTGAAATGAAAAAAACAGTATTTACAGGCCTTTTTATTCTTTTAGTCAGCCTAACTAGCTTATCAGCACGTGCTGAGTCTACTGTGGGTTATTTTGGGTTTGAGCCAGACATTATTACCAATTACATTGGTCCATCAAGTAAAAAAATGGGTTACGTTCGCGTCACGGTAGATTTAATGCTAAACAAAACATCCGATATTGCCATTGTAGAACATCACACCCCGCTGTTACGTGATGCGCTAGTAGAGATATTATCAAAAGAGCCTGAAAACAAAATAAAGTCTTTAACAGGGCGTGAGCAAATTCGCCTTAAAAGCGCAGAAAAACTAAAAAGCTTACTTAAGGAAGAAACAGGCCAAGAAATAATCCGAGACCTGTTATTTACTAAATATTTATATCATTAGGCGCTTTTTGTTTTAAAAAGCTGAGCGGTATAGGCAAAAGCCATACCGCTAACAAGCCCACCTAAGTGTGCCCAATTAGCCATTCCAACAAATAATACATCTGCAAAACCAAGTACTAACCATACCAGCATAAAACCAACAATTGCGGTTGTAACCAGTGCAGGCTGTTTAGGGTTAAGCGCGCTGTAAATCCAACAAAAGCCTAACAACCCATATACAACACCGCTAAGCCCACCAAAGTTAGGACCGACCATTAAGTACTGTGCCCAATTACTTATTAAAGCGGTAACTAAAAACAGCCCGATTAAACTCGACTTACCACATTGCTTTTCAATGTTGTCACCCAGTGATACCCACCAAATTAAGTTAAACACAATATGCATAGCGCTAAAATGCACAACAGCAGGTGTTAACCAGGTAAGTGGTGACGCAGGATTGAACTGCAACGCCATATAAATAGGCTCAAACGCACCAAATAAAAAGGCAATATAAACAACAATGCTGAGAATACTAACACCTTGATTAAGCCAGCTTAAGGCTTTAAAACGAGCGACTAAATTAAGTGACTGCCCTTGATACTTTAACGGTGACTGCGTAGTACCTACTTGCCATGATGCTTGTTGGTAACGCTCATGATTAGGGTTTTTAGCAAATTCGTTCCATAAAGGCTGCACTGCATGGAAGTCTTCAGGTGCCACACTAATAACAAGCGTATGACCATCCTCAGTACGAATTTGCCCTGTAAGCCCTTGGCTTTTTAGGTAATCTATAAAGCCCTGTGCAGCACGGGGGTTAGTTAGACTGCCTAGCTCTATCATCGTGCTACTTTATCCTTGTAAGCGGCTTCCCACGCAGTAAAACCGCCATCCATGCTGTAAACATCTTCAAAGCCTTGCTCTACTAAGTAACTTGCTGCACCCTGTGAGCTCATGCCGTGATAACAAACAATAATAATCGGCTGGTCAAACTCTTTTTCCATCATAAATTGGGCGATATTTGCATTTGAAAGCGCTTCAGAGCCAGGAATGTGCCCTGTCTGATACGAATTAGGATCGCGAATATCGGCAATCACCACATCTTCTTTGTCTAGTAGTTCGAGGGTTTGTGCGATTGATATATGTTTAAATGCCATAGTACTCTCTTATAATTACAAAAAAGGCGACAAATGCCGCCTTTAATTCTCTTAACAGGGGATAATTAATCCCAGTTAAGAATTACTTTACCCGATTGGCCTGAAATCATCATATCAAAGCCAGCTTGGAAGTCATCAATTGAATACTGATGAGTAATAATTGGTTTTAAATCAAGCCCTGATTGAATCAAGCTAGCCATTTTATACCAAGTTTCAAACATCTCACGACCGTAAATACCTTTGATCACTAAGCCTTTAAAAATAACTTGATTCCAATCGACCGCCATATCTGAAGGTGGAATACCTAACATGGCAATTTTGCCGCCATGATTCATGTTATTTAGCATGGCATTAAATGCACTCGGAACACCTGACATCTCTAAGCCAATGTCAAAGCCTTCGGTCATACCTAGCTCTTTAGCTACATCTTCAAGCTTTTCATTCGCAACGTTTACAGCACGCGTTGCGCCCATTTTACGTGCTAAGTCTAGGCGGTATTCATTTACGTCGGTGATAACCACATGGCGTGCACCTACATGTTTGGCTACAGCCGCGGCCATAATACCAATAGGGCCTGCACCAGTGATTAATACATCCTCACCCACTAAGTCAAACGATAATGCAGTATGTACAGCATTACCAAACGGGTCAAAAATAGAGGCCAGTTCATCGCTAATGTTATCTGGGATTTTAAACGCGTTAAATGCTGGAATAACTAAGTACTCAGCAAATGCACCTTCACGGTTAACACCCACACCGGTTGTATTACGGCATAAATGAACACGTCCAGCACGGCAGTTACGACAATGACCACAGGTTATATGACCTTCACCAGATACACGGTCGCCAACTTCGAAACCGCGAACTTCTTGGCCCATGTCAATTACTTCACCCACATATTCGTGGCCAACCACCATAGGTGTAGGAATAGTGTTTTGTGCCCACTCATCCCACTTGTAAATATGAACATCGGTACCACAAATGGCTGTTTTACGAATCTTAATTAACAGATCGTTATGACCTACTTCAGGCTTTGGTGCATCTGTCATCCAAATGCCTGGCTCTGCTTTTAACTTTGATAATGCTTTCATAATCCACACTCAATTAAAAAATCGCGACTTTAGCCGCGATTTAACAAGAAAATTAAATAACACCAATCTCTTTACCAATACGGGTAAAGGCTGCAATGGCTGTATCAAGCTGCTCCTTGCTGTGCGCTGCAGAAATTTGGGTACGAATACGCGCCTGACCTTTTGGTACAACAGGGAATGAAAAGCCAGTTACATAAATCCCTTCAGCCAATAGTTTATCAGCCATAAGTGACGCCACTTTTGCATCCCCTAGCATCACTGGAATAATCGCATGATCTTTACCTGCACAGGTAAAACCTGCCGTTTCCATTTGCTCACGGAAGTATTTAGCGTTTGACCATAGCTTAGCGCGAAGCTCACCGCCATTTTCAAGCATTTCTAACACTTTGATTGACGCTGTTACGATTGAAGGCGCTAATGAATTTGAGAATAAGTATGGACGTGAACGCTGACGAAGCCACTCAACAATTTCTTTTTTGCCTGAAGTATAACCACCAGAAGCTCCACCAAGCGCTTTGCCTAAGGTGCCAGTAATAATATCAACACGGTCGAGTACATTACAGTACTCAGGCGTACCTTTACCGTTTTCGCCAACAAAACCAACGGCATGTGAGTCATCAACCATAACAAGCGCGTCATATTTGTCGGCTAAATCACACACTGCTTCTAAATTACAAATGACGCCATCCATTGAGAACACGCCATCAGTAGCAATTAGTTTAGTTTTAGCACCGGCTTCATCGGCTGCAATTAATTGCTTTTCTAAATCAGCCATATCGTTATTTGCATAACGGAAACGTTTTGCTTTACATAAACGCACGCCATCAATAATAGATGCATGGTTTAATGAATCAGAAATAATCGCATCGTCTGCACCTAAAATAGTTTCAAACAAGCCTGTATTCGCATCAAAGCATGATGAGTACAAAATGGTGTCTTCAGTTTCTAAAAATTGACTGATTTTTTTCTCAAGCGTTTTATGAATATCTTGGGTACCACAAATAAAACGCACTGAGGCAACACCAAAGCCATGGTCATCTAAGCCTTGTTGGGCAGCTGCAATTAGCTCTGGGCTGTTAGCTAAACCTAAGTAGTTGTTAGCACAAAAGTTAATAACCTTATCACCTGATGCCACTTCAATTTGAGCTTGCTGCTGTGAAGTGATAACACGTTCATTTTTGTACAAACCTTCAGCTTTGACGTCTTCGATTTGCTGTTGTAATTGGCTAAAAAAAGCAGATGCTCTCATCTGTGATCTCCATTTGGTTGAACGGGTTAAACAGCAGACGTGTTGCTGCTATTTATAATGCGGGTATTGTAAAAGTTTAAGCGCGAAATTGCACTGTTTGTCATTCGTCGCAAATTAGCTAACTGGCAGGAAAAGCTGCCAGTTTACAGGCGTGAGGTATGCACTAAAGCAGATCAGCAAGCAAAACAGGAAGTTCCTTGATTGAGTCACAAACATAGTCAGCAGACTTTACGGCTTGCTCATCAACTGCTTGCCCCGAACGTACCAGTATTTTAGTACGGATATTAGCGCTCATAGCAGCTTGCATATCACCTCGTTTGTCTCCCACCATCACACTAAGTGCAGGGTCGATATGATGATCTTTTATTCCTTGTAGCAACATACCAGGCGCTGGTTTTCTGCAATCGCAATCTGTTAAATACGCTGGCAATGCATTTTTAGGGTGATGAGGACAAAAATAAACATCAGTAATTTCAATTTGATGATGACTAAACTGCGCTTTCATCCATATGTTAAGAGCAAAAAAATCGGCTTCTGAGTAATAACCTCGACCAATACCTGATTGGTTCGTTACAACAATTATTTTATAGCCCGCGTCATAGAATGCTTTACACGTTGAAAACACACCCTCTATAAATTCAAACTCTTCGCTTTTAAATACATAGCCATGATCAACATTTACTACACCATCACGGTCTAAAAAAAGCGCCTTATTTGTGTGTTTACCATTCATAATAACGACTCTTTTTTAACAACATGGTCAAACATTTCTTTTACTGTATCCGTAGTTACTTGACTCATTAAATCATCGCCCTTAACCCGAGTACCCCAAGGTAATTGCTCGGCGGTTTTACCTGTGTGCTTTAATAAGTTTTGGTGATAAACCTCAACCACGTAATCTTGGTATAAATAAGGCCCCGTTCGCGCTGGGTTTGAATGCGCATATAAGCCAATAACCGGTGTGCCCACAGTCACCGCCATATGAGCTGGTCCTGTGTCAGGTGCCAGTACTAAGTCTGCACGCTTAAGTACGCACAATAATTCTTTGAGTTTTGTTTTACCCACCAAGTTCAGAATGGGTGAATCAGAGTGTTTAATGATGTTATTTGCTAAATTAATTTCCAGTTCAGTCGGTCCACCAGTTAATACTATTTTAAACCCCTGTGTATGTGCATAATCCGCAAGCGCGGCATAGCGTTCGGCTAACCAGTTACGCTGTGCTTTACTTGCTGCTGGCGAAATAACGAATAGCTTATGTGATAAATAATCATCACCTAACAGCTCATCAGCTTTAGCTTGATCTTTGTCGGTGTAGGGCATATTCCAAACAGGGACATAATCATCAACACCAATCGCTTGAGCAAAACCTTTAAATCCCTCTAAAACATGTGCCTGAGATTGGGCTTTAATGCGTTTATTAATAAATAAACTATGCAACTCTTTTGAGCGAGCCCAGTCAAAACCAATTTTAACTTTGGCAGGAATACAGCGAGCGACAAAACCAGCTCTTAAAGCCACTTGCATATTAAGTAGTACGTCAAAACACTGCCCTTTGAAGGTTTGCTTTAACTGTTTCAGTGCCGCTTTACCTTGTTTTTTATCAAATACAACAAGCTCAACGCCAGGCAAATCTGCTAAAAGCATCGCCTCGACTTTCCCTATCACCCATGTAATTTTAGCATTTGGATGCGCTTTTTGAATTGCTTGTACCGCACTCACTGCATGGCATACATCACCAATGGCAGAAAGACGTAAAATACAAATAGATGTGTAAGTAGGCGCTGAAGTCACACGTTTCCTTGGAGGTAAAATAATAAAACCTGATCTTAAATTATAATCGCGTCATTGCAAGTACTTATCCTTAGCCTGAAAACACGTTAATATGTGCACATATTTAAGCGAATCCTATGAGCTATGTTTAATCAACACGTCAAAAATAACCATGTCATTTTAAGCCATCCTCAATATAGCGCCAAAATAGAGTTAGATTGGTTTGAGCCCAATTTCTGGCAACAACAGCAAAAAATTGTCGGCGCTAAAAAGGGGCGTGCAACTGCTTGGTTTTTTAAACACGCAGATTTAACGGCTGTGTTGCGCCATTATTGGCGTGGCGGCCTAATAGGAAAACTACTTAGTGACCAATATTTATATTGGGGACTAGAGCATACGCGTGTTTATCAAGAATTTAGCTTAATGACGCAATTAATAGAGTTAGGCTTAAATGTACCAAAGCCTATTGCAGCTAAAGTGAGTCGCTATGGCTTCATTTACCGAGGTGATATTATTACTGAAGCGGTTAGCGGTGCTAAAAGTATATTAGATATACTGATTGAACGCACATTGAGTGAAGCTGAGATAAAAAAAATAGCACAAACTATTGCCCAATTTCATAGTAAAGGGGTTTATCACGCTGATTTAAATATTAATAATATTTTATTTGATGACTCTGGTGATGTTTACATTATCGACTTTGATCGTGGCGAAATAAAAACACCCGATATAAAATGGCAACAGAGCAACATGTCTCGCCTACAGCGCTCCTTTTTAAAAGAGCAAAGCCGCAACAGCCACTTTCATTGGCAGCAAAACGATTGGCAAACATTACATAATGACTATAACCAAGAGCTCGAATGCTAATATTCAGCGCGCCATTGCTAAATATTGGTCTGCTACAGCATCTGCAGAGACCTTTTTCAAAATAGTGGCCTTTTTCATATCGGGGCTATCAATTAAAACGTCTTCAATGGCCTTTGCTAATAAGTCACTTTGCTCTGTTGGTACCAGATATTTGCTTAATTCTTCGGTTAATATTTCATTGGGACCAAAATTACAATTAGTACTTACCACGGGTGTACCTATGGCTATAGCTTCAATTAATACGGTTGGTAGCCCTTCAAAGTCAGAACTTAATACAAGAGCTTTAGCCTGCTTAATCCAGTTATAAGGATTTTGTTCGAATCCAGGAACAATAAGTTGATTTTCGATTCCGTATTGTTTGGCTAACTTAAATGCTTTCTCTTTCTTATTACACAATAATACTAATTTATATTTTTTATCTAATTTAGCAAATGCAGCAAACAGAACATCATGACGTTTTTGTTTAGCAAATCGTCCAACATGAATAAGATAAGGAGAGGTCGGTATGTTGATATTTACCTCATTTGCTTGCTCATTCATAATTTTAAAATTAAAAGGATTGTAAATAGTTGTCATTGCGCTGGGGGTAATTAAAGGGCTCTGGCGTATTTCCTCTTCAACACCTTTTGAAACACAGATCAAAGACTTCCCATTTAAATTTTGTTTGCTTCTTTTAAGATATAAATAAGAAAATGGACCTAATTTTTTTTGCCTAGCAAGTTCAGCATTAACTGAGTTATGAACAACAAAATGGATATTTTCTATTTTACTTTTTGCTAATAAGTTATTACTACGATCTAAATTAGAAAGTACTAAATCAATAGAACCAAGTTGAAGTAACTTTTGCTCAAACCATGTCTCTAATACTTTAACATTCTTTTTTATCTGCCAAAATCGATCAACTTTTGTTGCTCGACCTGAAAATAAACTTTCAACAGATAAGGTGTTTGGAATGTCATATTCAATATTTTGCGCCAATGACAAAATAGTCACATTGTGGGCTTTTGATACCATTTCCTGCGCCAAAGTAAGCATTACTTTTTCAGCGCCACCACCAACGAGGGAGTCAATTACAATAACAATATTCATAGCTTATTTCCTATTAACAACGCTTTTACTCCTTTCGTTATGACATCAAAGCTATGCACACTTTCTAACGACTTGTATTGGCCAACCGTATTATTATAATTTGGTTCCAAGAGTAGCTCTTTTATTTTTTGGGTAATATCTAAAATATCAAGCTCAGCCTCTTTAACAACACCGGTACTCGCACAACGAACAACTCGCTCATTTTGATCTTTTGAAATAGCACATGCTATCGTTGGCGTTTGTAAAGCAATGGCTTGAAGTAAAGTATCGCCCGCGCTTAATAATGCCACCTTAGCCTGACTTAGTAAGGCTAAAAATTCAGTCCCCTCTTGGCTTGGCAAACAAATTAACTCATCGCTTTTAGGTAACGACTTAGTGTAATTAGGACCAAACACCACAACCCCTTTTAAACCTGTTTCTTTCGCAATATTCAGTCCTGCTTTATAGTAGATATCAGCACAGTTTTGTCCATTAAGAGTGTGCCCACCAGAGCCTGCGTTAACAATAAAGAACTCTTTCTCTTTCAATTGATAACGGGTTAGTGCATCGGATTTTTGTTGCGCTGATGCAAACACTGTAAATGGCCCGACATTAGCAGGATAGGCCAGAGACAACATGCTCAATTTTAGCTTTTCATACCACGAAAGAGGTTCAATACAGTAATCAGGCTGAACCACCCAATGAGTATCAATAAGGCCCGCTCTATTAAGCTTTAAACCTTTTGCTCGCTTTTTTGCA
Source organism: Pseudoalteromonas undina (assembly GCF_000238275.3). Lineage (NCBI taxonomy): Bacteria > Pseudomonadati > Pseudomonadota > Gammaproteobacteria > Alteromonadales > Pseudoalteromonadaceae > Pseudoalteromonas > Pseudoalteromonas undina. The sequence continues at coordinate 2,155,285 of NZ_AHCF03000003.1, forward strand.
TGCTGTGAAATAAAAACAACTTTAGCACCCACTTTTTTTGCAGCTTTCATTTGCTCAGCGCGTCCTGCACAATCAAATAGCACCGCATCTGGTTTGTATTGCTTAATAAACTGACATACGTGCGTATTTTCTTTTGTTGCCGATTGATTTAACAATAAGGTAGGGAATGGGCAGTTTTTAGCATAAGCCGTATGTTTATTTAAAATAAAATGAATATCTAACTGCTTGCCATACTCAGCCTTTAAGGTTTGAGCTAGCTGTAACGAGCGCATATATTCACCAATACCTTCTGGCGATGACACGGGAATAAATAAAAGTCGTTTGTTGCTCATTACTATCTCTATTTTTTCTTTGCTGCGAGTATATCAACGCCATCTTTTTAGCGATAGAGCCGCGGTGTTTTAATCTAATATATAGTAATATTTTTTTCTAATATCTCTTTAATGAGTTGATTTAATTACTGCAATAAAGGACGTAGATTGCTAAACTTGTTAGCAATTTCAATCATAAGGATCTGAGCTTTGCGAAACAAATTTTTTATACTTTCTTCGCTTTTTTGTGCCGTAACTACAACCGTAAATGCTGAACCTTGGGTAAAGCCTGATGATTATGCTCTTAGAGCAGATATACAACAGCTTGCCGATGCAGGTATAATTTTAGCGCCAGTAACAACGTACCCATTAATGTGGAAAAGCTTTATTAATGATGTAAACAATACTTCGTTAGAACAGTTATCTCCTCGCCTGCAGGATGCGTTATTACGTGTAAAACATCGTTATAAGTCAGAAAATAGCGGTTCGCATAGTGTACAGCTTTCGGCATTTGCCAGCTCAGATCCTCTTGTAGCCACTAGCTTTGGTGCCACCAATAGCCAAGAATCAGAGTTAACTGCTGCCTACGCTTATTTAGGACATAACTTTGCAGCTAAAATAGCGATTAATCATCGTAGTGATGGCAAAAACTGCTTAGTCGACGGTAAAACAACTGATGATATAGCTCAAAACGAGCAAGCACTAAAAGACTGCAATGATACCTCTCTAGATGACAGCTATTTAGCGTATCGTATGGGTAATTGGATTGTAAGAGCAGGTGCCGTTGAGCAATTTTGGGGGCCGGGTGTTGATAACAGCTTAATTATGTCTGGTAATGCAAAACCTTTACCTGCCATTAGTATTTCTCGTGAGCAAAGTAGTGCCTTTGAAACACCTTGGTTAAGTTGGATAGGTCAGTGGGGGTTTACTGCACAAATGGCTAAGCTGGAATCAACCCGCGTTATTCCTGATGCGTTATTGTGGAGCACTCGGGTTAACTTTCGCCCCGTTCAACAATTAGAAATAGCACTGAGCTGGTCAGCACAATGGGCTGGTAAGGGACAACCAAGCTCGGCTGGTGACTTTATTGATATGATTACCGGTGATACAAAATGTGTTGATGGCACTACTAATTGTGATAGCCAGTTAGAATCAAAAATAGGTAATCAATTAGCAGGTATTGATATTCGTTGGTCAGACACATTATTTAACCAACCTTATGCCGTTTATGCCAGCACGATTGGTGAAGATGCGAGCTCACAGTTTAAACCAGCTGATAGAGCGTACTTATTTGGCTTACAAACAACACATCGCGTTTACGAGCAGAATTTACTAGTCAACTTAGAATATATTGATACAGGTGTGTCTTGCTCTGCGGGGTCAACGACCGAAAACTGCTATTATGAGCACACTGATTACCAATCAGGGTATCGTTACCATGGTCGCCCTATCGGCTCTACCTATGATAATGATGCGCAATCGCTAGTGTTAACCGTACTTGGGCAACTCTCAAGCGGAACTGACTGGCAAGTAAAATTACGTGATGTAGACTACAACAGCGACAACCGTGATAGATACCCAAATAACCCAGACTTAGGTAACTCGATTACCAAAACAGCATTTAGCTCTAAACAGCTTGAAGTACGTTACAGAATGCTTGCCATGGGGGGGCGCTTAACCCTTGGCGGACTTGCCTCTAATAACGATGGAGCAGAAAACGATACGTCTGCATTTGCAAAGTTCGAATATAACTTTTAGTTTTGCAAGCATTAAAAAAGGGGATAAACCAAAGTTTATCCCCTTTTTTATTTCACTAACTAGCTAGCTTTTAATTTTGCTAATCACTTTTGATGTAGAGCAACCATCTAAAAACTCAAGCACTTCTACTTTTCCGCCATGACGCAACACGTGCTCAGCACCGGCAATTTGCTCAACAGTGTAATCACCACCTTTAACAAGAATATCTGGGCTAATTTGCTCAATTAGCTTTGCTGGTGTGTCATTTTCAGCCTCACTGCCAAACGGAATAACCCAATCAACTGAGGCTAATGCACTTAAAACCATAGCACGCTCATCTAATGGGTTAATTGGGCGCTCAGGGCCTTTTAAACGGGCAATGGATTCATCGTTATTTAAACCAACCACTAATCTATCACCACGCGCTTTAGCTTGCGCTAAATAGCGCACATGGCCTGCATGCAAAATATCAAAACAACCATTAGTAAATACAATGGTTTCTCCATTTTGCTTTGCAAATTCAATATGTTGTAATACATCATCAAATGGGGTTTGATAATGCTCGCCAGTGGCTTGTAAGTATTGGCCTAACTTGCGGCTCAACTCTTCAGGAGAAACCGTAGCCGCTCCCAATTTACTTACTGCAATACCGGCAGCTAAGTTTGCAATTTCGACTGCATCTTTGGCGGTCATACCCGCACCTAGCATTACAGCTAATGTAGCAATAACAGTATCGCCCGCACCGGTTACATCACTTACTTCGAGTTGTTGCGCTGCAAAGTCATGCTTTTGCGTTGCATCAATTAGCGACATACCTTGTTCTGAGCGTGTTAGTAGCATGGCGTTAATACCCGCATCACTAATCAGGGTACGCGCGCTGCTAGCAAGCAACTCTTCTGAACCAACCTGACCACCCGCTAATTTAAACTCATTTAAATTAGGGGTTATGTAATCAGCTCCACGGTACAACTCTAAATCAGATGATTTAGGGTCAACAAGCACGGTTTTACCTGCATCTTTAGCAACCGAAATCATTTTTTGGATTAGCGCGAGTGAGCCCTTGTTGTAATCAGAAAATACAATAAAGTCGTAATCACTCAGCACCAGCTCTAATCGATTTAATAACAACTGGCTATGAGACTCATTAAAAGCCTCTTCTAAATCTAAACGCACAACTTGTTGATGACGACTGATCACCCGCATTTTAGAAATAGTCGGCAAATCGCATACACTCACAAGCTGTGAATTTATTTTTTCACCCTCTAGAATGTTTTCTAAAATTTGTCCGCTTTCATCCTCGCCAATTAGGCCAAGTAAACCCACTTTGCCATCTAGTCGGGCTATATTTTTAGCCACATTGGCGGCACCACCGGCTTTGTCTTCAAATTTACTGACTTTTACAACGGGTACTGGTGCCTCCGGCGAAATACGGCCAGAATCACCATACCAGTAGCGGTCTAGCATAACGTCACCAACCACTAAAATACGCGCTGCTGATAAGTTTTTTAATAGCGATAAATCCATTACTGCTGCTCCGCAACAACCATATCCATGGCTTCACACAACCAATGGCCGATAAACATATGCGCCTCTTGGATACGGGCTGTTTCATCATTTTTAATGATAATAGGTAACTTGGCGATGTCTTTTACTTCCCCCCCATCGCGACCTGTAAATGCAACAGTGAATGCTCCTATTTTATTAGCGGCTTCTAACGCTAAATTAATATTATTACTGGTGCCCGATGTGGTTAAGCCAATTACAATATCTTCAGGTTTACATAGCGCCTGTACTTGGCGTTCAAATACTGTGTCAAAATGATAGTCATTACTATGCGCTGTTAAAATAGAGGTGTCTGTGGTTAGAGCAATAGACGCTAACGGTCCTCGCTCTAACTTATAACGTACCACAAACTCTGCAGCCAAATGCTGAGCATCAGCCGCACTGCCGCCATTACCAAACCAAACAACCTTACCACCAGCCTGTAAAGCACTATGACATGCTTCTAACAACTGCATTACCTCTTGATGATACGCCTCCATGGTTTCGAACAATACTTGGTGACGATTTAAACTTTCTAGGTAGCTAGTTGCCACTGAATCTATAATTGACATGAGATATTCCTCTTGGAACTGAAATGGCAGGAAAAATTAATTTCATTATTCCATAATTTTATAGCCAAATCACCTCTATATAACTAAATTAAAGTACGGGTAGAAAGTTATTATTCAGATAAAGAAGGTTTTTATCGTTGTTACCTTTTTCAAGTTGCTATTTTATATTTGTGTATTTAGAAAAAAACGATTTCACGCTAAACTAGCGCCACTTTCATTTATACAAAGCAACAGTATGGCACGCATTTTTTATTCACTCGCATTAATTATTATTAGCCCACTGATTGTATTTTACTTATATGTACTAAGAGGTAAAAAAAACGCAGGATATCGCGCTCACTTTAAGGAACGTTTTGGCTTCATAAGCCGCGCTTCATTTTCAAACAACAAACCAGTTGTATTTCATTGTGCTTCTGTGGGCGAGGTGTTAGCTGCAACCCCTTTAATTAAAGCCCTACAACATGAACAACCGCAGTTAAATATTTTAATTACCTGCAATACTCCAACAGGACGAGAGCAAGTTAGCGCACAATTTAAAAACAGCGTTGCTGTTAGTTATTTACCCATTGATTTTCCAATGGCCACCACTCGCTTTTTAAAACGAGTAAAACCGCAATTACTCTGTATTTTAGAAACTGAACTATGGCCGAACTTAATGGCTAATGCGCACAAACAAAATATACCTGTATTGGTAGTTAATGCACGACTATCTGAAAAGTCTCAGCAAGGCTACGAAAAAGTGGCCCAGCTAACTCGCAGTATCATGCAATCAATTACCGCACTTGCAAGTCACGACAAAACCGATGCAAATCGCTTTATTGAATTAGGGCTACCTGCTGAAAAAAGCCATGTAACGGGATCAATAAAATTTGATATTACCCCAACCACTGCACAACTCGATAAAGTAGCCTCTTTAAAGCAATATTATAAAAAAGCAGAACGCTTTATATGGGTCGCAGGTTCTACACACCCTATAGAGCATGAGTTTATTTTAGCAGCCCACCAGCAACTACTAGAAACACATCCTGACGCTTTACTGATCATTGCGCCACGTCACCCCGAACAATTTGATAAAGTTGCAGAGCTACTGACTCACTCGAATCTTAGCTTTAGTCGTCGCAGTCAAAAAAATTATAATAATGAACAAATTGTGTTAGCCGACACATTAGGTGAATTACAATATCTATATGGTGCCGCTAATATTAGTTTTATTGGTGGCAGTTTAATTCGTCGTGGTGGCCATAACCCATTAGAGTCGGCAGCTTTTTCAGTGGGTGTACTTACCGGCCCTCATACCTACAACTTTGACCATGTTTACCCTGAACTTATTAAACTCAAAGGCGCCCATGTGGTTGAAAATACTGACGAACTGGTGCTTGCATTGCTTCGCTTGATTAAAAACACCAAAGCGTGTGATATTCTTGGCAGTAAAGCAGCTCAGTGCGTTGCTAAAAACCAAGGCGCTATTGCCAAAACGCTTGCCATTATAACTCCTTATTTAGAGCCAAAATCGTGACCAACTTAGCTATATCTCAAACCCGTGAATGGGTAAGCGCTGTGATTGTAAAATACAATTTTTGTCCATTTGCCCGTAAAGAAGTTGAAAATAACTGCATTCACTACACCATTAGTAACACCTCAAAAATTGATGATGCTGTTATGGATATGCTTGAACAATGTACCCAGCTTGACCGTGATCCTCAGCGTGAAACAACTTTGTTAATATTTGATAATGGCTTTACTGATTTTGAAGATTTTTTAGACCTTGTTGACTTAGCCAATGCGCTATTAGTTGCACAAGGTTTTGAGGGGAAGTACCAAATTGCAAACTTTCATCCTGACTATGTTTTTGCTGATAGTGATGAAGATGACGCTGCAAATTATACTAATCGCTCGCCTTTTCCTACTTTACACTTAATACGTGAAGCAAGTATGAGCGCGGCACTAGATGAATACAACGAGCCGGAGTCAATTCCTGAACACAATATCAACTTAGCTCGCCGTAAGGGAATTGACTTTTGGCAGCAGCTACTTAAAAATTGCAAAAAACCGAGCGCATAAGCTCGGTTTTTGGTTTTTAATAATGCGCAGAGTTATTTTTTAACCCACTCACCATTAACTTCAACGAAATGCCCTGCTTGGGTTTTTTCAATGGTTTTTGCCGCCGCTAGTGCTTCTACTTGAGCAAGTGACAAGTTGTTCTTTTTCGCAAGTTTTAAATATTGTGCTTTGCGCTTTGCGTTAATTTCATCAACAACCGCTTTAGCCTCTGCATTTTGTACAACCAAACCTAAATAACCTGAGCTATTTTCACCCACAAGCCCTTGGTTTTTAGCATCATCTAAACTGATTGCCCAAGCAGAAAATGACAATAAAGCGGCACTTAAAAGTGTGATCACGTTTAACTTTTTATTTTTTAATAAACTCATAATTGCTCCTTAGAATAACTCACTGTCATCGCTAAATAAGTCATCTAGCTCTTTATCAACTTTTACGCGAATTTCATGATCAACCTTCACATTTAAATTAATGGTGATAGGCTCTTTCGCTGCCACTTCAACGCGGTGCGTACATGCACTAAGCAACCCCAGTGCTGTAAGTATTATCAGCCATTTAGTCATTTTTAGTTCCTTTTGTTGAATACTCTTGTTCAACTTTTTGAGTAATTTCATCACTTAAGCGCAATGCTCTTAAGAGTGTAAAAACATTTTCTTCATGGTTGTAATTAAAGTTAACTTGCTGCGCCTGTTCCTTATTGTATCCCTTTAAGTTTACACCTAAATAAAGCCAACCGTCAGGCTTTAAGTCAACACTACTGTTTAAGCTCTGAATGTCTAAATCTTCCAACAAGCTTAAAATCGGGTCCAGTTCTTGTTGCTGAGCTTTAACTGCATCAAAAGCTGCATTGTCAGTAATAACTAGTTTACCTGTTCCTTGGTTAGATAATTCACCAGATTTTACCGAAATACCTTTTTGATCAAAGTAAACAGGTAAGCGGCCATTCACTCGACCAGTTAGTGTAATGCCTGATTTATCATCTAAGGTAATAAGTTTACTCGCATCAATATTTTCAAATGTGACCAAAGACTGCTGCGCTTTTTCCGTCACTTTGTAGCTATCCAAAGCAAAACGACCACCAAGTACATCAGCAGTTATTTTTTCAGCGCGAGCAATAGAGTTCTCAACACTAAAATTACCGACAATGTTACTCACAACAGCACCTGCTCGTAACTCATTTAATTCAAATGTAGTAGGAGCCACATTAAGCTGCCCTGAATCATAAGAACCCGTTAAGCGAGTGCTAAAATGCTTAGCTAAATAATCGTTGTATAAGCCACTTACCTGTTCGACTTGAAATGCAAAATCAGCCTGCTGTAAATTAACATCTCCGCGAACAACCCCATTAAAGCTACCATCGGTCAGCGTGGCTAATGGTTCAAACTGCTGTAAAACAGGGTTAAATTTAGTCACAGCTTGATCTGCAACTGTTATCTCAAATGGGTGTTCCACAGCAGATATGTGGTGACTGGCTACCAACTCAATACCATCAATAAATACATGATGTGAGGCTTGAAGCGCCCGACTTTGCAGGCCTTTAGAGCTTATGCGAATATTACTTAGGTTTAAAAAGTCACTGTTAAGTTGGGTAAGTTTAGTTTCACTGTTTAAATCGACAAATAATTCGCCAACAGCCAAACTAGAAGATGCTGATAATTGATTATTTACACCACGCACTTGGTATTGCTCATAAGCCGCTGAGCGTAAATGGCTATCCAAGCTTGCGTTGATATTTTGTTTATCGTCAATCTCAGTCGTAAACTGTGCCTTGTAGCCCTTTACTGTTAATTTATCAAAACTAAGCTCAGCAAAACCAATCTCGCTGGTTATTTTCGCATTTTTTTTATGTTGTAAAACATTCTCTATTTGAAATAGGCCAGTGCTTGCTACCTTTTTAGCTGATGCGGGTAAAAAACCAGGCAGCTCATCGACGTTTAATTGGTAGTTGCCATTCACAGCCAAGTTATTTAAAGCTGCATCTATTTCTATATGCTCAATGTCTTCACTGATAAACAATAACTTAATATTGCCTTTGGCATACTCTAACGGCTGCTGAATATTAATTGCTAGGTTTTTCAGGCTCAGCTTCGTTTCACTATTTTTAGTGTTTAATAGCATTGACGGTATAACAAGTTGTCCGTTTTCAAACTTTACCGTATCACTGAGCATCAATTGCCATTTTAACGGCAGTTGCTTGGCTACAAATTCACGCTGTGATTGATTGTTTATAAGCGCCAAACAATCACTATCAAACGTTACCAAGCTGGTTAATTGTTGTGTATTTAACAAGGCTTTTTTATCGTTAAAGTGATAGTAAATATTCATATCACCAAAAGCCTTTAGCGTTACTGGGCATTTACTAAATTGCTGTGTAAACTCAGCATCTATGTTTGATTTTATATCAACGGATAACCCATCAAAGGTGAACTCATGCCCACTGTTTAATGAAAGCGCGGGTACCGGCTTTATCTTTCTTAGTAATCCATCAACTAACTTAAAGTGACCAGTAATTTTATGATTGCTGACTGTTACCTCTGCGATTGCATCACCTGAAATCACAAATGTATTTAGCTTCTCTTCACCAATGCTAACTACCAGTTCATCATGAAGTTGTGGGTGGGTAATTAACAATCTTTTGATATCAATTTTCGGCCGCTCTTTGGGTAAACTAAGTGCCAGCTTTTTGAAGGAATTATTACTTGCTGAGACACTCTCGCTATCATTTAAACGAAGATTAGCGCGGCCAACAGTTATTTTTTTTGTATCAGCCACAATGCCACCAAGCTCAATTTTATGGCCTTGGTAAGTCAAACATAATCGGTTTACGTTTAAGCTAATATTTGAGTTTAGTGACCAATCTAAACAATGTAGTTCAACGCCAGATTGGCTCAAAGATGGCGCTATAGCCCATTGAGTTATAGGCATACGAAATACATAACCCAGTGTTAAAACACTCAGAAATAAAAACACGATTCCCCATGCGATGCGTTTGATCATACTATCCTTATTGAACCTTGAACCTTGAACCTTGAACCTTGAACCTTGAACCTTGAACCTTGAACCTTGAACAGTCTAAACAAAAAAGGCTGCACAAGGCAGCCTTTTTATCTTACATTTAGATCATGAATCCAGCGTGTATATTAACCTACATTTTTACGCGCATTTCTAAACATACGCATCCATGGGCTATCCTCGGCCCACTCATCTGGGTGCCAAGAGTTAGCAACCGCACGGAATACACGTTCAGGGTGTGGCATCATTACAGTTGCACGACCATCTGTTGATGTAATACCGGTGATCCCTTCAGGTGAACCATTCGGGTTTGCTGGGTACTGTGTTGTTGGGTTACCGTAGTTATCAACGAACTTAACTGCTACGGTGCCGCTTGCAAGTGCAGCCTTAGTTGCCGCATCATTTGCAAATTCTGCATGACCTTCACCATGTGAAACTGCAATTGGCATACGTGAACCTGCCATACCATTAAAGAACACCGATGGGTTTTCTTGAATTTCAACCAGACTAAAGCGTGCTTCAAAACGCTCTGACTTATTAGTTACAAAGCGCGGCCAATGTTCAGTACCTGGAATCAACTCTTTTAATGTTGATAGCATTTGACAACCGTTACATACACCTAAGCTAAAGGTATCTTCACGATGGAAGAAGCTTTGGAACTGATCGCGTGCCATATCGTTAAACAATATTGACTTAGCCCAGCCTTCACCGGCGCCTAATACGTCACCGTAAGAGAAGCCACCACACGCCACTAAACCTTTGAACTGTTCAAGCGTTAAACGACCTTCTAAAATATCACTCATGTGAACATCTACCGCAGCAAAACCAGCACGGTTAAACGCAGCAGCCATTTCTAGGTGCGAGTTAACGCCCTGCTCACGTAAAATAGCCATTTGTGGCTTAGCACCTGTCGCAATGTACGGTGCAGCAATATCTTCGTTTAAGTCAAAGTTAAGTTTAACGTTTAAGCCTGGGTCTTTTGCATCAAATTTAGCGTCAAACTCTTGCTTAGCACACTCAGGGTTATCACGACGCGCTTGCATCTGATAGGTTGTTTCGGCCCAAATTGTACGAAGCTCAGTACGAGTATGATTAAGTACTGTTTGCTCACCACGATTAAATACAATGTTATCGTCATTATTAAGCGAGCCAATCACATGGCTAATTGCGGCAACACCATGCTGCTCAAATACAGCATTTACAGCATCTAAATCAGCATTTGCAACTTGAATTACAGCACCTAACTCTTCGTTATAAAGCGCTTCAATATCCGAGCCAGTCAAAGTCGCTAAATCAACGGTTACACCGGTGTGGCCGGTAAACGCCATTTCAGCGATAGTAGTAAACAAGCCACCGTCTGAACGATCGTGATACGCAAGTAGCTTACTATCAGCCACTAGCGCCTGCATAGCATTGTAAAAGCCTTTTAGTAACTCAGGGCTGTCTACATCAGGAGTAACATCACCAAGCTGCTTATAAACTTGTGCAAGGCTTGATGCGCCCATACGGTTTTTACCCGCACCTAAATCAACTAATATAAGCGATGTCTCGCCTTTATCAGTGCGCAGCTGTGGAGTCACCGTTTTACGCACATCATCAACGCGGCCAAACGCTGTAATAATCAGTGATAAAGGTGATGTTACTGATTGCTCAGTTGTATCATCTTCATTTTTCCATGTCGTTTTCATCGACATCGAGTCTTTACCTACAGGTATAGTTAAACCAAGTGCTGGACATAACTCTTCACCAACAGCTTTTACCGCTTCATATAAACCTGCGTCTTCGCCAGGGTGACCCGCAGCCGCCATCCAGTTTGCAGATAACTTAATGTTTTCTAAGTCACCAATATTAGCACCAGCAATATTTGTAAGAGACTCAGCCACAGCCAAACGTGCTGAGGCGCCATAATTAAGTAATGCCGCTGGAGTACGTTCACCTAGTGACATAGCTTCACCGTGGTAAGTATCGTAAGTTGCTGCGGTAACTGCACAGTTAGCCACAGGCACTTGCCAAGGGCCTACCATTTGATCGCGCGCTACTAAACCAGTTACAGAGCGATCGCCAATAGTAATCAGGAAGGTTTTTTCTGCAATGGTTGGTAAACGTAATAAACGCTGCGCTGCATCCGCAGGATTAATAGCATCCATATCAAGTGCAGTGCCTACTACTTGTTGCGAAGTAACATCACGATGCATTTTAGGTGCTTTACCTAATAATACATCCAGTGGTAAATCTACAGGGCTGTTATCAAAATGACTATCCGCAACCGTTAAATGACGCTCTTCTGTTGCTTCACCAATAACTGCATATTGTGCGCGCTCACGCTTACAAATTGCTTCAAAGCGTGCAAAGTCTTCAACGCCCACAGCAAGCACATAGCGCTCTTGCGATTCATTACACCAAATTTCGTGTGGAGCCATGCCTGGCTCATCATTAGGGATATCGCGCAGCTGGAATTTACCACCACGGCCACCATCATCTACAAGCTCAGGGAATGCATTTGATAAACCACCAGCGCCCACATCATGTATAAACGCAATAGGATTTGCATCACCTAGCTGCCAACATTTGTCGATCACTTCTTGACAACGACGTTCCATTTCTGGGTTTTCACGTTGAACAGAAGCAAAATCTAAATCTTCGTTTGATTGACCCGATGCCATGCTAGATGCAGCACCACCGCCTAAACCAATGTTCATTGCAGGGCCGCCAAGCGCAATCAGTTTTGCGCCTACTGGAATATCGCCTTTTTGAACATGATCAGCACGAATATTACCTAAACCACCGGCAAGCATAATTGGCTTGTGGTAACCACGTACCTCTTCACCATTGTGACTCGTTACTTTTTCTTCGTATGTACGGAAATAACCTAAAAGATTAGGACGGCCAAACTCATTATTAAACGCAGCACCACCTAATGGGCCTTCAGTCATAATGTCTAGGGCATTAACAATACGGCCAGGCTTACCAAAATCACTCTCCCAAGGCTGTTCAAAACCTGGAATACGTAAATTAGATACAGTAAAACCTACCAAACCCGCTTTTGGTTTTGAACCACGGCCAGTTGCACCTTCATCGCGAATCTCACCGCCCGACCCTGTTGCCGCACCAGAAAAGGGCGCAATTGCCGTTGGGTGGTTATGGGTTTCAACCTTCATTAATATTTCAATGTCTTCTTGATGATACGCATATTCACCTTGCGCATTCGGGAAGAAGCGACCCGCCTTTGAGCCTTTCATTACGGCTGCATTATCTTTATAAGCAGACAATACATTTTCAGGATTATGCTCAAAGGTATTTTTAATCATTTTAAACAGCGACTTTGGCTGTTCAATACCATCAATAGTCCAATCAGCATTAAATATTTTATGACGACAATGCTCTGAGTTTGCTTGTGCAAACATGAATAATTCGATGTCGTTAGGATTGCGCCCTAACTTGATGAAGTTTTCAACTAAGTAGTCAATTTCATCATCAGCAAGTGCAAACCCTTGCTCTATATTGGCTACGGCTAATGCTTCACGGCCGCCACCTAAAATATCAACTGATGACATTTGGCGAGGTGCATCACTGCGAAATAACTGCGCGGCATCTTCTAATTTACTATGAGTAGCTTCGGTCATACGGTCATGAAGAAGCACTGTAACCTGTGTAAGTTGCTCGGCGCTTAAATCACCTTCAACATAGTAAGCAATACCACGCTCAACTCGGTGAACTTGCTTAAGCCCACAGTTATGAGCGATATCAGTCGCTTTTGAAGCCCATGGCGAAATAGTACCAGGGCGAGGCGTTACTAATACCAACTGACCCGCTGGCGCATGCTCAGCAATTGTTGGTCCATAGGTTAATAACTTCTCAAGTTTGGTTTGCTCATCATTGTTTAATGGCGATGTTAAATCGGCAAAGTGAGCGTATTCGGCATATACATTGGTGACAGGAAGTTGCAATTGTTGGCAACGCGCTAAAATTTTATTAACTCTGAACTCTGAAAGTGCTGGTGCACCACGAAGGATCAACATAAGTAATTTCACCCGGGGTTAGGGATTGAACGATATTTTAGGCGCGTATTATAGTCCAAATTACTCTCAGATTTAACTCAAAAATGCGCTTTTCATTAAATTAACTTTTTCTTTTTGTTTACACCTATTTTTTACTGGCTGCGATTAAACGGTAAGTGACGTAATCAGTAAGTTTTGTTATAACAGGAGATACGATGCTAAAGAGGCGAATATGTTGAAGATAAAGCTAATAACAATCATTACGTTAGTCATCCTTTTGTGTGCCTGTAACACACAAGAGCAGTCAACACAGCTCGCCCAAATTAAATCAGAAAATAAAATTCGCGTTGGTACACTTGCCAGTGCAAGTAATTATTATCAAGCTGTTCAAGGAGAACAAGGCTTTGAATTTGAACTCTCTCAAGCATTCGCCGACTACCTTGGGGTAGAGCTTGAAATTGTGCCCTTTTTTAATTTATCCGATATGTTTGCGCGCTTAGATAGTGGCGATCTCGATTTAATTGCCTCTGGGCTTACTTTTAACAAGGCGCGCGCCAAACGTTACCGCTATGGCCCAACTTACAGAACGATAAGTCAAAAATTAGTTTTTAAACAAGGGCGTGAACGCCCTCGTGATTTTGATGATTTAACCGGAAACTTCACCGTTATCGCTAAAAGTAGTCATTCATTAACATTAGAAGAAATAAAACAAAACAACCCAGATTTAACTTGGAGTGAAACCGAAGAGTTTGATGAAGAAGAGTTATTACAAGCCGTTATTGATGGGGAAATAGATTACACCTTAGCGGATTCACATACATTAGCGTTGTTTAGGCGCTATCACCCTAACTTGAGTATTGGCTTTTCAGTTACCCGTAATGATTCAATTGCATGGATACTAAGAAAGTCGAATGATGACTCATTGTACGCATTGCTAGTTCCTTTTTTTGGTGAAGCAAAACAAAACAATCAACTTTATGTACTTGAAGAGAAGTACTTTGGCCATGTCCGTCAGTTTAATTACGTTAATACCTTAGCCTACATAGATGCAATAAAAGAGACACTGCCTAAATATCAGCCTTGGTTTATACAATATGCAGGTAGCCTTGATTGGCGCTTACTTGCTGCATTGAGTTACCAAGAATCGATGTGGAACCCACGAGCTAAGTCACCAACGGGTGTACGCGGTATTATGATGCTAACAAGGCGCACAGCAAAACAAGTCGGTGTTACTAACCGCTTAGAACCAGAACAAAACATACGTGGCGGTGCAAAATACTTAGCTAAATTAATCAAGCGTATACCTGATAGAATCCCGCAACCTGATCGTACTTGGCTTGCACTTGCCGCTTATAATGTTGGTTGGGGGCACGTCAACGATGCCCGCATAATTACTGAGCAACAAGGCGCTAGCCCTGATAAATGGGCTGACGTTAAAAAGCGCTTACCATTGCTAGTAAAAAAACGTCACTACCGTAATACCCGCTATGGCTATGCTCGCGGTGATGTTGCAGTGACTTATGTTGATAATATTCGTCGCTATTACGATGCGCTTGTTTGGTTAGATGAAAATAATGCAATGGCAACTATACCGCCAACTTCCGAAACAGAAAAAGAAACAAAAGATAAAAGATAAAAGCATTAAACCAGGTGATGCAAATCAACGTATAAGTGATGGCGTAGAAAAAGAAAAATAAAAGCGCTGTGAAAATTTCGCGCTATATTAGCTACATGTTAGAAAAGCAAATAGTTGTTTACTTGCAATCAATTATTCAATAATCTGGCTCAATTGTATTAAAATCTGTGTCATCACCAAGCACATAAGGATAAGTAATGCTTAAACGTAGACGTACACATCAGCTTAAACGTTGTATAAAACACTCAACTGCCACTCGTCGTCGAGTGATGTTAAGAAACTTACATAAAAAGATAATTTGGCGCCGTCGTATGTTTGCTATGCAGCAAATGGCTGAGCTAGACGCCTTAATAGCAGCTGCAGACTAATCGTTGTTAAGGTTGCGAGCGGCTAGCTTTGCGGCTTTAATTTGTGCTCGGCGACGCTTAAAAAAACTAGAAATAGTCTCAGCACATTGTGTCTCTAAAACCCCACCCGTTATTTCTACTTGATGGTTTAAACGAGGTTCTTGCAACAAGTTCATAATAGAACCAGCAGAACCCGTTTTAGCATCGGCTGCACCAAATACTAAACGTTTAATTCGGCTGTGCACTAACAGACCTGCACACATAGAGCAAGGCTCTAACGTGACATACAAAGTACAGTCAATTAAGCGATAGTTGTTAAGCACTTTTCCGGCTTCTCTTACCGCTATCATCTCAGCGTGGGCAGATGGGTCATTATCGGTAATTGAGCGATTATAACCCGCGCTTATAAGCTGATTATTTTTGACAATAATGGCGCCTACCGGGATCTCATCGAGTTGCTCTGCTTGTTTTGCATACACAAGGGCTTGTTCCATCCAATATTGGTCGTCAAATGGCTCTGTCATGATTATTACTTAACTATTTTTTATGCCGTAATTATACCAACTTAGCGTAAAAAAATGCGTAATTGATCACTTTATTGCAAAAATAAAACAAATTTAAGTGGTTTACCATGGCCCATAAGGCGGGATTTACGCTATAATCTCTCGCTTTTTTTATTTAGCTCACAACACGGGTAGCAAATGAAATTTCCTGGACGCCGCAGGCATAAACATTATTTTCCAGTGGAAGCCAAAGATCCACTGACCAATCAACTTAACGCCACAGAACGATTACACCGCAGCTATATTACGGGGATCGATCAAATCGTTGTTGATATAGAAGCTAAGGTTGACCAAGCTTTTCTCGATGAATTTCAATTGCGCCGAGGGATGTCGCAAGTTATAGATAATGACATCACTAATGCTTTATACGATCGCTTAAAACTAAACGATATGGTCGATTACGAATTCGCAGGAGGAACCGTTGGCAACACGATGCACAACTATTCCGTACTTGCTGATGATCGTTCGGTACTATTAGGCGTAATGAGCGAAAATATAAAAATAGGCAGTTATGCTTATCGATTTTTATGTAATAACTCAAGTCGTGTAGATTTAGACTACTTACAACCAGTCGATGGTCCTATTGGCCGTTGCTTTACCTTGATTGATGAAACAGGTGAGCGCACGTTTGCTATTAGTGCTGGCCTGATGAATTACCTAAAGCCAGAGTCAATTGATAAAGAGCTAATAGAAGGCTCATCAGCATTAGTCATTAGTGCTTATTTAATGCGTACTCAAGGTGATGAAACCATGACCGAAGCGACCATGCAAGCAATCAAGTACGCTAACGATGCAAATGTACCGGTGGTATTAACTCTAGGAACTAAGTTTCTTATCGAGCAGGACCCGACATGGTGGGCTAACTTTGTAGAAAAGCATGTTGATATACTTGCTATGAACGAAGAAGAAGGCCAAGCAATTACTGGATATGAAGATCCACTTCTTGCTGCTGACAAAGCATTAGACTGGGTTGACTTAGTTATTTGTACAGCCGGTGAAAAAGACTTATTTATGGCTGGCTTTGTTGATGACAGCTGCAAACGTGAAACAGAGTACCCATTATTACCGGGTGCTATACCAGATTTTAATCGTTATGAATTTTCACGTGCAATGCGTAAAGTTGACTGTGAAAATCCTATAAAGGCATATAGCCATACTGCGCCGTTTATGGGTGGGCCTGACTCGATTAAAAATACCAATGGTGCCGGTGACTGTGCTTTAGCCGCGGTTTTACATGATTTATCAGCGAATGTTTATCATAAGTTGAATGTTGCTAATTCAGCAAAGCATCAGCAACAAGCCATTACCTACTCTTCGCTCGCACAAATTAGCAAATATGCTAACCGTGCAAGCTTTGAAGTACTTGTACAGCACTCTCCTCGCTTATCTCGTGGTTTGCCTGAGCGCGAAGATTGTTTAGAACAAGTGTATTGGGATCAATAAGATCCCATTACGCTAAACAAAGCTAAAATATAGATATATCAAGCTTTTTAGATAGCAGCTCTAATGCTGCTATTCCCGCCACTGAGTTACCAAAAGAGTTTAATCCCGGTGAATAGACTGCCACTGTAAATCTATTCGGCAACACCGCTAATATTGTTCCAGAAACACCCGATTTACCTGGCATGCCAACACGATAACCAAAGTCACCTGCTGCGTCATATAAGCCACTGGTAAACAACAACGAATTTAGTTGCTTGTTTTGACGACTAGAAAGTACTCGTTTATTCGAGCTGTAATCTATCCCTTTATTGGCTAAAAAATTGTACGCCTTGGCAAGTTCAATACAATTAAGTTCTATGGCACAAAAATTAAAATACGACCAAAGGACATCATCTACTTCATTCTCAAAGTTACCGAATGATTTCATTAAATGTGCCATTGCCGCATTTCTATGCCTAAACTCATATTCTGAGTTAGCCACTTGCTTGTCAATTACAATACTGCGATTACCTGATAAATCGCGAAATGTTTCAAGCATAGAGTGCATAGGTGCAGATAAACGACTATACAAAGCATCACAGGTAACAATCGCTCCCGCATTAATAAATGGGTTACGTGGAATCCCTTTTTCAAACTCAAGCTGTGTCAGAGAGTTAAACGCCGTACCAGAAGGCTCTTTGCCAACTCTATTCCATAATTCATCGCCATAGCGTTGCAACGCTAATGTCAGAGTCATTACTTTAGATACAGATTGAATTGTGAAACGTTGCTCACAATCACCGGCGCAGAAAATTTCTCCGTCCGTAGTATAAATAGCAATAGAGAACTGCTCAGGAGAAACCTCTGCCAATGCCGGTATATAATCGGCAACTTTACCCTGCGTTAGTAAAGGCTTAACCTCTTGAGTTATCTCATTTAACACTCGTTGGTAATCACTCGTTGGCAATCGACACCTCAATAATACGAAATCTAAAATCAAATTTTAACACGTCAGATCCATAACCGCATGGTAATGTTGA
This sequence comes from Pseudoalteromonas undina, assembly GCF_000238275.3. Taxonomy (NCBI): domain Bacteria; kingdom Pseudomonadati; phylum Pseudomonadota; class Gammaproteobacteria; order Alteromonadales; family Pseudoalteromonadaceae; genus Pseudoalteromonas; species Pseudoalteromonas undina. Next base: position 2,173,523 of record NZ_AHCF03000003.1, read on the forward strand.
GCAAATAGGGGATTCGCTGATATCAATGAAAATATTTCACTACAAACTTAGAAACTATTACAGCATAAGTAAACCATAGTAAGGGCTTTAAGTTCCTACTTTTTTTACTTTAATCTGATGCCTTCAATTAGAGTCGGTGGGCTACTTCGTAGCGACAGCGCAGTAGAATGTCGTAGTGCCCACAGCGGTAAAAAGTCACATAGAAAATGCGATACTATCATTGTGTCGGGGCGGCCTTCCGCGGGGCTCGCCTTCGAGCTGTTTTGTTTGACTACTGAGTTTGGCATGGGCTCTTAGATATTTACTAAAACCTAGATAGCAAAAAACCCGTTACATTGCTGTAACGGGTTTCTTTAATTAGATCCTCGTAATGTCATGGTGCCCACAGCGGTAGAAAGTCACATAACAAATGCCACACTATCATTGTGTCGGGGCGGCCTTGTGCGGGGCTCGCCTCCGAGCTGTTTTGTTTGACTACTGAGTTTGGCATGGGTTCTTGGCTATTTACTAAACCCCAGGTAGCAAAAAACCCGTTACATTGCTGTAACGGGTTTCTTTAATTGGATCCTGGTAATGTCCTACTTTCACATAACAAATGCTACACTATCATCGGCGCTGTTTCGTTTCACTACTGAGTTCGGCATGGGGTCAGGTGGGTCCAAAACGCTATTGTCACCAAGCAAATTTGGTTGTCAGTCCGTATCGCTACGTACTAACTAAAATTTGGAATTCTGATAATAAAGTCTTCTAGTATCTACTTTAGTCTATTAACTTCTTCGCTTGTTTCACTATCACATAAAACGCGTTTGGCGTTGTATGGTTAAGCCTCACGGGTAATTAGTACAAGTTAGCTTAATGGCTCACACCACTTCCACATCTTGCCTATCAACGTTGTAGTCTTCAACGGCCCTTCAGAGACTTTAAAAGTCTAGTGAGAACTCATCTCGAGGCCTGCTTCGCGCTTAGATGCTTTCAGCGCTTATCAGTTCCGAACGTAGCTACCGGGCAATGCCATTGGCATGACAACCCGAACACCAGCGGTTCGTTCACTCCGGTCCTCTCGTACTAGGAGCAACCCCTCTCAATTCTCAAACGCCCACGGCAGATAGGGACCGAACTGTCTCACGACGTTCTAAACCCAGCTCGCGTACCACTTTAAATGGCGAACAGCCATACCCTTGGGACCGACTTCAGCCCCAGGATGTGATGAGCCGACATCGAGGTGCCAAACACCGCCGTCGATATGAACTCTTGGGCGGTATCAGCCTGTTATCCCCGGAGTACCTTTTATCCGTTGAGCGATGGCCCTTCCATTCAGAACCACCGGATCACTATGACCTACTTTCGTACCTGCTCGACGTGTCTGTCTCGCAGTTAAGCTGGCTTCTACCATTACACTAACCGTACGATGTCCGACCGTACTTAGCCAACCTTCGTGCTCCTCCGTTACTCTTTGGGAGGAGACCGCCCCAGTCAAACTACCCACCAGGCACTGTCCGTAACCCCGATTCAGGGGCCAACGTTAGAACATCAAAACTACAAGGGTGGTATTTCAAGGACGACTCCAACAAAACTAGCGTCTCATCTTCAAAGTCTCCCACCTATCCTACACATGTAGGTTCAATGTTCAGTGCCAAGCTGTAGTAAAGGTTCACGGGGTCTTTCCGTCTAGCCGCGGGTACACAGCATCTTCACTGCGATTTCAATTTCACTGAGTCTCGGGTGGAGACAGCGTGGCCATGGTTACACCATTCGTGCAGGTCGGAACTTACCCGACAAGGAATTTCGCTACCTTAGGACCGTTATAGTTACGGCCGCCGTTTACCGGGGCTTCGATCAAGAGCTTCTCCGAAGATAACCCCATCAATTAACCTTCCGGCACCGGGCAGGTGTCACACCGTATACGTCATCTTGCGATTTTGCACAGTGCTGTGTTTTTAATAAACAGTCCCAGCCACCTGGTCACTGCGGCTCCAATCAGCTTAGAGAGCAAGTCTCATCACCAATCGGAGCGTACCTTCTCCCGAAGTTACGGTACGATTTTGCCTAGTTCCTTCACCCGAGTTCTCTCAAGCGCCTTAGTATTCTCTACCTGACCACCTGTGTCGGTTTGGGGTACGATTCGGTATAATCTGAAGCTTAGAGGCTTTTCCTGGAAGTATGGCATCAGCAACTTCATCACCGTAGTGACTCGTCTCGTGTCTCAGCCTAACAGCAACCCGGATTTACCTAAGTCGCTAGCCTACACACTTTCACATGGACTACCATCGCCATGCTTGCTTAGCCTGCTCCGTCCCCCCATCGCAATTATACCAAGTACGGAAATATTAATCCGTTTCCCATCGACTACGCCTTTCGGCCTCGCCTTAGGGGTCGACTTACCCTACCCTGATTAACATGGGATAGGAACCCTTGGTCTTCCGGCGTGCGGGTTTTTCACCCGCATTATCGTTACTCATGTCAGCATTCGCACTTCTGATACGTCCAGCATACCTCCCGGTACACCTTCAACCGCTTACAGAACGCTCCCCTACCACTCAGAATAAATTCTGAATCCGCAGCTTCGGTGCATAGTTTAGCCCCGTTACATCTTCCGCGCAGACCGACTCGACCAGTGAGCTATTACGCTTTCTTTAAAGGATGGCTGCTTCTAAGCCAACCTCCTGGCTGTCTGGGCCTTTCCACATCGTTTCCCACTTAACTATGACTTTGGGACCTTAGCTGGCGGTCTGGGTTGTTTCCCTCTTCACGACGGACGTTAGCACCCGCCGTGTGTCTCCCGGATATTACTTTACGGTATTCGGAGTTTGCAAAGGGTTGGTAAGTCGGGATGACCCCCTAGCCTTAACAGTGCTCTACCCCCGTAAGTATTCGTCCGAGGCTCTACCTAAATAGATTTCGGGGAGAACCAGCTATCTCCCGGTTTGATTAGCCTTTCACTCCTAACCACAGGTCATCCCCTAACTTTTCAACGTTAGTGGGTTCGGTCCTCCAGTTGATGTTACTCAACCTTCAACCTGCCCATGGCTAGATCACCGGGTTTCGGGTCTATACCTTGCAACTATTCGCCCAGTTAAGACTCGGTTTCCCTACGGCTACCCTAATCGGTTAACCTCGCTACAAAATATAAGTCGCTGACCCATTATACAAAAGGTACGCAGTCACCCTCGAGGGGCTCCTACTGCTTGTACGTACACGGTTTCAGGTTCTATTTCACTCCCCTCACAGGGGTTCTTTTCGCCTTTCCCTCACGGTACTGGTTCACTATCGGTCAGTTGGGAGTATTTAGCCTTAGATGATGGTCCACCTATATTCAGTCAAAGTTTCACGTGCTCCGACCTACTCGATTTCACTTAAAATGCATTTTCATGTACGGGACTATCACCCTGTATCGTGGCACTTTCCAGAGCCTTCCATTAACACATAATAAGCTTAAGGGCTGTTCCGATTTCGCTCGCCGCTACTATCGGAATCTCGGTTGATTTCTTTTCCTACGGGTACTTAGATGTTTCAGTTCTCCGCGTTCGCCTCGTTAACCTATGTATTCAGTTAACGATACCTGCAAGCAGGTGGGTTTCCCCATTCGGAAATCCTAGTCTCAAGTGCTTTTTACTAGCTTGACTAGGCTTATCGCAAGTTAATACGTCCTTCATCGCCTCCAACTGCCAAGGCATCCACCGTGTACGCTTAGTCACTTAACCATACAACCCAAACGGGTCTTTGTTTCGTGACAGTTTAACTTCGCCAGAAGTTAATATTGAATACTAAAGTAGATACCAATTAATCCGAAGATTAAATGGCACTGAATGATACTGCTATCATTCTTTTTTACTTTTGAAAACTCTGTACAAATACAATGTATTCATACGAATTTTATTATCAGCTTTTCCAAATTTTTAAAGAGCATATTAATTAGTTAACCCAAAGGGTAAAACTAACTAACAATCATCTGTGTGGACACTACGAACAAATAAGTTCTAAATCGTATAAGGAGGTGATCCAGCCCCAGGTTCCCCTAGGGCTACCTTGTTACGACTTCACCCCAGTCATGAATCACTCCGTGGTAAACGTCCTCCCGAGGGTTAGACTATCTACTTCTGGAGCAACCCACTCCCATGGTGTGACGGGCGGTGTGTACAAGGCCCGGGAACGTATTCACCGCGTCATTCTGATACGCGATTACTAGCGATTCCGACTTCATGGAGTCGAGTTGCAGACTCCAATCCGGACTACGACGCACTTTAAGTGATTCGCTTACCTTCGCAGGTTCGCAGCACTCTGTATGCGCCATTGTAGCACGTGTGTAGCCCTACACGTAAGGGCCATGATGACTTGACGTCGTCCCCACCTTCCTCCGGTTTATCACCGGCAGTCTCCTTAGAGTTCTCAGCATTACCTGCTAGCAACTAAGGATAGGGGTTGCGCTCGTTGCGGGACTTAACCCAACATCTCACAACACGAGCTGACGACAGCCATGCAGCACCTGTATCAGAGTTCCCGAAGGCACCAAACCATCTCTGGTAAGTTCTCTGTATGTCAAGTGTAGGTAAGGTTCTTCGCGTTGCATCGAATTAAACCACATGCTCCACCGCTTGTGCGGGCCCCCGTCAATTCATTTGAGTTTTAACCTTGCGGCCGTACTCCCCAGGCGGTCTACTTAATGCGTTAGCTTTGAAAAACAGAACCGAGGTTCCGAGCTTCTAGTAGACATCGTTTACGGCGTGGACTACCAGGGTATCTAATCCTGTTTGCTCCCCACGCTTTCGTACATGAGCGTCAGTGTTGACCCAGGTGGCTGCCTTCGCCATCGGTATTCCTTCAGATCTCTACGCATTTCACCGCTACACCTGAAATTCTACCACCCTCTATCACACTCTAGTTTGCCAGTTCGAAATGCAGTTCCCAGGTTGAGCCCGGGGCTTTCACATCTCGCTTAACAAACCGCCTGCGTACGCTTTACGCCCAGTAATTCCGATTAACGCTCGCACCCTCCGTATTACCGCGGCTGCTGGCACGGAGTTAGCCGGTGCTTCTTCTGTCAGTAACGTCACAGCTAGCAGGTATTAACTACTAACCTTTCCTCCTGACTGAAAGTGCTTTACAACCCGAAGGCCTTCTTCACACACGCGGCATGGCTGCATCAGGCTTGCGCCCATTGTGCAATATTCCCCACTGCTGCCTCCCGTAGGAGTCTGGGCCGTGTCTCAGTCCCAGTGTGGCTGATCATCCTCTCAAACCAGCTAGGGATCGTCGCCTTGGTGAGCCATTACCTCACCAACTAGCTAATCCCACTTGGGCCAATCTAAAGGCGAGAGCCGAAGCCCCCTTTGGTCCGTAGACATTATGCGGTATTAGCAGTCGTTTCCAACTGTTGTCCCCCACCTCAAGGCATGTTCCCAAGCATTACTCACCCGTCCGCCGCTCGTCATCTTCTAGCAAGCTAGAAATGTTACCGCTCGACTTGCATGTGTTAGGCCTGCCGCCAGCGTTCAATCTGAGCCATGATCAAACTCTTCAATTAAAAAGTTTTATGTCTTTCGACAGCTCAATGAATTCTGAATTTATTTAATATCTTTCGATATTGAATTGACTGTGCTGAATAACTACCTTAGTAATTATTCTGTTGGTCACTCAGTTTCAATTGAGACTCTAAATTTTTTTGCCTCACTACCTAAGTAGCTTGGCTGTTAGAACTCAATCTGTACGAGTGCCCACACAGATGATTGCTTTATATTGTTAAAGAACGTTGCGATTAAAGCGTTAAACTTTATCTCGCTAGGGCTGCGCATATTACGCTTTCCTATTTTTTTGTCAACACTTAATTTTGTTAAACTTTAAAGTTTTCAGAACTAAGTTTTACTCGACTCACTGAGTAGCTCCTGCCTCGCTATGCGTTGGCGTTCCCCGTCTCAGTGGGGTCGCATTATAGGGAGATCCGAAAACAGATCAACCCTTTTTTGCAGAAAACTTGAAATAAATGACTGTTCGCTGGAGATTTGAACGATAGGTGCTAAAAACACAACATAACTATCAATTTATTAACAATAAACGCGAAACTTAAGCCTTTAATCATTGTATCAACTTGAATAAGCTTTATTAAAACACTCGCAACTAAGATGATCATAATGATCACTAGCAATAATCTACCCGAATAGATCCCATATATAACAAAGTCTGGAAAATAAGACGCTGCAGCTAGCATACTGTTAATGTTACTACGGTGAATTGAAGTAGGTAAGAGTGATACCACAGTATTAATAAAATCACGGCTATTAATAGTGCCTACCTGAAGGTGGCTTTTGTTTATGTGTATTAGCAAAGCCTTAATATAAGTAGGAGTTACTGTTGCTCTATTTTAGGCAAAATAAAGCCCCGCATTTGCGAGGCTACTATTTATGCTACACCGTATTGATCCCGGTAAGCTTTTACCGCGGCTAAATGCTCATCCATAGTTCCTTGGAGCTCTAGGTAACTAATTAAATCAGCCAATTTAACGATTGAAGTAACTTGAGTATTAAAGTCACGTTCTACTTCTTGTATAGCAGAAAGCTCTGCTTTACCTTTTTCTTGACGATCAAGTGCAATTAAAACACCACTTAAATCTGCGCCATTATCCGCAATAATTTCCATTGACTCGCGAATAGCTGTACCGGCGGCGATCACATCATCAACTAACATGATCTTACCTTTAAGCTCAGATCCAACTAAGCTACCACCTTCACCGTGTGCTTTTTTCTCTTTACGGTTAAAACAATAAGGTACATCTTTATTATAATGATCAGCTAACGCAACTGCGGTTGTTGTTGCAATTGGAATACCTTTATAAGCAGGACCAAATAGTACATCATATTCAATTGCTGCATCTTCAAGTGCCGCTGCATAAAAGCGACCTAAGCGCGCTAAGTCACGACCTGTATTAAACAAACCCGCATTAAAGAAGTAAGGGCTAGTACGACCAGACTTTAAAGTAAACTCGCCAAACTTTAATACCTGCTTTTCTAAAGCAAACTCAATAAACTCTTTTTGATATTCTTTCATTGCCAGTTACCTATTTATGCTAGTGCTTGCTTTTGTACATCAATAATTTCACGAATTGAATGCTTAGCGAGTGTAAGTAGCTCATCAAGTTCGTCAAACGAGAAAGGTTCACCCTCAGCGGTTCCTTGTACCTCAATAATTTTACCGGTTTCAGTTAAAATTACATTCATGTCAGTTTCAGCGTCAGAATCTTCTAGGTATTCTAAATCGCTAATCGCTTGGCCTTTATATATACCAACAGAAATAGCAGCGATCATATGTTTAAGTGGGTTTGAGTTAATCATCCCTTTTGCACGCATATACGTTAGTGCATCAACTAGCGCAACGCATGCACCGCTTATAGACGCTGTACGTGTACCACCATCAGCTTGAATTACATCACAATCAATAGTAATTGTGTTTTCACCGAGTGCTTTTAGATCGATTGCTGCACGTAAAGAGCGAGCAATCAGACGTTGAATTTCCATTGTACGACCGCCCTGCTTACCTCGCGTTGCTTCACGACTATTACGTGTGTGTGTTGCGCGCGGTAACATGCCATATTCTGCGTTTACCCAACCTTTACCTTGGCCTTTCATAAAGCGTGGTACGCCAGCCTCAACTGTCGCAGTACAAAGTACCTTAGTGTTGCCAAACTCTACCAATACTGAACCTTCAGCATGCAGAGTGTAGTTACGTGTAAACGTAACCGGTCTAATTTGATTAGGTGTTCTTTCGCTTGGACGCATTGACGATCCCCTTAATTCTGAATTTGCCACATTATATGTTGATGTGAATACAGATGCCATGTTGATTTATATTAAAGTGTGTTTAAAAAACACTCAGCAGTGTTAAATTTTCTTTAGAGCTTGAGCAGTGTTACGGTATAATAATCGTAATATTGTATTTAAAAATGTAGGAAAACATCCATGATCCACAGTATGACAGCTTATGCGCGTCGCGAAATAAAAGACGAATGGGGCACTGGCACGTGGGAAGTTCGCTCAGTGAACCAACGTTATCTTGAAACCTTTATTCGTGCACCAGAGCAATTTCGTGGCATGGAGCCCGTTATACGCGAGCGTCTGCGTAAGCACTTACAGCGTGGTAAGGTCGAAGTTTTCTTAAAATTTGTAGCAAACCCTGCACATGTTGGTGAATTATCAATTAATCAATCTCTTGCTGAGCAGCTAATTAATAGTGCTAAGTGGGTACAACAACAAAGCAATGGTGATATTAATCCTGTTGACATTTTGCGTTGGCCTGGCGTGATGGAAGCGCAAGAAATTGATATGGATAGTGTAAATACAGCGCTCATTACTGGGCTTGACCAAGTAATTGAAGACTTTAAATCGGCACGTGGTGATGAAGGTGCAAACCTTGAAGAAATGATAACTACACGATTAACCGCCATTTTAGAGCAAGTTGATATTGTTGAAGCCCACATGCCAGAAATTACTAAATGGCAACGTGAAAAGTTAGTACAAAAACTTGAAGATTTAACAACAAATATTGATGAGTCACGTCTTGAACAAGAACTGATTTATCTTGCACAAAAGCAAGATGTAGCAGAAGAACTTGATCGTTTAAAATCGCACGTTAAAGAAACACGTAAAATTTTGAGTAAAGGTGGTGCTTGTGGTCGTCGTTTAGATTTTATGATGCAAGAGTTTAACCGTGAAGCAAATACCCTAGCTTCTAAATCAATCAACAGCGACATCACCAATGCTGCAGTTGAGCTAAAAGTATTGATAGAGCAAATGCGTGAGCAGATTCAAAACATCGAATAAGGTTTTCAGGTGTTTCCCGTTGATTCGAAATGTTTAAAAGCCCTTGTTTAAAAGGGCTTTTTTGTTTTTAAAACTTAAAATTAGTTTCGCTTCGTTTCATCAAAATGGTGACAAAGTTGGTGACATAATGTAGATTGCAATCATTGTTTTATTATTTTTGTCACCACAATGAATGTACAAGAAATAAAATCTTTAATTCGCAAAGGACAAGTAGGCAGATATCAAGTCGACGACAACCTTTACTTAAGAATTTCTAGCAGCAAAACAGCGAGCTGGACATTTCGGTACAAAATTAATACAAAAAGAAAAGAGCTGACCATTGCTAAATTTGGTGATGAACCGTTAGGCTTGCCGCTAGTAAAAGCGAAAGCGGTGGCAGCTAGCTACAAAGCCTTGGTACGTGATGGAATAGATCCTAAAATACAAAAGAGTAGAGACTTACTTTCAGATCTAAAAACAGTTGATCAACTTGCAGAAAGTTGGCTTAAGGACTGTAGAGAAAGACTTAAATATCCAAACATACCTGATCGAGTTTATCGAAAAGACATAGCGCCCCACATTGCTGAACTACCGATAGTAGAGGTTACTCCTTTAGATATAAAAAAAATTATTCGGACTATTAAAGAGAGCGGACGCCCTACAATTTCAAATGATGCGTTGGTTTACTGTAAACAGTTATTTAATGAGGCTATTAAACTTGATTTAATTTCTTCAAATCCAGCCCTCCCCTTCGATACGAAAGATGCAGGTGGTAAAGAGCACTCAAGAGATCGAGCACTTTCACTTACAGAAATCGAGCTTACTTTTAAAATAATGAGAGATAATCAGGACTGTTTCGTTAGACAGAATTATCTAGCATTTATACTACTTATTTGCCTTGGTTGCCGAAAGGGAGAGTTATTAGCTGCAAAATGGTCAGAGTTTGATTTGAAGAAGCACGTTTGGAATATGCCCAAAGAGAGAAGCAAAACCGGAGTATCAATAACTTACCCCTTACCTATTAAACTTGTAATAGTTTTAGAAGAGTTGAAAGTTCTTTGTGTTGGCTCTGATTACGTATTTCCAAATAGAAGAAAAAGCATTCGATTCCCGCATATTTCTATGGATACATGGAATGCTGCATTATCAAGTTTATTCAAAAAAGATATACTAAAAATTCCTCATTTTACAATTCATGATCTGCGTAGAACTTGCCGTACGCTGCTTGCAACTGTAGGCACCGCGCCACATGTTGCAGAGCGGTGTTTAAATCATAAGCTTCCAAAAATTATGGCTGTTTACGAACAATACGATTATTTTGAAGAGCGAAAAGAAGCTCATGAAAAACTAGTTCAATACCTATCTTCATGCTTTTAATTTAAATTAGAAGCATATGCTCTTAACTGTTGATCTTATTGTGTTCGTTTAAGCTTAAATCCAGTTGATTTTTGGGTTACTTGAGAACCTTCAAAATGCATCGGTTTTATTATATCTGAATTCATTTTATTTCGTTCAGCCTCAGTATAAACCTTTGGCCTAACAAATCTCTTATCCGCGAATTTAAAAATAAGGTAAGAGTCTATCCATAACTGCTTGTCGATCCCGTACTGTTTGGACTTCCCAACTTTCACTAGACAGTTTTTTATTCGACTTTTGATAAATTACTGATGCTACAGACAAGTATTCTATCTATTCATCCATACCAACACAGAGATAGATTTTGCTTTCGTAGAAAGCGGATTAAATAAAAGAATTATTTGTACCAGAATTAATCATATTTAAAAATTTTAATCGGAGATATCATTTTTTCTTTTTTGCTCTGATTCATATGTCCAGATTCCTCTTTTCTCTCTTTCCATTTTGATCTTCTGAGGAAACAAACAATTGATATTACTTCGTATACTTTCGAAATACTCTTTCTCTTCGTCTAATTGCTGAAGACGATCGATAATTATGTCACAAGGTCCCAGCTCTGCTCCTATCCATTTTCTGTTTTTAAGCTCTGCAACCGCATAAGTTGTTCCTGATCCACCAAACGGATCAAATACTATGTCACCTTCATTTGTAGACATTTCTATCACTCTATCTAATAATTTTATAGACAGTTCATTCGAGCCTTCACGCTTCTTGTATTTAGCATGCCTTACAGGTGAAATATCTTGCCAAACGTCTGTAAGACTAACCCCTTTAGGATTCATCTTATGCTTATAGCCACCGTAATCTTTCACTTCTCCATAACATTTTGGACATGTTTGCATCGGCATACGATCTGAGTTGAATGTATTAGGTTTTTCACCCTTTATGAAATATAAAAGAGAATAGTGAGAGGGGTAAAGTTTGTTTTTTATTGGAAGGCTATATTTAATGTCTGTAGCAATCCAATGACGAAAGCTTAACCTAGTATGTAAATAACCAGTAAGTTTACTATTCCACAATGGCAGATTCCAAGTGAAAAATGCCCCCCCGGGTTTTAATATTCGAATACATTCAGCGATCCATTTTTCTGACCAAGATAAATAATTCTCAACTTTAATATTATCATCCATTTTTGATGGATAAAGTTTGCTTAAATTAAACGGAGGATCAGCAAAAACTAAATCAACAGAGTCACTTTCTATTTGACTCATAACCTTTAGACAGTCGCCTTCAAATAATTTACCTAAACGGGTTTCAAAGACTAATTTTGAAGTACCTATAGCCAAATTATTTTTAACTTCATTATAATCATTTTGAAGTATTTCAATTATTTTATTTGAATTACTTTGCATCGCATCCAGAACCGCATGATTAATTCTCCCCATATTAATCATTAATTCCAACTCAGTAATTCCTAGATTTTCTCCAATACTTTCCAAATCTTTACCCGAAGGGATAATATTTTTTTCATTGTAATATTTTAATTGGGCCACAGAGATAGAAGTGGCTCTTGCGGCGGACTTTATCTCTGCACTAGAGCTAGGCTCAACATTTATAGCTTTAAAAAATTGGTTTGAATAACCCATGTTTTACACCTTAATCATACCTTTAAAGATTCTACCATGAAGATCTCAAGCCTTCACTAATAAAGTCCTATAGGACCACCGACAAAACCCCAAAAAAAGGTCCCATAGGACCTTACCACATTAACCCGCCATAAGTAATCTATCAATATTCTATTAGAAACAATTAATTTGGATAAGTTTTTGAGGACTTCACAAGAAAATAAGTTCAAATCTCAGCTTGGCTTCGAAATTAGGGCAATTAGAGAAAAAATGGGAATAACCCAAGAACAGTTAGGTGCAAGTTTGCGATTGGACTCCGCATATATTTCAAAAATTGAACGTGGCATCAAACCTATTCCGTTGCAAAGCCTATTCGAATTATTTTCGTTCTGTGATGAGGAGTCAGTTAACGAATTGATTATAAATATTATTGATAAGGTAAAAAATTATGATAGTTACATTGGAAAGAACTGGTGACTTTATACCTGATGAAGTAAGTAATGATATCGTTGCAATAGTGACTGATACACTTAATGGTATTAAAACGACAGATACTGAATTCATTATAAATGACAAGCTTTGCTTTAAAACTCAAACAAACGGGAAAGTGACTCCCTGTGTCACTAATTCAGCAACTTTTATATCTAGTAAGTTCCAAAGTTTACTTTCAGAAAAAAATGGGTGTAAGGGTGAAACAAAAATAAATGGCCAATCTTTTGATGGTTTTATACAGCGTTCTTATAATCATGTAGGATACAAGATTATAGATAGGAATAATCTACTAGAAGTCATCTTTAGCTATATCGCCGAAAATAAATTAAAAGATGCTATGGTGCATACTTTATTTCCAAAATTCTATGGTATGTATGTTGAGCGTGGCTGCTTTAACATTAGTAACTTGCCCATCTCGACTCACTGCTTATTTCAAGAAGAAATAGTGACTTCACATTTTCGAGTTGGAGTAGAGTTTGAAACTGGTAATGTTGCGAGTTCGTTTAGGGCAATTAATAAACTGGGTATCTTATACCAGCAAGGGTTTATTGATGCTGGAGTATTTGTTACAAGTGCTTCTAGACCTAGAATCTGGCCTACATCGAATAGAAATGGTTCATTTCCAGAACTTATAAATAGGGACTATGAAAACCAAATTTCACTGCCACTAATTTGTATAGGCTTCTCACCTGATAAGTACGATCAATCTGCCCCTTTCCTTAGTCGTTCAGGGGACACTTATAATTTAGTAAGCTTAAATAAAATGGACCCTACAGGTATTTATCGTGTCTATCAAGGTCAGAATAATGAAGAAATATTAATACCAGAATAATAAATATATACACACTTTTATCAATAAACAGCCCTGAACTCAGCAACCCTATCATTTAGGTTTTTTAAGTCAGCATATAAATCTGTATGATTCGGTCCATACTCAAGAGCTTTTATATTGTAAGTTTCATTCCAATCATTTTTAGCTATTTCACTGTTAGCATCTTTTTTAGTGATCACATAATGAGGGAAAGTACTAGAAGAGGTAACTTTTACTTCTTCTAATGCTAATAATATATCTGGGTCATCCATGCTACATCCAATAAACACACATGTATGAGTAAGGAAAATAGCTTTGAGTAATTCATAAAACTGAGGGTGGTTCTTTTTAGCACTATGATATTGTGCTTTCGTAAAAATCATAGAGCGAGAATCGTTTATACAACCGTGGGCTTTAATTATCAATCTCGTATCGGATCTCAATAAGTCACCAAGATCTTCAGATTTATATGTTAATACTCTATATCCATCATTAGCGGTGTGATGGCAGTAACTTTCGTAAATCTTATCAAAGTTAGTGGTAACAACTATCTCTAAGTCTAAATCTAAAATATGCTCATGTAACTTGCTAGCTTTAAACTTAGGGTTATTAAAGCTTTGGTTCATCAACGCATCATATTCTGCTGGATTTGCGCTATTTTTTATAGCTTGAAGTGCTAGTAGATATTTTTTTTGCCCAATTAACTCTTCAACTTCATCTTTAAGTATATTATCAGTAATTAATTGACTTGCCATATTCATAAATTGCAGCCAAGTTTGCGGAGCATCGCCATCAGTATGTATTGCAGAAGCAGAAACTCCTGCACCTAAAAAAACAAATGCTCTTCTCCTGCCTATCTCACGAACTAAACTGGCTGGCCAATCAATCATAATTCATCACCTATATTCTCAATTAGCTTGTGGCAAATATCATTCATTAGCTCACTATATGATTTGACTTGTTTATTTTGGGCTCCAACAATCCCCTTAGAGCTATCAAGTTGATGTATTGGTGATTTATTTGTTTGAGATAACGGTACTAAGCTATTTACGTATGGTATATGACCTAATTCAAAATTAATATTTTTACCTTTTACTAGGAAGTCTTTCATAGAAGTATTAAATGTATCTGGGATTTGCTTCATCACTTCATCGTAAGCTTTGACGGGACGATGTCCTGTTTTGAAACTTCTTTTGACATATTGTTGAACGGAAAATCCTGCAAACCTAAATTTATCAGATGTATCTTTAATTATATTAAATGCATCTAGATCATTTTCTTTACCATCCTCAATGATGTCATAAATTGTTTTCTTATAATCCTTGTTCCAGTTGTTAATCCACCCAGCTATGTTTTTTATACCAAGCAAGCTAAATATATCGCAGCCAAATGGAGTGACTATATAATCGCTTTCCAAAATAATTGAACGGTTTAAGGCACCTAATGATGGGCCCACATCAAAAACAATATAGTCATATTTATTTTCAAAACTTTTAGTTAAATGATGACACCAGTTAGTTATCCTAACTCCACCCATTTGCCGCGCTCTTAATGTCCCCCATGCCTCACTTAACCTATCTTCAATAATTGACATACTCGGATGGCCCGGAATTATATCTGTTTGAAAATAATTACTTGTTCCAAGAATAGGAGTGATGTTTGTATTAATCCTAGGCTCACCATTTTCCAGTGGCTTTAATGCTGTATAAAGAGTGTCATATTTTGGGGTGTCTCTGAAATAAATATCTTCACATATATCATCCCCTAAAATCATTTGGGTAGAGTTGCATTGGGGATCCGCATCAACAAGTAATACTCGTTTACCTAGATAAATATTCAAGTATGAGACTAAATTACATGCCAGAGTAGTTTTTCCGACACCTCCTTTATTGTTAAAAAACAATATCGTTTTCATCTAATCCTTCCCCTGTCAATCATATCTTATGAGATTAATGTCAATTTAAAACTAGCCTATAGACAATTTTGTCATTTTTGTCATTTTAAGTCATTGATTTATTGTATATGTAAAACACTAAGGAAGTCACTGGTTTGAGGTTATAAACAATAGAGTAACGATGAAAGCGGGAGATGTAATGGTGACAAAAATGGTGACAAAATAAAATAAAAACTATAAAAAAACAAGAAATCACCACCATCAAAGGGATTAGTGAATTTACAAACAAACAGATCTAGAATATTGAATAACAAACTATAACGTTAGAAAAGGCCATGATTATTCCTAATTATGGCCTTTTTTATTACCGGCTATAAAAGCGTACTTAAAGACGCTTTTAAGGTTTCAAACTTAATAGGCTTGGTAAGCACTTTATTAACACCAACTTTAAAACATGATGCCTTGTCATCGGTTGAAGCATTTGCGGTTAGTGCAAAAATAGGAATATCACTTAACAGCTCATGACGAATATGCTGCGTGGCGCTTAGTCCATCCATGGTCGGCATCATGATGTCCATTAAAATTAAATCAAAATGTTTGAGTTTCATAAACTCAATTGCTTCCACTCCATCATTTGCAATCGTGACTTTGTGATTTAGCTTTTGTAAAAACGCCTTAATAAGCACTTGATTGGTTTTATTATCTTCAGCAACCAGAACTGATAGTACAGGCTGTTTTGATGAAAACTCGGGTTTAATTTCATCAATAATCGCTTCTTTAAATGGCAGTAAAATAGTAAACGTACTACCTAGCCCTAACTGCGTTTCAACATTAATAGAGCCCCCCATAAGTTCAATTAGATTTTTTGAAATACTGAGGCCTAACCCTACTCCTTCATTTTTTCTGTTTATACCTTCGTTAACTTGTCGAAACGGCTGAAATATAAAGCTTAGATCTTTCTTTGCAATGCCCAACCCTGAATCTTCGATAGTAAATTTTAGTTTGTCATCTACAATATTTGCACATAATGCAATATGTCCTGAGTGAGTAAACTTGAATGCGTTGCCAATGAGATTAAATAGTATCTGCCCCAGCCTAAATTCATCACCCATAATATAGGTAGGGATATCGTCATTAATCGAAACTGAAAAAATAATATCTTCACTGTCTTCAATAATATGCAATTGCCCAACGATATTCTCAATAAGCAGCTTTACATTTAGCGGTTTATTGGCGATTAATACAGTCCCTGATTCAATTTTTGAAAAATCTAATACGTCGGTAATTAATCCATAAAGAATATCAGCACTAGAGTTTGCATAATTCAACCATTGGCGTTGCTCTTGAGTTAAATCGGTATCTATTAATAACTCTATCATCCCCATAATCGCATTCATGGGGGTCCTTATTTCATGCGACATGATGGTTAAAAATTTTGTTTTTGTTTTACTGGCTTCCTCAGCTTTAAGCTTTTCATTTTCAAGTGCAGTCTCTCGCTCTTTTGAGACTGTGATATCTTTGGCAATACCTAAATAGCCAATGAAATTTCCGTTTTCGTCAAATTGCGACTTACCATTGAGCGATACCCACAAAGGTATCGGGGCCTTAACCTCAAATTCAAAACCATTAAAATCCTCATGCTCAGCGACTAGCGCAGCAAAAGCTTGCCATTTCAGCGTGTTTTTTTGCTCATTTTTAGTACGCAAAGATTCAATGGTTTTATTAATAAATATTTGAGCATAGGTATTATCTTCTCTTTCTAAATTGTTAACGCTGGTAAAGGTCATATCTGGCTCGGTTCGCCAAAACCACTCACTGGCTAATTCTTTAAATAAAGTAGAAAGCTGAGAAAACTTATCAAGTAGTAAAACAGATTGATGGGTTTGCGCATGTAACTTATTTAATTGAAGAAAAGCGTGAAATACTTGCTGAAGAAACAAAATTATTGAGTGTGAAGCCAAAATATTATGGTTAACATTATTGATCACATGGGTGAAAATAAATAAGCACTGCTCTTTACCCGTATCAATCCCGATTAACAACGCTGTCTTTTTGTTCTGGTTATTCACCTCTTCTGATAAAGCAAATAATTGTTCTGGCAAGGGATTGCAACTATATGAGTAACCTTTTTTTAGAGCCTGAATAAATGCAGCACATGGTGGCCATGTTTTCTCATAAAAATCGATATTAGTTGTGCCGATAGTTAAAAAATGATGATGTGTTTTCTTTAAAACTATGCAGTCTTGGTATTGAAGCAATGGCTGTAGTAAAGCTGACATAGTGGCTAAAATATCAATTTCATCATCACACTGGTGCAATAACGCTAACTGCTTCTGTAGTTCCGTAAGAGTCATTAATTCATTACGTTGCATACCCATTCCCTCAGCTAAAATGCATCGCGTTTTGCAAAAAATACCAAAATCGATGTTATGACTAATAAATATAGAACAAAATTTAATATAAATCATTGAGTTATTTTTTTGGCACGATGGAATGATTTCTGCTTTATTAATATAAATAAATACATTAAGGCATAGCTATGAAGATAGTGTGTATTGGTGGGGGTCACGGATTAGCGCAAGTATTAAGTGCGATAAAACCCTTATGTAGCCACCTAACAGCGATTGTAGCAACTACCGATAATGGTGGTAGCACTGGACGCATTAGAGAGGAGCAAAATTGTATCGCTTTAGGTGATATAAGGCGCTGCTGTGTTCAACTTGCCGGTGAAGGTACCCAAGCCCAGGCTATGTATGAACATAGGTTTACTCATGGTGATATGGCGGGTCATTGCTTAGGAAATTTAACACTGCTGGGGTTAATCCAGCAAACACAGTCTCCCACTGAAGCTATTGCTGCTTTTAACCATTTGCTTGGTAACAAAGAGACTGTGTTGCCTATGTCTGATTTACCCACAGATTTAGTAGCTGAGCTAAACAATGGTGAGAAAATATTTGGTGAATGCGCGATTGATGCCTTAAACGAGCTACCAAGCACCGTTTACTTATCAAAAGCAGTACCGCCAGCAACAGGTACTATTGAGGCTATTTTAGATGCCGATTTAATAATCATTGGCCCAGGTAGTATTATTACTAGCGTAATGCCTGCTTTTTTAATTACAGAAATCACTGAAGCAATAAATAAAACCTCTGCGTGTAGAGTATTTATTGAAAACACAGCGAAAGAAAGCAGCGTGATGCAACATACAAAAATTGCCGGCATTGACTGGTTACAAAAGAAGCTCGGCACTAAAGTATACGATTTAAGTATTTCTCCTTCTGCCATTATTGAAATTTTACAACAGGGAGAGAAGTGTGAGGAAGCAGGCAAGCATTTACATAATATTAATGAACTAAAAAATGTATTTTCAGAGTTATTAAAAAGCTCTTTTAATACTGAAAAACACGCTTAATGATTTTGGGTAAGTTCTCTCATATGTTCGAAGGTTTTTTTACTTTGTGCATCAGCTAACTTTAAGAGGGTTACAACCTCGGTGTCTAAGCCATTAACCTTAACTTGCTGCTCAATAAGCTGGCACGTTTGCGCTAATCTTGTTGCACCAAAACTATAACCGCTACTTTTTAAGCTATGAGCGCACAGTTCAATTTCTGCGGCATCGGTTGAGGAAAGCATTTGCGCCACTAACTTTTTAGACTCATCAACAAAAACGTTTATCAGTTCAATGGCCATACTATCACCAACATCATACTTTAGTTGTTCTATTACAGATGTATCTATCATAATTTTCTTTTGGAGCTCATTGTGAATAATCAGATTATATTGTTTGTAGACTCTTCAATGATTGGTGGTATTGAAACTCATATTATAGAGTTATACAAGCTGCTTCACAAAAATCAGGTTAGTTGTTCAATTTTATTTTATAAAAATCATGGGAATAATGAGTTTTACGAGTTACTTGATAAGCAAAGCATACAGTATAATTTTCTGCAAGGTACACTCATTAGTTTAATCAAGCGGTTTCACAGTTACGATCGCAATACAGTTATTCACACCCATGGATACAAAGCCGGTATTTTAGGGCGTTTAGTTTGTAAAATCACAAATAAGCATTGTGTTAGTACCTATCACGCGGGGGAAACTGGCAAAGGAAAGATGTGGCTTTATAACAGACTAGATTTATGGCTTAGTCGATTATCAACCAACTTTGCGGTATCTGAAAAAATTAGTAAAACAATAAAAAACGCCCAATTACTGGAAAACTTCATAGCAATAACCAAACCTCCCAGCACTGATTTTGCACAACCGTTACTTAGAATCGGGTTTGTTGGGCGCTTATCTTATGAAAAAGGCCCTGATATATTTTATGAGTTAGCTGAAAGTATGCAGACTAATAAGCAGGTGCAGTTTCACCTTTTTGGTGATGGCCCAATGCGTGATCGTATTCCACAGCTAAACAACCTTAATTACCATGGTTTAACACCCCGAGATGATATTTGGCAACATTTAGATGCCCTACTTATTTGCTCAAGAGAAGAAGGGCTTCCTATGACGCTTTTAGAAAGTATGGCGAATTATAAAATAGTTATTAGCAGCCCTGTGGGTGCTATTCCTAGCATTATAAACAATGGGGTTAATGGCTTTTTAATGAAATCAGCAAATACACTAGAGTGCCAACAATCGATAGAAGCATTACTCACCTTATCTACAATGCAAAAAAGTGAAATAGCACACTCAGCATACACTATGCTTAAGGAGCGTTTTTCAGGTAAAAAACAATTTAACTTGCTGCAAAGTGCTTATACAGCAAAAACAATATTATAAATTTTCTTCCCACCCTTTAATTTTTCGGTACAGGGTTGAAGGGCTTACATCTAAAAGAGCGGCAGCTTTGGGAATATTAGTTGCGCATATTTTTATGACCCGCTCTATATATTCTTTTTCGGCGATCCACAAAGCCTTAACCTCACTTTCAACCTGCGGTAACTCTTCAAACTCTTGAACTGGTAACGATGTATGTTGCTCTTTAACCAGCCCCTCGTTACCTGACTCTTTTTGCGGGCTTTGTGGCAATGCTGGTAGCATAGATACATCAATCCACTCTTGTGGGTTAAGCACTAAAATATTACGGATCACATTTTCCAGCTGCCTAACATTACCAGGCCAATCGTATTGTGCTAAAAAGTGCTTCACATCATCGGTTATCCCTTTATAAGGATGTTGCTCTTCCTTGGCTATTTTAATAAATAGCGCTTGCGCTATTTCGATAATATCTCTGCCGCGCTCTCTAAGTGGTGGCAGCTCAATAGGAATAACATGCAGCCTGTAATATAAATCTTCTCTAAATCGACCTGCCTCAACCTCAGCAAGCGGGTTTCTATTGGTTGCACAAACAAATCTCACATCAACCTTAACTTGTTTTTCGCTACCGACTTGTTGATAAGTACCTGTTTGAATAAAACGAAGTAATTTACTTTGTAAATTAATATCCATTTCACATAACTCATCTAAAAACAATGTCCCCCCATCCGCCTGCCCTGCAGCACCTAATCGGTTTGCAATTGCTCCAGTAAAGGCACCTTTTAAATGGCCAAATATTTCACTTTCAATCAAATCTTTGGGGATAGCAGCACAATTAAGTGCAACAAAGGGCTTGTCGGCACGATTAGAGGCTTGATGAACTGCCCGTGCACAAAGCTCTTTGCCAGTACCACTTTCACCGGTAATAAAGACTGTGGCTTTACTCGCTGCAGCAGAGCTAATAACTTGATACACCGATTGCATTTGCTTGGAGCTACCAATCAAGTCAAAGTAACGGCCATTTTCATAAATATTTTTATACTTGGTAACCGTTTGTTTTAAATTTTTTATTTTGAGAGTGTTGTTAATAGTTATACGAAAACGTTCTGCCTCTACAGGCTTTTCTAAAAAATCACTAGCGCCTAACTTAATCGCTTGAATCGCCATTTCTTTGGTAGCATGCCCAGTTAATACAACAACTTGCGGAAAATTATCAGGTTCTAGCTGAGCTAGAATATCTAGCCCGTTCATGTCGGGTAACATGACATCAAGCACTATCAGGTCGGGTTTTATTTTATTAATAATATCAAGAGCGGTTGCCCCATCATTTGCCACCAGTGTGTTTACACCTGTCGGTAAAAGATAAGACTGATACATCATAGCAAGCGACTGAGTGTCTTCTACAATCAGTATTGTTGGTGGCATAATCCCATTCCTTTTAGCGACTCGCTAAGAATTATTTAGAGAAAAAATATTAACTTATGGATATTAAGTTAACTATACATAGTTAATTAAATCAAATTCAATTGATGATTATTAATGAGGCATCATCCACTTCTTTAGAAAGCGCAACCTGTGAATTTTTCCATAACGAGTGTGCAAAATCCTCTGCTGAGGAGCTTTGCATAGGGATGATTTTTTTTAATTCGGTCATTTCGTCTTTATCGGTAAAGCGGTTATCCGTCCAACCATCAGTGTAAAGTATAATATGTTCAACATTATCGAGCTTGGCTTCATATAAAGTATATTGATGATCATTAGACAGCCCAAGCAATGGTCCGGTACCATTTAGCTGAGATAGCTCACCATTTTTACTGATAATAACCGGTGCGGGATGGCCAGCATTGAGCCAATACAACTTATTATTTTCTAAAAAACAAATCATTAAAGTGACTAAGCTTGATTTACATAATTGCTGTTTATAAAGCGCATTATTCAGCGCAACGAGCATTTCTTGATACGCTAACCCGGTCGCTAAAAAGCCACTTATAAAACCTTTTATAGCAAAGCTTTCTTTGAGCGCTTGTAAGCCATGGCCCATCATATCACCGAGTATAAAAGCAGTACCTTCATCATTAATTGGCATAAAAAAGTCACCGCCATTACCCACACTAATAGAGCCAAAAATATGCGCTGTTTTACCATGCCCTAAAAGCACTTTAGAAGGTGTTAATCCGAATGTACTTTGATAGGACAAGTATGCAAATCGATGAGTTACTCGCTCTATGCTTTGTAATAACTTATTTTTTTTAACTGGTTTTATTAAGTAATCATCAACCCCTAATCGATTAATTTTACTGATCACTTCTTCGCTATCATCGCCAGTTAACATCACCACCGATAACTGAGATTTTAAATTCGATTTATTAAGCTTTTCCAGTAATGGCTCACACGTTCCTTGTTTAAGTTTATGATCAAGTAACAATATACTAGCATCAGAGGTTAAAATAGCTTGCCAACCAGCCTCTATGTTTTCGCAGGTGATGACATTAAATTTATCTTTTAGGTAGGCGCTCATTAATGCCAACTGAGTGATGTCATCGTCGACATAAATAATACTCGGTCGCTTATCAATGTTAGTTAAAGGAAAAGAAAAATAGTTTTTACCTGCTCGCGTGTCATAGGTAGCATCAGCAAAGTAATGGCGAATAAGCTCGACCCCCATCCCACCTTCTACCAACTCATCCGATGCTAATGTCCATGATGAGTTGTTTTGTTTAAATAAATTATAAGGCTTAAGTTCATCTATAAAAGTTAATTGGTAAGTATCATGATTTATTTGGTTAATACGCAACATTATAAGCTGCTCATCGCCCTCATTATGGCGAATTAAGTTAGTTAGGTATTCGGTTGCAACTAAGCCTGCTGCATCCGCTTCATCTCTGGTCACCGATAAAGCGCCCAGTACATGCTTAAGTACTTGGCGTATTTCAGTTAAGGTCGGCCATAATAATTCAAAACGCCGCTCAAATAATATATCCATAAAAGTCTCAGTAATGTTTAAACAACCACTTTTGTTTATTTATTTTGCTGGTTAAAAAAGCGCACAACCTTGGCCATTTTGGAGAGTGTCGTTGTAAGAGCAGTAGCATGCGCTCCCCTAAAGGAGCAAAGCTATGTTGACTTACCAGTAACTTTATATTGCTATGACCCGCTTGCTTAAGCTCTGCAACGCCTTGACATAACGACTCTTCATTATTAATACCTAGCGCAATAGTAACCAAGGTCAGCTCGCTACATAAGCTTAAAGAATGCAGTGGTACATTATTACGATTTAACTTTAATGCTGGCGACATATCCAGCAACACATAATCATATTCTTGCTTTAAACGCAGTACCGCTTCATTTAAAACATGTTTGTTTTTTGCTGAATCAATTGACTCTAAATTGTGAATTGTAAGTACTTCAATACCTTGATAAGGCATAACACTGAGCTGACAGGAAATATCATCAAAACGCCACAACTTAGTCAATGTTGGCAGCTGTTTGTCTAAACGAAACGAACTAATAGGGTTAAGGTCGATAACGAGTACTGACTTATTTTGACTTTTTAAACGTTGAGCAACACTAATACAGGCTGTGGATGAACCTTCGCCACCGTACAAAGAAATAAACGTCACGCACCGTGCTTCATCATCAATCAAGGTGTTACAGATGGTTTCTAGTTCATGATACTGCCCAGGTATCAAGTTCATAAGCTTATCACCAAAGCAATTATGGTTATAAAGTCGAGGAAGTTATCTTTAAATTGACTAATTAGGTCTTGACCTTTATCGGGCACATATAGCGTATCCCCAGCTCTAAGTACCGGAATATTGGCCGAGTTTGGAGACTTTATAAATTCCTCAAGATTAAACACGCGAGATTGTTCTTTACAGCATGAATGGTTCACAACCACTATTTTGTCAATGAGAGCTGAACTTGACGGCCCTCCAGCTTCAGCAAGCACATCTAAAATAGACATCGTATCATCAAAGTTATATCGACCCGGCTTTTGCACTGCTCCCATAATACGAACAACACGCTCTTTAGGGGTACGTAACCAATCTTTGTCTTTTTCTGGAATAAATATTGTGTCGCCGGGTGACACATGAGGAAATAACGTTTCATCACCAGTTTCAAAATACATCGCTAAATCAAGTTTGCTCACTCGAGCGCGATTACCATTACGGTGCGTAACTCTAATATTACGAATATCCGCACTACCATTAGGACCATCTGCTGCTGCCAAAATATCAATAAAATGCATATTGTCATTGAACGCATAGCGCCCAGGGGAACCTACTTGCCCCATGATATAAATAGACTTGCTCGATTCTTGACGTATCCATTGCGATTTATTGTCTCCGGGGTCTACTGGTAACTCTTCAACAATAATAGTATCGCCAGCAATTAAACTCGGCAGCGCAATTTCACCGTTAGTAATGGTGTACTTTTCAAGATCAAATCGCTGGGTGACATCGCCATTTCGCAAAATTTTAATATCGTTCACGTTAGCCCCTTTAGTAGGGCCACCAGCATGCGCTAACAAATCAGTAAAGTCCATTTCATCACTCCACTCATAACGACCAGGAGATTGAATAGCGCCTATAATTTTAATCGCTCGTTTTGTCGGAATTTTTAACCAGCTTTTTTCGTTAACATCTGTTTTTTCAGGAACAAATATTACATCACCGGGGTTTAAATCGGGCACTTTAGCGGTGGTTAATCCCTCACTATAACCCTGTAAATCAAAAAGAATGCTCTCTCCAGCAGGGGTTAATATTTTTATTTGCCGTGTTTCTGCAAAGCGCGTTGGGCCCCCTGCATTTGCTAAAATGTCTAAAAAGTTAGTACTGTCGGCAGCCTCATAGGCACCGGGCTTTTGTACCTCACCCATAATATAAACCGTGCGCGATGTGGTATTTACATCATCCACCATAATCGGCACATATATGGTTGATCCCGCTTTTAGTAGCGGCATGTTGTTATCAGTAGGTTTATCTAAATATGCTTTTAAATCAAAAATAACAGGAGCTTTATCAACAATCACTCTAATTTTAGTTACATCCGCATAGCGAGTAACCCCTTCCGCACGCATCAGCGCATCTAGAAGCGTCATATTTTCTTTAAACGAAAAACTACCAGGGTTGTGCACTTCACCAAGCATAGTAATGGCACTGTTGTCGCTTGCATCCCCTGTAGCACTAAGCGTTTGTGCATCAAAATCAATTTGTACGTTACCAAGGAGTGGAGAAACAGGCACAAACACAGTATCTT
The DNA here is from genome assembly GCF_000238275.3 of Pseudoalteromonas undina. Lineage (NCBI taxonomy): Bacteria > Pseudomonadati > Pseudomonadota > Gammaproteobacteria > Alteromonadales > Pseudoalteromonadaceae > Pseudoalteromonas > Pseudoalteromonas undina. The sequence goes on from NZ_AHCF03000003.1 coordinate 2,198,504, forward strand.
CACTTTTAAGCTTTGGTAATAAATTTATGTCGCCTGAGTCTAAATATGCTTTGTAATTAAATTCAATTACTTCATCTTTGCGCCTTATTTGTAAGCGATCGAGCTGTGCGCCAGGTCTTAGGCCATTTGCTTTAGCTATCACCATTTGAATATTACCATCATCGGGAATACTCACCTGTGAGGGTGTGATCACATACCCTAAAACATTAATAAATATATCTCTGCTTCTCAGCTCCACATAAAAGTCATCTATTGCAACAAACAACTCTGCAAGAATAGGTTTAAGTTCTGCCTCTATTTGCGCAACCGTTTTATTACCTACCTGAAACTGCCCCACCTCAGGTATATTAATTTGACCTTTTTTGTCGACCTCAAAAGTTGTTTCAAATTCAAGTTCCCCTGGCACATATAAAAACAGCTTATTACCTGCTTGTACTATGGATTCATCGGCTTGCGCTGCAAACGCAGAGTTCGTTATTAAAAAGAAAAAAACGAAGACAGTAAAAATAAATCTCATACATTACTCCTTTTTCTTTTCAATAATTTTAGTCCAATTCATTAGTGACTTTACTTGTTTGCTATTTTCACTTTGCGCGTTAGCATCTAATATAATAGCCTCAACTCGGCGGTCTGAATGGCGTTTTTGCTCACTTTGCTCCGACTCGCTAAATGGTTTTAAACTGCCTTGGGTTAAAGTGGTAATGTTATAGGTAGGCACGCCATAAACACCCAGCCAATGCTTAACAGTTTCAGCGCGCTTTAAAGCCAGCTCATAATTACTATTTTTACTGCCTACAGAGTCAGTATGCCCGATAAGCAAAATACTAATACTTTCTAATTGTTTAATTAAATCGGCTGCTTGAGCAACCCGTACGGCATATTTAGGGGTTATTTCAAAGGCATTGAATGCAAATTGGTTATCACTATTTAACAACTCCGCTATTTGCTCTTTTACATTAACTAAAGCGGGTTGTTCATCAGTCGATGCAGCGCAATTAGTCAACTTTCTAACGGTATCAAAGTGATTAGCTAATTGATTAAGGCCATGATAATGAATTAATAAGTCGTGCTCCGCGTCTTCCCACATTTGGGCTGCAATTAAACGTCGGATACGATTTTCATAAATTTGAGCTTTTAATAACTGCGCTGGCATACAGGCATTAATATCTTGCGACTTTAATAATTCAAGCTTAAGTTCTAAGTGCTCAAACTCACTACGAACAATACCCTCAGGTTGATTAAATGTTTCATCAAGCTGCTGATCATCTAATGGATAGTTTTGGTATTTTTCGGCCATACCTCCTTGTCCTTCATCCGGCCAAGAAGCACACCCACCTAAAAATATGAAAATGACAATTGCTATGCGCGCCTTCATAAAACTCTCCCTGGTAACCTCTACACAGCGTCAATAAATGGAATGGTTTTATCCACTCTTAATAAATTCATTAACTTAAACGGTTGTCCTGTGACATTAAGTAAAGATAGCTTATTACTATGTTTTTCAATTCTTTTATATAGAAAAACAATAGCACCTATTCCTGAAGAGTCGATAAATTCGGTTTTAGAAAAGTCTAAAACAACAAAATTCGAGTCTTGCTCAACGAGCAGCTCAAACTGATCTTTTAGCTCATCGACAGCAAAGCCTGAAAAGTCATCAGGAATGGTAATAACGGTTTGATCGGTTTTGTTGGCTACATTTTTCATTTTAATTACCTATTAAAAGTATGAACTCAAATAGACAGTTACAAGAAGAATGCCAAACTTAAACCACTGAAATATATTAACTTTAATGATTTGTTAATTGATTTTTGAAATAGAAGTGCATAATGCAATTGCTTTTTGGGTGTGCAATTGCATTATGCGAAGCGGGTTATTGGCCTTTACCAGTAAAAATAACAACCAATGTTTTAAATAAAATAGTCAATTCCATATAACACCAGCTACGAGCTGATGAAGTGCTCAACATATAGGCGTAATCCCAGCCAATTTTATTGCGTGCATCATCAATAGTTTCATCATAACCATTCATCACTTGTGCTAACCCAGATATGCCTGGTTTTATGCCATAGGTACGCTGACAAAAATACGGAATATCTTTTTCAAGCTTGGAATAAAAAATAGGTCGTTCAGGACGTGGCCCTATCAGCGACATATCGCCTATGAGTACATTCCATAATTGTGGTAATTCATCTAATCTTGTTTTGCGAATAAACCGCCCTACCGAGGTAATACGCGGATCATCTTTACTTGCCCACACCGCTCCACTTTTAACCTCAGCATCAACCACCATAGAGCGAAATTTTAATACGTTAAAAAGTGCCACAAAGTCATCATCACTCTGCCCTACTCGTAACTGTTTAAACAACACTGGTCCTTTAGAGCTGAACTTAATCACCAATGCAACCATGAGCATTACAGGAGACAGAATAATTAGGCCAATAGTGGAGCCTAAAATATCAATGCCGCGCTTTACTGCTCTAATCACAAGATTATTAGACTGCTTAGTTTGGTGAACGCGCTGCCAATGCTCACTATATTCACCGCGTTCAAATTTAATAATCCCCCAAAAAGCACACAAGTATGCCGCTACAATATAGTTAATACTGTCGATCACCGGCCATTTAGTCTTTATGCTCAAAAGCTGTTTTAATGCACCCAGTCCATGTACAACGGCTAATGTAATACAGGCTACTTTGGCTAAAAACACGTTAGAAAAAACCGCCAGAAAAATTAGTAATCCATAAATCAATACCAGTATAATGGGCATAATGCCACGTAATACCTTGTGCGAAATATAATTAAAGCTTACCCAGCCTAATTTTGGATTAAATAGCTCAGACAGCATTTTAATTTGTTGCCAATTGCCAGCACCTAACCTTACTCTTCTTGCGTAATCATGGCTTTGTTTATCGCATTCACGTTCAACAATGTTGATCTCGCTATTTACTAGCGCTTTACCACCTTTATTAAGTGCTTTCATCGACAAAATAAAATCATCGTTTATAGTGCTCGCATCTAATAACTGAGCATATTCGGCGCGTATAGCAAACATGGCACCAGGTACGCCAATAACAGCGCCTAATGATGACTCCATACTTTTTACTTTATTTTGATATTGCCAATACTGTTGCTGCTCTTTGGTGGCTAAGTCATCTAATATATAAACCCCAGTGATCACATTGACCTGAGGGTCTTTAAAATCAGTATCAATTTTATTTAGTACATCAACGCTCAGTAACGCACTAACATCGGTGAACAGCAATACATCGTAATTTGGCTTGGTTAGTTTTATTAACTCATTAACACCAAACGACTTGCCTTTATTGATCTTATTAAAATGCAAATGGCACACTACATTTTGCTTTGCAAGATGCGATTGAGCAATCATTGCCTCGTCATAGGTTTTGTCTGTACAGCCATCAAGGTAGATATGAATAGCATACTGCTCTGTGCTGTATAACATAGAGCCAAGGTTATAGAGCTTTTCACGAATATGTTTTTGCTCGTTGTAGGCGCACATTAAAATACCAAAGCGCGTTGTTGGCAGGGTAGCGCTTGATTCGACGTTTACTTCATCGTTACTAAAAAGCTTTAATAACAATAAGTAACCAACATGATGGTACAATACCAACACAATCAAAATCGCCAATGTAATCAGTAAAAAAGTCATTGTAATCCCCTTATGAAGCTAAACCATTATAAAAATGGTCATAGGCTTCACTCATTGTGTTTGCATCCGCAATTGAGAGAATATACTCTCGAATGCATTGCCCGTGCTTCATTTCCAATGCTTTCAATAGGGCAAGTTTTAAGCCAAAAGAATCATTAGGCTTTACTAAAATACCCTGCTCATTACTGACCACTTCGCTAATGCCACCGACATCAGTTGCCACTATTACTTTGCCACATGCCATCGACTCTAAAATAGATAGAGGTAAGCCCTCTCGTTGCGAGTACAAGCACATCACATTAATGGCAGAATAAAATAATTCCATATGCTGCACATTTCCTAAAAAATGTACTCGCTCTACCACACCTAGTGACACTGCAGCACTCATTAATGAAAAACGTAAACTGCCATTACCAGCAAATACGAGTTCAATCTCTTTGGGTAGCGCGGGCAGTAATTTAATTAAATCTAAATGACCCTTACCTGGCTCTAAACGCGCAGAACAGCCAATAAGTTTTTTGTCGTGCGGTAAGTTAAGCTTAATCCGTGCAGTAGCGTCATCTGTATCTATAAACTGCTGAAAATCAATGCCGTTAAGAATAGTACTATCAGCTTTAATAGCAGTTTCGTTATAAAACTCATTAGCGACCACGTTTGCATCAGCCACCCAATGGATTTTAGTTAGCTTATTCAATACCTTTGTGATCACTCGCTGTTTAAAATTTTTTAAATACCACGCATCATGAATTGTCGATACGTGTTTAACACTCGGGTTAACTAAACAGGTGAGGCTAGCGTAAAGCATTGGGCCAATGTGATGGCTATGAATCACTGTAATATTATGTTTTTTAATTATTTCACTAAGCTTTTTAATTACACTTAGTTCAAATTTAGGGGCTTTGTTTAAGCTTATAAGTTTTTGCTCAAAGGCTGACAGTGCTGGCCATTCATTTATTGCGTCCCGTTCTGTCCCTTCCAAAGAAACAATAATACTAGTGTCTGCAAATCGACTTTTTTGCATTAAAGTCACGGCCATTTTTTCCAGCCCACCTATTTTAAAGTGTTGAACTAAATGTAAAACGTTCATGTTAATTTCCCTCGCTAAGGAAGTGCATTGATGGACTAACCCCAGCATGTATAGTGCTGTGACCAACAATGGGTAAAATGGTAACCACGTCTAGTGACGATAGTTTTTCAATGGTTTGAATATCTTTTAAATGACTGTCGAATAAGGTAGCAACAAACACACAGGTGACACTGGTAAATATGCCTAAAACAATACCCATAATAATTGCCACCACGAGTGAAGTATTAATTGGTTGAGTAGGACTATAAGCTCGCTCAATGGTTTTAACTTTGTCAGGGCCTTCATACTTAACCAGCTTGCCTGTCACTTTTGCCATTTCGTAACGCCCTAACATGTCTTTGTATAATGACTGTTTAACATCGTAGTCACGCTCGAGCTTTCTAAGTTGTTTTTCTATATCACTGGTTACTAATAAGCGATCACTTACTGAATTGACTTGTTTTTCTAACATGTCGTATTCTTGCTGATGCTGCAGAACATTATTTTTAGCTTCTTCTAGAGCGAGTATTTGTGACACCAACACATTACTTTCATTGTCATTTCCACTGGGTAAGGTATTAGCCATTTGCCAAAGCTGATCAATATTAGTGGCATCAAGGCCTTTACCACTTTCAATTAACGCTTGTTGCCGCGCTCTAATGCTGAGTAGTTCGCGCTTTTTTGAAACCACTTTGCTGTGTTTATCGGTATAGCGGGTTTTTAAAAAACTGAGCTCTGATTCTGCAGTAATTATTTTCTCTTCTATACGACCGAGAATCGGGTTTGCTTGACCCATTTTTGTAGTAAGTGCCTCAAGCTTGGCATTAGCGCCTGAGAGCACAATGGACTTTTGTTGTTGATCACTTAATAACTTATCGAAAGTTTGCCTATTACTGTGTAAAACAGCGGGTAAGGTATTACTGTTTTTTGCTTTAAAGCTTGCCAATGAAGCCTCAGAAATCTCCAACTCTTCTCTTAAACTTACCAGTTGCTGATAAAAAAATTGCTCAGAGGTATCCAGTGATGCTTTCGTTGGGGCTAATAAACTTTCTATAAATTTCTCTACCACTTTTTCTAGCACCGCCTTCATTTGGGTTTGGTCATGCCAAATAAAGTTAACCCGAACTAGCTCGTCTCCCACCAATGATAAGGAAAGCGCCTGTGAAAGCTCTTGATGTATTTTTTCTATTTTGGCGGGGGATGCATCCTTTGGTACTAAATTGGTTTCTTTTGCCACGGCAATCAGAACTTTGCGGCTGATCACTAAGGTGCGCAAAGCTGCCATCCTATTTGATAAATCAAACGAGAACGACAAATCATCTAAATAGGGATTAAGCAGCGCCGATTCTTCTATAAGAATAGTGGCGTGGTTTGTATATTGTTTTTGTGACGTTGCCGCGAGTACAATCACTACTACGGGTACAATCAGCAACGGCAAAACAAATAACTTTGCCCTGGTGTAAACAGCGTACAAAGCTAAATAAAGTAATCTTTTTATTTGCTCTCTGACTAACATATTCGCTACCCATTGATTTGCATATTGCTATGCGAAACTTTGCGGCTATTTGCAAAATAAAAATTTACAGCGTAAATAGCCTTCTTTAATGGAGTAGTTGCACAGGGCGCGCCAATATTATAGTTATGGTTTAATCGGAGGGATTATTTAATATTTGTAGATCGTTGATCACAGTGAGTGCTTTTACCGGCCAGCTATGCTCTTTCGCTATGTTTTTTTGGACTGCATGCAATAAACTTAATTTTGCTTGACTGAGTGACAACGCCTGATCAATTTTTTCAATAAAGTTATTCTGTGACTGAGCGATAAAAATTTGCGAGTGATAATGATTCACTGCCGCGAAATCGGTTGCGACTATCGGTTTGCCTACCGCTAAATATTCTTTTAATTTAAGCGGGTCGCAAGCCCTAATTTGCTCATTATCAACAAATGGTAAAATAGATACATCCCAATGAGCCGAGAAAGATACCAACCGTTTATGCTCAACCGCACTAATATGCGTTACATTTTCAAACTGCAACAACCCTGAAATGGGAGTGGTAATATCGCCAACTAATACCAATTGATATTGCGGCCTAGCAGTAGCCAACGCCATTAATAAAGGGATATCTAGCCAGGTATTGATACTGCCATAAAAGCCAATAATGGGGGTTTTAATAGCGCTGATTTCTGCGGCTTTGTCGACATTACTCGTAAATAAATCAAAACTCACGCCATGTGTTAGTAACTTAGTTTTTTTAGCAGGCATTTTAGTTTTTAATAACTCGCTGATCACATAAATAAGATCTGCGTTTTTAATCAGCTGCTGCTCAAAAGGCGCAATCAGCACAGGATCAACCCCAGCCAGCGCACTAAAATCGTCACCACAATAATAAATTAACGAGTCGGCAGCTCTTTTATCAAACAGATAGCATGCCGTTGGCACACTTAACCAATATACAATAGGTTCACTGGTTTTATGAGCACCAATATGACGAGAGAAAACCCAACGGTTATAACAGCGCACTAAGCGATTATCATGCCATGGTAAAATAGGCAGTTTATATACCGTCATATTTTTAGGCGTGGCTATTTTACTATTATTAGAGGGTTGAAATAGCTGCTTAAATTTATTAAAAATACGTTTTATATCGTGCAGCTTTACGCTAGGTTTACGCATTCCTACAGAATTAACCCAATTCACTTGCTGTCTTTTTGCAAGCTCTGAAAATAAATGCTGAGTACTACTAGGGTGGCTCCCCCAATCTTCTGCAAAAACAATAAATTTCATTCGTTCACTCCACTATATTTTTAACTACTCTAGCCGGATTACCTGCCGCAATAGTAAAATCGGGAATATCTTTGGTTACCACACTGCCCGCCCCTATAATGGCTCCTTTACCTATGGTTACTCCAGCAAGTACCGTAACACCGGTCCCAATCCATGCTCCACGCTTAATAATAATATCGCCAATTTGACTCTCGTCATCACTTTGGCCGTTCGCACGACGTTCACAATCAATTGGGTGACCAGGAAAGCCTGCTAAAAAAACACGTCCCGCAAGTCTTACATCATCTTCAAGTACAATTTTTCGTCCTACCGAAAACGCATTTTGCCAGCCAATATCAACATTATTACCAATACTTAATAGAGGCTCACGCTCATTACTTACACGGCCACACAAAGTGCTGATCCCCGAGATCCTGACATCGTTTTTACATTCAACCCTTAATTTACCAATTACCTGAGGCATACCCGAATATAAATATAAACGTTTTTTACTGCCTTGAATTTGGCTTTTAAATAATGGGGTGTAATAAAATATTCTCAGCAGTTCATGAACAAACTGCTTTATAAAGTGGTGCAGATGATAAAGCCCACTGTGTAGTAGAGGAATAACGGGTAGCTGTGGATTACGCAGCGACTTTGCAAATTTAAACAAACGTTTTGCCGAGGGGCTGTTACTATTTTTTAGCCAATACTTTAGTTGGGTCACCATAAGACGAATCCTTATTACTATCGATAGTCAGCTTTTCTAGGGCAATGGTCAGCGACAAAATGATGTACAAAGGCCACGTAAAAGCTTGAGTTAAAAACGTACCTGCAACCATAAAACCAATTAAACCGGCTTTTAGCGCATTAGCATTCACTGTCACTTCAGGATTAAAGTTAAGCTTATTAATGCAAAATACTCGAGACAAGCTGCGATAAATACTGGCGATAACCAGTAAAAAAATACATATACCAACAAAGCCTGTTTCACCAAGCACCTGAAACCACGTACTATGCACTGCATGGTTCTTGCCATCCCAGTGCGGGCTATAAAAGTAATAGTTTACGAAGAAGTTATTTACCCCAACTCCTGTTAGAGGGTTAGCAAGCGCCATGTTTATTGCAGCTTGCCAAGCATATATTCGACCCATAGCAGACTCGTCAACTCCACTTTCAGCAGCACCACCACTTTGCCTATCTGAAATCCCCGCAAAGACCATCATGGCAAGCATGGCAACTGCCCCACATGCAGCCACAACCACTGGATTTTTTACCTTTTGATATAAAAAGAAACTCAAAATAGCAGCAATACCTAATAGGCCGCCTCGGCTTTGCGTAGCTATCACTCCTGAAATAGCCAAAATTAAACCAACGCCTGCAAATAATCGTCGATATGGATTGTTGTATGTATTAAATAATTCAGCAGCTAAAAAAGACACAGGAAACATCAGCACTAAAGATAAATCATTAGGATCGCCCAGTTGTGAACGATACTCTCGAGAAATAGTGACTCGGGTGCCCTCAACTAGCCCCACACCATTAATTTTGTTATTCAGTGCCACCAGCGCAATGGCCACACCAGAAATCATAATTCCTAGTCTTACGTAACTAAAGTGAGAAAATCGCGTTAACCACCAGCTGATCACAAACACCATAATAAAAACTTTAACCAACACCCCAGACCAATACTCAATAGCAACGCCACGGTTTGAAGCCGAAAACACACACACGGTAAGCCACACAAACCAAATGACAAAAATAAGATGGGTTGAGCTCCAATGCGGTTTTAATGTTTTGGAAATAAATAAATGCCAGAAAATGGCCAGTAAAGAGGCTAGCGCTAATAATTTAGGGATTTTAAGCGGCATTAAAAACACAAATGCCTCATGAATCCTAAAATAACTAAATAAAATAAATAAGATGATAAACACAGTACTAACACGCACGGCTAATACACCAGCAAATGGCAACAACAATAAGGCAAAAGCAGCTATGGGCCCAAATAACGAATATAAGCTTAAAATAAGCGCCGTTATCACTAAGCCATTTATTAATAAGTAATGCTCTTTATACCAGTTAACCATGCGCCTTCCTTGCTAAAAGCCGTTGCAATATTCCCGTGATGTGGTGTTTATACTTTTTAAATAACACCGCAAACAAACATATCAACACAGCAACCTGTCCTACAATGTAGTAAGACACTTGCGTCACACTTAACGAAAACACAAGAATAAAGCACAGCCAGCTAGGGAGCAGACTGTGTACTTTAAATGCTAAATGCTCTAGCTTTTGACTAATAGCTACAAACAGTAGCGTTTTTAAAATTTGCGCCAACGCAAGCGATACAACCGCACCTAATATTCCCCATTTTGGCACTAAAAAACTTAATGCAATTAATACGCTTGTAGCACTCACTGCATTAATAATAGTCACAAACAAACCGTTATAATGAATATAACAACCAATATTAAGTAAATCGCTATGGTGCCTCAGCACAACAATGAGTATTAAACTGGGTAATAGCCACGTATTAAGTAAATAACCTTGTGGTAAAACGAGAGTGAATAAGTGCGGGGCTACAAGTAGCATGATGCTGCAAAGGGCAATCGCAATTTCGAGGCTTAATTCACATAAAAACACATAGTGACTGCGGCTTGAGGTTAACTCGTCAAAACGGCGTGAAAACCACCACATTCTGATTGGCTCAAATGTGAACGAGGTCATGACTGCAAATTGCAGAGCGACATAATATTGAGCGAGCTTTTCTTTGCCCACACTGGCTGCAATATACCAGTTTTCTGCGCCATTATTAGCGTACACAAAGAGCGAAGAGATAATAATGCTTAACAAAAACAGCGTATTCTTAGGCGTAATATTCCATGCGATACATTTAAAACTAATATTAATCGTGCGTGCTATTTGCCACAGTGACAATATCAGTACAATAAAACTCGCTACCACACCAGATAGCATAACGCCGGTTACACCAAAGCCTAGATATAGCAAGACGATGGTGAGTAGAGTTTGCCCTACCCCTTGTAAAACAGCTAAATAGCAAAACTGCTTAGCCATTTCGTAATACCTAAAAAAACAAAATACAATCGACAATACCGACGAAAATGCCAAGTTAACGGCTAATAGTTGCAGATCTATCTGGTTAACAAAGATAGGTAATAAATTCAGCAATAGGTCAGCAAACAATACAACAGCAATTACAAATGCAGTGCTTAACATACTACATAAAATCAACGCATCCCTAAATAAAGCCTGCTTACAAACAACGCTTTTCATTTGCTGTTTAAAAAGCAGTTCAGGTAAGCCTAGGCACAACAACAAAGACATTACGGCTGAAATAGAGACTAAAAAATTAAGTTCACCAAACTGTGCAGGGCTTAAAAGACGAGTCGATATAGGGAGTAAAGCAAAGCCAAGCCCTTTGAGCAATAATGTTGATAATCCAAAATAGGCTATTTGCTTCAGTCCGTTCATCTTCATTCCTTAAGAGTTTTGCACCCAAGATGACAGCTTTTTAGCTTGTGAGCTGGCATTAAATTTATTTGCAACCAACCGCTTAGCATTGATACCTTTGGCATATCGTTCATACGGATTAAGCTCACAAAATTGAGTTAAAATAGTCTCTAAACCAATAATGCTTGAAGGCTCACACTTAAAGCCAACAGAATCATTTACAATTTCTTTTGCCCCCATAAGCTTAGTTGTTAGCACAGGAATACCACTTGCCATAGCTTCTTTAAGAACTACTGGCCCAGTGTCTCTGTCACCATTACTAGATACACAAAATGGCGCAACCAGTGCCGAGTAATTACTGGTATTTTTTGATAACCAAAGAGGCGTACGACGCCCCAAAAAGCGAACATCTTTATCAAGCCCAAGCTCTTCACACAAAAATTTTAAATCATTCATTAATGGGCCTTCGCCAACGATGTCTAAGCATATTGCGTATTTTTTACTTAATTTTTTTATAGCGGGTAATAGAAATTGCAGTCCTTTTTTTTCAACTAAGCGTCCAATAAATAACAGTTTAACTGACTCATTAAGTCGATTTGGAGTGCAGCTAAATAAGCTTAAATCAACACCGCAATGCAATAGCTCAACTTTTCCTACCTTATAATTACTTAGCTTTTGAGCCATGTCTTTACACACAGCAACCGAGAAATCACATAACGAAAGTTTAAGTTTTAGATCGGTATCGTTTACATACACATCATGACCATGGCCGATTGAAGAGACACTGATACCCGCAATTTTGCTAGCAACAATCGAATATGCCAGCGGTGCATGCATAAAGTGACAATGTATATGGGAGATACCGTGCCGCTTAATTATTTCTGCGATGTTTAACCCATACCCTAGAAGCGACATGGCTGAGATTGAGGTAAAGCGAAAAGCAATTTTGGTAGCATTAAGTGCTGCTAACGGTTTCAAAGTTGCAAATTTAGCAGCAGCACCAAAAGACTTTTTAATAATAATTACATTTACACTGCTATCAAGGTTGGCACTGGTATTTAAATTTTCAAAGGTAATAACACTTACTTTATGCCCTGCTTTAACAAGTGCATTTATTTCTGTGACCACAAAAGTTTCCGACGGGATATGGAAGCTTGGTACAACAATACCTATATGTTTCATGCTAAATACTCCAAAAGATTCTAATGGTTATTTCGCAAGAACTGTGCCCGGTTAAAAAGCACTGAAAGTGGTAAGATTTAAGTCAATTTGCGAACATATATTGCAAAATGCAAAGCATTAGACAAAAAACACCCCACAAAGCTATAAAAATACTTGGCGCTTAACTTGCGTAGTACTTACCTAGTTAATTAATAGAAGCCAGGGTGCAGCTCATGAATATAGAAATAAGCGTTATTATCCCAAACTACAATTGCAAACAGTATTTAGCAAAGGCACTGAGTAGTGTTATTGCTCAAAAAAATGTCAGTCTAGAAATTATCGTTGTAGACGATGGCTCAACCGATGGCAGTGTTGATTGGTTGAGAAAAGCGCAGAACACATTTCCACAGCTGGTTATTTTAGAACAAGAAAATACCGGTGTAGTTAATGTACGCAACCGCGCTATTGCAGCTTCTAAAGGGGACTATATTGCATTCTTAGATGCCGACGACTATTGGAGTGATGATAAGTTGTATGAGCAATTAGGTTATATGAAAGAAAACCCCGAATGTGTTTTAAGCTTTACTAACTATATGCATGTAAATGAAGATTATGAGCCTATTGTGGATTGCTTTTCTTTTTGGCCTGAGTTTTCAAAATTTGTTGATAAGAAAGATATGGGATACCAAAACTTAAAATCGCCAATAGACTTACTTATTTTTGCCAATGTGATTGGTACCTCTTCGGTTATGGTTAAACGTTCAGCCATTAATTATATCGGCCGATTTGATAACATATTAAACAGCGCAAGTGATTGGGATTGCTGGTTAAAGCTTGCAAGAATTGGTGATGTAGCTTTTTCGCCGCGCGTAGCCATGGATTACTTGATGAGAGCGGGCTCTATTACCGCAAATCGTAAAAACAGGCTCAATGCGATGAAAGAAATTGTTTCACGCTGCAAAAGAGATGCTGGAATGATTGCACAAATAAAAGCACAAGCACGTATATTAGAATGTTACGGTGAATATTATCGAGAAATAGGCTCAAAGTTCAAAGCGTTATCAATTACAACAGCCGCGTTTACGCTATTCCCGCATAAACGTAATTTACGCCATTTATTACATGATTTAAAAACCACATTTACTACTGCACCATAATTACTTTGCTAATACACAACAAGTAGCGTTTAAGCTACTTGTTGTGTATTAGCCTAAAATAAATACTTCATCTAACTTTTTAAGTTTAATGTATAACTTAATATTTTATGATCGCTTCCTTTAAACTCACTCACTTCCAAAGAAGATAAATTAAACTCTTGATTAAAAATACAATGGTCAATTGGCAAGCCCGTCATTAAAGTGTGCTCTATTGCAGTAGGTGCAAAGCTGGTATATGCATTTGCAGCTGCATAACAACTTTGGGCATTAGACCAATTAAAATAGCCAGACCAGGGAACAATATTTAGATCTCCCGCAATAAACCAAGGATCTATCTCTTTTGTACTCGCCTCGTTAATTACTGATAATAATCGATTACGATTATGCCAATGAGTAGCAGTTCTAGGTGAAGGTGGGTGGGCAATAAAAGCGGTAATTGGGTGCTTATCTAATAATAGCTTAAGCTTTATATAACCTAATCGGTCGCCATCTAATTTAACTTGCTGTCTGTGTATAATCGGTAAACGCGAAATAACTACAATCCCGTAAGGGATCCCTTCGACTTCGCGATAACCAAACAAACTGGCTTTATTTAAAAAAGGCGTGAGTAAATGCCGGTTTAAATCGCTAAACTCTTGCAAAACAAGCACATCCCATTGCAGGTTTTGTAAGTTTTTTAGATGCATGTCTACATAGGGATTATTGTAATTTAGATTAATTTGCTTAACTGTTATCGCAGCCTTCGAGGGAACGACTTCTAATGAATGCAGCGGCACCAGTGAACTTAAATTGATAATACAAATAATCGCAATCACTCCCCCTAGCCATAGTTTTTTTAGCGCAAGCAGTAACAATGCAAAAAACAACGCAGCAGCTAACAAAGGAAACCGAAAGGATATTAATAAATCAGCGTAATAAAATTGCCACGGATTAAATGCGGCAACAATTAGCATAAATGCAATTACTGTAATGACAGCAATGCTATAACCTCTTTTTGAATTACACCGCCTACTCGAAATAACCTTGAACATGAACGCCCCTTTTAACAATAAAAAAGAATATACCTGAGTATATTCTTTATCTTAACTTTGAGTTTTATCAATTAAGCCGATAAAACTTAACCAGAATTCGACATAAGCTGATGTTATCTAATCTCAAACAGTTGGTTTTGTGTTTGAGCATCAAACTGCCAAGTAAAAGCAAGTGGTTGGGTGCTGGTATCGTAAAACCAAATTTCCGCTACTAGCTCTATATCTTGTCTGCTCATCGCAAGGGTAGTTGTGAGTGCCCCTTGCGTTAAAGGGGCTCTAAATAAGCAATTATTGTAATCTGCTCGCTCTGCATTCGATTTTTTCTGACAAATATTCAGATACGCTCTTTCATCACCTCTAGAAAGCGCTACATCAATAGCTAAATTAAATTTTGTTGATAAGTTAAAGTCATTATTGATAACTAAGTTTGCCATTCCTTGGGGCTCGGCTGTTACTGGATCAGCAACTGGTGGAGCTATATTAGTCGGGGCAGGTGCTGCACTTTCATCGCCTCCGCCCCCGCAGGCTGTTAACAGTGATAATGAGCATAAGATAACGGTTAATTTATTCATTACTATTCTCCTTTAACAACCACACTCGGTGCGTTGTAACTGTTGAACCACTGCGGCGCTTGCTGACCTGACGACTGCGCAAAATTAGCAAAACGATCATAAGCGTTGGTGATGTCTACCCCTTCAAGTGGATGTAGCCACTGCATACCGACTTCAATCGCCCATGGAAGGCCATTTTCAGTTTGAAAAAATAACTCAGAGGCTTGCTGAGTGGCATCATCTGCACCATTAACAGCGAATAAACTACTATCGAAAGCCTCTGTTGGCGCTTGGTTTTTTAGATGAACTTCCCAGCTTCTTGCATTTTTACCAACTAAAAAGTCACCATGATAAAATCCTTCGGCACCAAAAATGAACGGGTCGAGTAGCGTACCAGGTGCATTCGCTAGCGCTTTAGCTGCTTTTAATGGAATAGTCATACTAAACGTTACTTTACTGTTTACGTCACAATTGCTTTCGGTTCTAAAGTAATCGCAGCCAGCTTGCTTCGTAATATGTTGCCAAGTATCTTGCATAAAAATCAAAATTGCCTGATCACGGTTTGCTTCTAATGGCGAGCCTAGTTGCGGCTCTCCATTGATAGTGTAAATGATATTTTGCTCATCAATTTCACTGCTTAAAATAGTATTGGTTGTGCTAGTAGTAGTTTCTGTAAGTCTTACAGCAAAACCATTGTGATAAGTTGCGCCCACTCCAACAAGTTGACCATCAATTTTATAGCCAACCACATTACTTCCTTCAATCAGCTGCGTAGTACGATAATTTACAACCACATCATTAAAGTCGTAATCGCCTGAAAACGGCCATTTATCTTCATAGGCAAGCGTTACCCAATCGTTTTCACCAGGATAAACAGCGCTAGCAAATGTGGTTATTGGATAATCTTCCACTTCGCCACCTAGCACCCCACCCGTGGCAGTAATTAATGATGCCTCAGAGCCATCAGTAACTCGAAAGCGAGCCCATGTTTGCCCTGCTTTAACATTGCTCGGTACGCTAACTAAAATACTATTATCGCCTTTGTTAAGCGGATACTTAGTTACCATGCGCTCAGATTCACTAAAGCCACCATTTTGATCCCAGTCAAACCAAGCATATAAAAAGCTATCAGCTGACGCGTTAACAATAATTTGGCTATCTTGCCCTGCAGCAATCGCGGTTACAAAACTAACCCCGTCATCGGAGTCATCTATGGGATTCTTGATTAAATCATCATTCGTATTGATGTTTTCACCATCGACCGTTTCACCCAAGTAAATAAGATTACTGCCAGTACTACTAGGATCAAATAAGTGTCGAGCACCACTTTGCTCAAGACTCGTGTTATATGGACGAGGAGCATCACCAAAATCGATAGAACTATCGGTAACTGCAACTTCTGCAATAGCGCATCGCGCACCATCATTTTGACTAGATTTAGGTCCTGAGGTAAATACGTTTGCTGTTGGTGTGTAGTCAACTACGGGGCTAATACTTAAATCAACCTTATGTATTTTTCCGCTTTTGTTATTACTAAAGTAAAACTGACCGTCAATGTCAAAGTAAGCAGCACCAAATGCGCCCGTATCATCACCAATATCGAGCTGAGTTATAAATTTAGAAGTATTATTAGCAACGTTAATTTCATGCAAATCACCATTTGATTCAACTGCATAAAGTAAATTACTTTGTGGATGAAAGGCAAAATCATAAATTCCTAAATTCCAGTTAGCACTATTAGGTAAAAGCTGTGCAGTAATTTCAGCGGTTAGATCTGAGTTTAAATCGATTTCGTAAAGGCCAAACCGAGGAGTATAAACATAATATGAAACGCGCTGGTTTGCTGCATCGCCTGTTACCTGAATGTCACCTACATAAAAGTTAGTATCTGGCAGCCCTGTGATATTTAAGCGAGCCATTTGGTAGTTACTGTCTATTTGCACCACACTTTTTGGTGCTTGGCGACTAAAGCCATACAAATACTGATCTTTATAATTAAAGCCAATGGCATTTACGCTCTCATTGTTTGCCTCAGTAGCAAACGTTAAAGTCGCGGCTAACACCGTAGGCTTAGCCGATACTAAGTCTATACCGTATAACTGTGCTTTGGCATCTTGCATTAAAAAAGCCTGGCTTGGACAATTCTCAAATGGCTGACTAAAAACGGTGCAAGGCCACAATACACAGCAAACTTTTCCGAGATGGGTTAATTTCATACGTAAGCCCTCTATAGTTACATAACTTAACTAATGCAGACTTCATTCCAAATATTAACCTATTGAATTTAAATAATAATAAAAAATTACGTCACTTGAACATGCAAGTTGCAACACATGTCTTTGCATTATGCGAGAGTAAAAATCACCTTCACAAACTCTCTGTATCTATGCTCTTAGACACGGGCTATTTGCTCTAAGTATGCAGCAGTTGAGTAAGCTTCATTAAATAAAGTACAATAGTAAAATTAAGGCAGGCCTTTTTAACGGCTGTGCTTGTTCATTTTAGGTAAAAAATCATGGCACACTCTCGCGGAAACTTATTCATTTTATCGGCACCTTCTGGGGCAGGTAAATCTAGCTTAATAAATGCACTACTTAAAAAGCATGCTGATATGAAAGTATCGGTATCGCACACCACTCGCGCACCGCGCCCTGGTGAAAATAATGCAGAACATTACCACTTTGTATCAGTTGATGAGTTTAAAGCGTTGATTGCCAAAGATGATTTTTTTGAATGGGCACAAGTATTTGATAACTATTATGGTACTTCTAAGCAAGCGATTGAAGAGCAACTCGCCGCAGGTATTGATGTATTTTTAGATATTGACTGGCAAGGCGCTCGCCAAGTTCGAGAAATAATGGACGACGTAAAAACTATCTTTATTCTTCCGCCATCAAAACAAGAACTAGAGCAACGTTTAAATAATCGCGGCCAAGACTCTGCTGAAATTATTGCAGGTCGAATGGCGCAAGCTCAATCAGAAACCTCTCATTACAACGAATACGACTATGTTGTAGTGAATGATGATTTTGATACTGCTCTATGCGATTTAGAAACCATAGTAATTGCACAGCGATTAACGCTAAAAGCACAAACAACACGTCATCAAACTTTAATTAATGAGCTGCTCAAGTAATCTAAATTACGATTAATTTTCGGTTCATGCCTTAAAATAGATAAAAATTAACCACTGGCTATTGGCGAAACTTGCTGCGTGCAGTAAACTACGCCTTTGCTTTTAAATTATTTTGGAGTGCTAAGATGGCTCGCGTAACAGTTGAAGATGCAGTAGATGCAATTGGTAATCGTTTTGACTTAATTTTAGTTGCGGCCCGTCGTGCCCGCCAAATTGCTGTTGGTGGTAAAGATCCACTAGTGGATCCTGAGAACGATAAGCCGACAGTTGTTGCTTTACGTGAAATCGAACTTGGTTTAGTTGATAATTCTTCAATGGATGTTATTGACCGTGAAGAGCAACAACATCAAGAAGCGGCAGAACTAGCTGCTGTTGCTGCCATTGTTGGTGGCAACCAATAATCAACCGCCCGGTCTGATTTAGCTAACGGCATAGTTTTTCAACTATAGCCGTTGGCAATCCTTTGTTTTCATCGTATATTCGTAACTTATCCTAACTTATTTGCTTCACGAGAACATTGGAGTGTGAATGTATCTTTTTGAAGGTCTTAAAAAGAAAATCTCAAAATACTTGCCAGCAGACGATGTTGAGCTAGTTCAAAAAGCCTACGTGGTAGCCCGAGAGGCTCATGAGGGTCAAACTCGTTCAAGTGGCGAGCCTTACATTACTCACCCCGTTGAAGTCACTCAAATATTAGCAAGCATGCATCTTGACCATGAAACGCTCATGGCAGCACTCATGCATGATGTGATTGAAGATACCGATTTTAGCCAACAAGATTTAGCTGAAATATTTGGTGAAACAGTAGCAGAACTCGTAGAGGGTGTGAGCAAGCTTGATAAATTGAGCTTCAAAGATAAAAAAGAGTTCCAAGCTGAGAACTATCGAAAAATGATTATGGCAATGACCCAAGATATTCGGGTTATTTTAATCAAGCTAGCTGATAGAACACACAACATGCGCACATTAGGCGCACTTCGTCCTGATAAACGCCGCCGTATTGCTCGTGAAACCCTTGAGATTTATGCACCAATTGCTAATCGCTTAGGTATTCATGATATAAAAAATGAGCTAGAAGATTTAGGTTTTCAAGCACTGTACCCTATGCGTCATCGTGCACTTAAATCGGAAGTGGCTAAAGCGCGTGGTAATCGCAAAGAAGTTATTTCAAATATTCAAACTGAAATTGAAGCTCGCCTTGAAGAATCTGGCATAAAAGCGACCGTATCAGGCCGTGAAAAGCATCTATACAGTATTTATAAAAAAATGCTCAACAAAGAGCTGCTGTTTAACGAAGTCATGGATATTTACGCATTTCGTATTGCAGTAGACTCTATGGATACCTGTTATCGCGTACTTGGTGTAGCTCATAACTTATATAAGCCAATTGAAACCCGCTTTAAAGACTATATTGCTGTACCAAAAACTAACGGTTACCAATCATTACATACTTCTTTAGTTGGCCCGCATGGTATTCCAGTAGAAATTCAAATTCGTACTTTAGATATGGATCACATGGCTGATAAAGGGGTCGCAGCTCACTGGATGTATAAAAAGTCGGGTGATAATGCGGGTCATACTGCACAACAGCGCGCACGCCAATGGATGCAAAGCTTATTGGAATTACAACAAAGCGCAGGTTCCTCGTTTGAATTTGTAGAGAATGTAAAAACAGAGCTATTCCCAGAAGAAATTTATGTCTTTACCCCAGATGGTCGGATTATTGAACTTCCTATGGGTGCAACAGCGGTTGATTTTGCTTATGCCGTTCATACTGATGTAGGTAATACTTGTGTCGGTGCACGTGTTAACCGCAAGCCTTATCCTTTAAGTAAAGCCATTGATACAGGGCAAACAATAGAAATTATTACCAGTTCAGGCGCTCACCCTAACGCAACATGGCTTAACTTTATTGTTACTGGCAAAGCACGCTTAGGCGTACGCAACTACCTTAAAAGTCAACAGCATGAAGAAGCGTTATTACTTGGTCGTCGCCTACTTGACTCAGCGCTAGGGGAAAACAAATTTGATAACCTGCCAGCTGAAAATATTACCCGAGTGCTTGAAGAGCATGAGCTTTCCTCTACCTTAGAATTGCTAGTAGAGATTGGCTCAGGTAACTTAATGAGTATGCTGATTGCTAAACGCTTATTACAAAACGACAATGATGATTTAAACGATATCGCAAAGCGTGCCAAGGCAACCATTATTGGTACCGAAGGCATGTTGGTTAATTATTCTAAATGTTGTCGTCCTGTACCTGGAGACGCTATTACTGCCCATGTTAGCCAAGGTAAAGGTTTAACCGTTCATCGCCAAGAGTGTAAAAATATTCGTGGTTGGGAAAATGATCGTTCGAAATACCTAGTCGTAAAATGGGATGATAATCCAGAAAAAGAATATATAGCGGCTTTAAGAGTAGAAATCATTAACCACCAAGGTGCGCTGGCTAAATTAACCAATGTGGTCGCCACTACGCAGGCCAATATTGTAGAAATAGCTACCGATGAAAAAGAAAGTAATTTATACGTGATAGACTTAGGGATCACAGTTAAAAACCGTATTCATGTCGCCAATATTATGCGCCGCATACGTGTTATGCCCGATGTACAAAAAGTCTATCGTAAAAAATAAAATAGGAACATCATGAATAAAGCATTTATATCAACGGATAAAGCACCTGCAGCAATTGGTACATATAGCCAAGCAGTAAAAGTGGGTACAGCTGTTTATTTATCAGGGCAAATACCACTTGTCCCAGAAACAATGGACGTTATTTCTGAAGACTTTAGTGAGCAAACACATCAAGTATTTAAAAATATCAGTGCGGTTTGTGAGGAAGCTGGCGGTTCTATTCAAGACCTAGTAAAAGTTAATATTTACCTTACTGATCTTTCAAACTTTGCCATTGTGAACGAAGTTATGAGCCAATATTTTAAACAGCCTTACCCTGCGCGTGCAGCTATTGGCGTTCGTGCACTCCCTAAAGGTGTACAAGTAGAAATTGACGGCATTATGGAACTTCCTTCAACAAACTAACCTCTATAAGCTATGAGCGCCGCTCATAGCTTTTATCCCATTCTATAGCTACACTTTGATGAATTCTTGACTCAAAACTAAAATTCTAGCACTCTGTAATCACGTTATTTTATTAAACCTTACTTTTGTAGTAGAAAAGGATAACTTGTGTTTAAGCTTGCTCATAATGGCAATGTATTGCTCGATACGAGTAAATCTGCACCCACCAGTGCTGCTTTTATCATTGAAGCAATTGAACAATCGCCTTACAGCGAGTGTGAAATCGATCATGACGCCATAAATAACTATTTCAGTAGTGCAACAACTGAACGAATCTTAGTCGTTGCAACACGCCACGATGCAACCTTAATCGTTGAAATCAGCGATGATAAAATGCTAGCCACTGGCACGCTCACTCTCGCCAAAGGTGGCGCAACACTCAGTTTTGATGAAGCTAAAAAAGAATTAGTGAAAGCGCATGTTGCTAGAGGTTATAAACAAGCATTTTTAGAGCAGCTTTTACAAAAGCAATTTGAGCTTCCTCCGGGCTCTGTAGTTAGCGGGCCACTTGCTAAGGGACGTTTACCTACTGACGGCCAAGATAGCAAATTTAAAGCCATGGTTAAAACCTTAAAAGACCGCCTTAAAGCACCCAAATTAAAAGAAGACGGTAGTGTTGATATGCGTGATTTTGGTAAATTAGCAAGTGTTAAACCGGGTGAATTACTAATCCAGCAGCAACCAGCTACTCCTGGTCAAGAAGGATTTACCGTGATAGGTGATGTTTTACCAGCCAAACCAGGGCAAGTTCATGCCCTAATTGCAGGTGAGGGTACTGAAATATCAAAAAATAACCCGATGGAATTACTTTCAACTATTGCCGGCGTGCCTGTTGAAATAAATAACGGAATGCGTGTTGACGATATTTTCACTGTTAACGATGTGTCTGTAAAAACAGGCCATATCGACTTTGAAGGTAGTGTAATAGTTAGTAAAAATGTAGAGCCAGGGATGAGGATAAATGCAACAGGTGACATTACCGTTTTTGGTACAGTCGAATCTGGAGAATTAACCGCCGGTGGCGATATACTTGTAAAACAAGGGGTGATTGGCCATCAAAAGCCTGAAGATAAATCACTGTCTTGCAGAATAATTTGCGCAGGTGATGTGCATGCCTCACACTCTCAATATTGCTACATTGAAGCTAACAGCATATTGCTTGACCGCCAAGCCAGCCACAGCTCAATGAAAGCAAAAAATATAATTCAAATTGGTCAATCAGAACTACCTAAAGGAAAGTTATTTGGAGGTGAAATTTTAGATGCCACTAAACTAATTGCCGGAGAAATTGGTAACGAATCAGGGGCTAAAATGGCAATTAATTTAGCCGCTTCAGCTACTCAAATGACCAAAGATATTGATAAATATTTTAGTGAATTAACAGCTGCAAATGAACAGGTTGATAGCTTACAAGCTGCATTAGAAAAAGCAGATTTAATTAAAGATGCTGATAAAAAAAGCGAGCTCATGAATAAGATTGGATCAACTCAGATACATCATAGTCAACAAGCTGAACAACTAGAAAAGCAGATAGCGAGTTTAGAGCAAAAACTAAATACCATGCTCGATGAAGCCATTTTAACCGTAAATACCGTTTTACATTCTGGAGTGGAAATCCATATATTCAACAAGTTACTTAAAACAACTCGCAACTTTCCACCAAGTAATGTTAAGTTAGAAAACAATAAAATAGAAATTGAGTTTAAAACTTAATTATAAGGGGCTGTTAGTAACAGCCCCTTACTCTTTATAGTAAGCCGTCTACACTGTCATAGGTTTGCGCTGGCCACACACCTACCTGTACTTGCCCTATGTGTTGTTTTTGTAATAACAGCATAGCCAAGCGAGACTGACCAATACCACCACCAATTGTTTGAGGAAATTTACTTTCTAACAATGCTTTATGCCAATCAAACTCTAAACGGTCTTCGTCACCGGTAATTCCCAATTGAGCTTGCAAAACTTCAGGGCTCACTCGAATTCCCATAGATGATATTTCGAAAGCATCTTCAAGAATTGGATTCCATACTAAAATATCGCCATTTAATCCCATATACTGATCACATGTTGGTGTTGACCAATCGTCGTAATCTGGCGCTCTCACATCATGAATTTTACCATCACTTAATGCTCCGCCAATACCAATTAAAAACACAGCACCATATTCTTGAGCAATCGCTTTCTCACGCTGCTTAGCGCTAAAGTCAGGGTACATTTCACGCAGTTCTTCACTGTGTACAAAAGTAATTTTAGCTGGCAAAAATGCTCTTAAGCCAAAGCTTGCACTAACATATTGTTCAGTGGCTTTAATAGCTTGGTAAATTGTTTCAACCGTTTGCTTGAGAGTAGATAAAGAACGCTGCGTACTTTCACAAATAACTTGCTCCCAATCCCATTGATCAACATAAACAGAATGGATTGGGCTTAGTGAATCTTCATCGGGTCGCAACGCTTTCATTTGCGTATAAATTCCCTCACCTTGTGAAAAGCCATATTCACCCAAGGTTTTACGCTTCCACTTAGCAAGAGAATGCACCACTTCGTAACGGCTATCTGCAATCGCTTTAATATTCACAGCCACGGCGTTCTCGTGCCCACTTAAGTTATCCTGTGTACCGTCGCCTACTTTAGCCAAAATAGGCGCTTGAACTTCAATTAAGCCCAGTTTTTGTTCTAATTGCTGCGAAAAGAACTGCTTAACTTTACTTATTTGCTGCTGCTGCTGCACATAATGTGAACTCATAATAATTGGCCTCATTCCCAGTTATTGTATTTACTACTTAGCGCAAATTACGCTTCAATGAGGTTATCGTAACAATTAAACTATTTAATTCAATATCCCATAATAAAAATAGCTTTACGATATTAAAACCATTAAAAAAGTGGTATAAAAACAACTAATACCATAATTAAAGACGGTTAAATCTATGGAAAATTATCAAATCGATAATCTTGATAAACAGATTCTGCATGCATTAATGGATAATGCGCGTACACCTTATGCTGAATTAGCAAAACGCTTTAGTGTAAGCGCAGGAACAATTCATGTGCGAATCGAAAAAATGAAACATGCAGGGATCATCACAGGTACTCAACTAACCATTAATACAAAGCAATTAGGTTACGATGTGTGTTGTTTTATTGGTATTAATTTGAACAACGCGCGCGATTATCCGCAAACACTTATAAAATTAGAATCATTAGAGGAAGTGGTCGAAGCATATTACACCACTGGTAATTACAGTATTTTTATTAAAGTAATGACCCGCTCTATCGATCATCTACAAGATGTACTAATCAATAAAATACAGGCAATAGAAGCCATTCAATCAACCGAAACCCTGATCTCATTACAAAACCCGATTAGTCGAACAGTGGTGCCTTAAGGTGAAAAATCTCGTATAATTTGCCGAAAAAGAGGACTCCAATGCAGCAAACTCGTTACCAAAGAATCGAAAGTGTACTTTCACGTCGTCAAACCGACCTTACCGTGTGTTTAGAAGACGTACACAAACACCATAACTTATCAGCAATTGTTAGAACGGCTGATGCCGTTGGTTGTCATCATGTGCATGCCGTGTGGCCAGAAAAACAAAAGTGGCTAACCAATAATACCTCTGGTGGTAGTAAAAACTGGTTAGACACACATCTTCACAGAAACATAGATGATGCCGTTGCAAGTATGCGTGCTCATAATCCTGATGTACAAATTTTAGCTACGCATTTAAGTGAAGATGCTGTCGACTTCAGAGAAATTGATTACACTAAACCGACTGCAATTATTGTCGGTCAAGAAAAAACGGGGATCTCTCCACAAGCCTTAGAGTATGCAGATCAAAACATCATTATTCCAATGCAAGGCATGGTGCAGTCGTTAAATGTATCCGTTGCAGCAGCCCTAATTTTATTTGAGGCGCAGCGTCAACGTGATCTAGCTGGTTTATACAATAGAAATATGCTGAGTGAAGAAATTAAGCACCCAATGTACTTTGAAGGCTGCCACCCAATTATTGCAAGGCAATGCAAACAAAAAAACCTACCTTACCCTGCTCTTGATGAAAACGGCGAAATTGTTGCTGATGAACAGTTTTGGCAGGCGTTAAAACATACTTGATGCATATACAGTGTATCAGTACACTTAACTTACTAAATAATAATAATTGAGCCTACATTGTCTAAACCTAGCTTAAGCCAATACCCAATCACAGAACTTAAAGGCGTTGGTCCTAAAATGGCTGAACGGCTTTTAAAGCTAGGTATTAGTACAGTACAGGACATGCTATTTCATTTGCCGCTTAGGTATGAAGACAGAACCCGTATTTATACAATTAGTGAGTTGACCCCTCATAGCCACGTAACTGTTCAAGCAACCATTGAAACCAGTCAAATAACCTTTGGAAAGCGGCGCATGCTGGTTTGCCAAATAAATGATGGTACAGGTAGGTTAACACTACGATTTTTTAATTTTACCGCAGCACAAAAAAATGCATTTAGCACAGGCAAAATAATTCGTTGCTTTGGCGAAATACGTCGCGGACGTATTGGCTTTGAAATGAGTCATCCTGAATACAGTATTAGCGACACTTTTGAACAACAACCAACATCATCAACACTTACGCCAGTCTATTCAACAACCGAGGGGTTAAAGCAGCTCTCTATTAGGGCGTTGAGTGAACAGGCAATAGAATTACTTCAAAAGTATGCAGTAGAAGAGCTACTTCCCCAACAATGGCAACCATCGCAACTACCGTTAAGTGATGCGTTATTATTACTGCATCGCCCTCCTAATGATGTTGATATAAGTGCGCTTGAACAAGGGACTCACCCAGCTCAGCAGCGACTCGTATTTGAAGAATTACTGGCGCAAAATCTCAGTTTATTAAAAGTAAGAGAACAGGGACAACAAGTTAAAGCCGTTGCACTTGAGCCCACTAATTCATTAGAAACACAATTTTTAGCACAATTACCCTTTGCGCCAACCAATGCACAAAGCCGTGTGGTATCAGAAATAAAAGCGGATTTACAAAATGCGTACCCTATGATGCGACTTGTCCAAGGGGACGTTGGCTCTGGTAAAACACTAGTCGCAGCACTGAGCGCGTTAACTGCGATAGCAAAAGGCTACCAGGTCGCATTAATGGCGCCAACAGAGATATTGTCAGAGCAACACGGAATCAACTTTTCTAGCTGGTTTGAAAGCCTTGGAATAACGGTTGCTTGGTTAGGTGGTAAAACAAAAGGTAAAGAGCGCGTAAGTACACTTGCAATGATCGCCTCAGGTGAAGCGCAAATGATTATCGGTACCCATGCGTTATTTCAAGATGAAGTGAAATTTAACAATCTTGTACTTATCATTATTGATGAGCAACACCGCTTTGGGGTTCATCAACGTTTATCACTGCGTGAAAAAGGCCGCTTTGCTGATTGTTACCCACATCAACTAGTAATGACAGCAACACCAATACCGCGTACGCTCGCAATGACCGCCTATGCAGACTTAGAAACCTCGGTGATTGACGAATTACCACCTGGGCGGACTCCTATCACTACAGTTGCGATTCCTGATACTCGTCGAGATGACATTATTAGTCGCGTAAAACTTGCCTGTAACGAACAAGGTCGACAGGTTTACTGGGTATGTACACTAATAGACGAGTCTGAAGTACTACAATGCCAAGCAGCGGAAGACAGTGCATTACAGCTAAAAGAAGCATTACCTGAGCTTGCTATTGGCTTAGTCCATGGGCGAATGAAAGCTACGGAAAAGCAAGCCATTATGAGCGACTTTAAAGCGGGTAACATTCATGTACTTGTGGCAACAACCGTGATCGAAGTTGGGGTTGATGTGCCTAATGCGAGTTTAATTATTATCGAAAACCCTGAGCGCCTAGGTTTAGCACAGCTTCACCAACTACGTGGCCGCGTAGGCCGTGGAGCTACGGCATCTCACTGCGTGCTTTTATACCATGCACCACTTTCACATACCGCACAGAAACGGTTAGGAGTACTGCGCGATAGTAACGACGGATTTGTTATCGCAGAACGTGATTTAGAAATACGCGGCCCAGGTGAAGTTCTTGGGACCAAACAAACCGGCTTAGCAGAATTTAAAATTGCAGACTTAACAAGAGATAAGCAAACCTTAAATCAAGTTAGACCCATAGCACAACAGATGTTGAAGCAATATCCTCAGTATGTAGACCCTCTCATTCAACGCTGGTTAGGCAACAAGTCAAATTACGCACAAGCTTAGTAACTTATTCGCATAAAGCCATATATTAATTTTCCCAACTAGTTATTCCCTATACCACAACTATTTCCCTACACCTTGCTCCTGTGTTTTCACTTTCCTGTAGACGTAAAAAAGCCCGACTCTTTTGAATCAGGCTTGCTTGTATTTAGAGTCGGTGCGCTACTTTGCCCATGGGGTTCTAGATACTCAACCCACGCTACGATGGTCAGGTTAACGCTGTGCAGCTGACGGCTGACGGCTAATACTTTCACTTTCCTGCAGACGTAAAAAAGCCCGACTCTTTCGAATCGGGCTTTCTCTTATTTGGAGCCTGGTAATGTCCTACTTTCACATAACAAATGCTACACTATCATCGGCGCTGTTTCGTTTCACTACTGAGTTCGGCATGGGGTCAGGTGGGTCCAAAACGCTATTGTCACCAAGCAAATTTGGTGTCAGTCCGTATCGCTACGTACTAACTAAAATTTGGAATTTCTGATAATAAAGTCTTCAAGTATCTACTTTAGTCTATTAACTTCTTCGCTTGTTTCACTATCACATAAAACGCGTTTGGCGTTGTATGGTTAAGCCTCACGGGTAATTAGTACAAGTTAGCTTAATGGCTCACACCACTTCCACATCTTGCCTATCAACGTTGTAGTCTTCAACGGCCCTTCAGAGACTTTAAAAGTCTAGTGAGAACTCATCTCGAGGCCTGCTTCGCGCTTAGATGCTTTCAGCGCTTATCAGTTCCGAACGTAGCTACCGGGCAATGCCATTGGCATGACAACCCGAACACCAGCGGTTCGTTCACTCCGGTCCTCTCGTACTAGGAGCAACCCCTCTCAATTCTCAAACGCCCACGGCAGATAGGGACCGAACTGTCTCACGACGTTCTAAACCCAGCTCGCGTACCACTTTAAATGGCGAACAGCCATACCCTTGGGACCGACTTCAGCCCCAGGATGTGATGAGCCGACATCGAGGTGCCAAACACCGCCGTCGATATGAACTCTTGGGCGGTATCAGCCTGTTATCCCCGGAGTACCTTTTATCCGTTGAGCGATGGCCCTTCCATTCAGAACCACCGGATCACTATGACCTACTTTCGTACCTGCTCGACGTGTCTGTCTCGCAGTTAAGCTGGCTTCTACCATTACACTAACCGTACGATGTCCGACCGTACTTAGCCAACCTTCGTGCTCCTCCGTTACTCTTTGGGAGGAGACCGCCCCAGTCAAACTACCCACCAGGCACTGTCCGTAACCCCGATTCAGGGGCCAACGTTAGAACATCAAAACTACAAGGGTGGTATTTCAAGGACGACTCCACAAAAACTAGCGTCTCTGCTTCAAAGTCTCCCACCTATCCTACACATGTAGGTTCAATGTTCAGTGCCAAGCTGTAGTAAAGGTTCACGGGGTCTTTCCGTCTAGCCGCGGGTACACAGCATCTTCACTGCGATTTCAATTTCACTGAGTCTCGGGTGGAGACAGCGTGGCCATGGTTACACCATTCGTGCAGGTCGGAACTTACCCGACAAGGAATTTCGCTACCTTAGGACCGTTATAGTTACGGCCGCCGTTTACCGGGGCTTCGATCAAGAGCTTCTCCGAAGATAACCCCATCAATTAACCTTCCGGCACCGGGCAGGTGTCACACCGTATACGTCATCTTGC